>CALRYY010000033.1:0-39268 GCA_943372515.1 Ramlibacter sp. 2FC | reverse complement strand
TACAAGCTGGCGTTCGACACGGCGGGCAACGCAGGCACCACGGCCAAAATTCTGGGCGCCGTGTTTGGCGCGCAGGCCGTGGCCAACCGCGACTACGCGGCCATCGGCCTGCAGCTGCTGGATGCGGGCAGCAGCTACGACAGTGTGATGCAGCTTGCACTGGATGCAAAGCTGGGTGTGGGCGCTTCTGCGCAGTCTGTGGTGACGCTGCTGTATTCCAACGTGGTGGGCGCTGCCCCGGGCGCCGCCGATCTTGCGCTCTATACCGGCCTGCTGCAGTCGGGCCAGTACACCCCGGCCACCCTGGGCATGCTGGCAGCAGACACACCTGCGAACGCCGCCAACATCAACCTGGTGGGCCTGGCCGCTACCGGGCTGGCCTACGCCTGAGCCTGGTTGTTGCGTACCGCAGCTACTTCCACTTCAGGGCCTGCTTTTCCACCAGGTGCCACGACAGCCCGGCCAGGGCAAACGTCACCACCGTACAGGCCACCACGTAGCCGATGAAGCTGACCTCGTGCAGCTTGAAATGCGCCAGCACCTGCTGGACCGGAAAGCCATACAGGTAGGCGCCGTAAGACCAGTCGCCCATGCGCTGCGGAATGCGCGGCAGCCATTTGCCATACAGCGCCAGCCACAACGTGAGCGTGCCCAGGCCCAGCACATACAGCAGCAGCTGCCATACGCTGTGCCCCAGGAAATACACCGCCACCAGCATGAGCGCGGCCGGCCACAGCAGCGGGCGGATGCGGTCCCGCCAGCAGGCAAACACCGCGCCCAGCGCAAACAGCAGGCCCAGCTTGGTGTGGTAATAGTCCAGACCCAAAAACTTGTCGAATGGCGTGGCCGGCGGCACCAGCGGGCGCACCAGCAGCAGCACCGCCAGGCCCGCAGCCGCCAGCGACACCTTCAGCCGCAGGGAACCCGGCACCAGGCTGACCAGCGCCAGCACGATGTAGCAGCGGATCTCATACGGCAGCGACCACAGCGAGCCATTGACCGCATGCGGCGCGGGGTTGTCGGCAAACACGCCTGGCAGCGGGTATTTGACGAGCCAGGCGCTGGCGGTCTTGAGGTAATCCCAGGTCATGCTGTGGCGCCAGTAGACCGACTGGGGCAATGTGGTCAGCAGCGGGCCCAGCACCAGCACGCACAGCAGGCAAATGGCGACCAGGCCCGGGAAGATGCGCAATGCGCGGCGGCGGGCGAACTCGCGCAGGCTGGGGCTGCGCTCCAGCGAGATCGTGACCAGGTAGCCGCTGAGCACAAAGAAAATCGCCACGCCCACGCCACCCAGCGTGTCAATGCCCAGCGTGCTGGCCAGGGGCTCGTTTTGCGGACGCCCCCCCAGCGGGTAGCAGTGGCTGAAGAGCACCAGCCAGGCTGCCACCAGGCGCAGGATGTCAAAGCGGTTGTCGTCGCGGTTCAGGCTCATGGGGGTAACTGGGCCGCTCAGGCCGTGGGGGTGTAGTCAAGGCCGGTGGCCGCCAGGCCCGTGAGATTGATGCTGATGGCGTTGTCAGGCGTCTCGGCCGCCAGCATGCCCAGGGTGGCAGGCGTGTATTGCCCCGACTGCAGCAGGCCGGTGTAGTAAGCCAGCACCGCAGCGGTGGGCGCAAACCCCACCACGTTGGTGTACAGCGTGGTCACCACGGCTTCATGGGTCGCGCCAGCGCCCAGGTGAGCGTTGAGCGCGACCGTCATCACGTCCAGGTACAGCATGCCGCCATCCAGCAGGTTCAACCCGATGCCTGCGTAAGCCTTGTTGGCCACGGCCTGCTTGCCAAACACGGCGCCCAGGATCTTGGCGGTGACGCCGGCGTTGCCGGCCAGGTCCAGCGCCACCGAGCCGTCGGCAAACCGCAGCCGCTCCACGCCTGCCAGAGTGTCGGTGCCGTCACGGTTCAAGCTCAGGTCACGAACCGTGGTGGCCGTGGTTCCCACGCTGATGGTGTAGCTGCTGCGCGCACCGGCGAACACCACGGTGTCCCGACCGAGGCCTCCCGCAAACGTGTTGTCCAGCACGTTGCTGGTCATCACATCGTTGGCGGGCGTTCCGGTGAATGCGGACTGAAGCATGTCCGCGATCAGGTTGTCGTTGGCGGCCATGGCGGCGTTGAGCCAGTCCCACGTGCCCTCGCCATACAGCGCGGCATAGGTAGAAGCCGTGTTGCTGGAGTTGCCGCTGGACAGTGTGCCCACCACCGTGGTGACCCCGCCGCTGGTGTGTAGCAGGGGCCCGCCCGAAGCCCCTGCCCCCAGGCCGGAACGGACCTGGTACACGCCGGTGACCCCTGACGCATCGGCAAAAACATCCTCGGCCATCATGCCGGTGCCGCGCGCGGGGTAGCCGGCCATGACACCGTAAAAATCCGCTGCCAGCGGCTGCGTGCCGACCGTGCCCGTGATGTCGCCGATGCGGCTGCGCATGCCGATCACCGCCATGTCGTACTGCGCCTCGACGTTGGTCAGCAGGCCGTCGCCATTGGTGTCCCAGTTGTCGGTGCGGCCCACCAGGCTGCCATAGTTCGTGAAGGCCCCATAGGGGGCACTGACCGGGGACTTGTCATACCCCGGCGTGATCGTGACGCTGGTGGCCCAGCCGCCACGCTTGGCATCGAACACCACATGCAACGCAGTCAGGATGTCATTGGGCCCCACCACCGTACCCGAGCCCTGCGTAGACACTCCGCCGTTCGGCCAGGTGACCGTGATGTAGCAGATGGCGCTGTACGGGTACGTGGTGCGGGTGGTGATTTCGTACATGGTGGCGCCTGCGAGTATGAACCAGCGCTAAAAGCGGATCGTGTCGCTTTGCATGAAGCCCAGATCCAGCTCCCCGGCGCGCACCAATTGCTCGCTGGCTTTGGCGGCTGCCGCCTGGGCCTGCGCGAGCGTTTGCAGCGTGGCGACATGCTGTATGGACAGCAGCTGTGCATAAGCCAGCGCAAGTGCGCCGCTGCTGCGCAGCGCCAGAAATGCTTCATCGCTCAACGCATTGAGCACTGCTTCATCCACCCGGTACAGTCCGGCCAGGCCATGCACGCGGCCCTCGATTTCCAGTTGTACCTGCCAGGGTTGCAGCACCCCATGCGCCGCCAGTGCTGCGGTAGCCGCCAGGGTTGCCGGTCGCATCGACTCCAGTCCCTCCAGCAGATCCACCACCTGGCGCACCACAGGCGAGATCTTGCCGTCTTCGCCATAGAACAGTTCAGCCCCGGAATGTTCCGGCTGGACAATCAGGCCGCTGGCCTCGTCCACACAGACAACCTTCTGGCCATCGGGCGTCAGCGCCACCTTGAAAGGATAACTGCGCAACTCGCCCGGAACATAGGAGGCAAGCCAGCGGCCATCTGGCGCGACAAAGGCATTGATGCCTGGCTCCGGGCCCAATACCACTACCGGCTGGTACACGCCGGCAGCGTCAGGAACAAAGGCCACGGGCAGGCACACCGCCGCGCGCGGCAGCTCGGCTGCGACGACCGGCAGCAGCGCCTCGCTGGCCGCAAACCTGTAGGACGCGTACCGCTGCCAGCGCAAGCTGGCATGGCGGGCCGGTGTGAGTGGGATGTACTGGGGCATGCCTCAGCACTCAATACCCAGTGCCTTGAGCACGGGGCGGCGTTTCTCGGTGAACTCCACCGCCAGCCGGTTCAACTCGGCCAGGTTGTCTTCTGCCGATACCAGCGTCTTGCCTTCGCGGATGACCTGTTGCCCCTGCCCGGAAATGACCTGCCAGGCGAATTTGGCCACAGCTTCCGCTGTCTTGGCACCCGTGAGGCGCGACTGGATGAACAACTGGCTCAGGCGCGGCACCGCAATGCCGCCGCCACAGACCGGGCTGGCCAGATAGTCCACCTCGGCATAACTGCACGCCCTGCTGACCAGGTGCCGGTTGAGCTTCTCGGTGCCGGACTTGGCTTTCGACTGGTTCTGCTCGTCCTGCACCAGCATGAGGTCGTTCTTGCCGGCGAGGATGGTGATGGCCTGCCACAGCTGCGCCCGGTTCATGGCCTTGCCCACAGCGGCTTCAAGCTGCCCCACGGACTTGGGTTTGTGGTCGGCCAGCAAGTCCAGCACCGGCTTGTAGACATCGTCATTCAGCTTGGCTTCTCCCAGCGAGCCAATGGTTTTGAGGTCCACATCCTGCCTTGGCGTGATCAACAACACCTTGAGGTTGTTCCAATGTTCGACCTGCGCCACCGCGCTCAGCCGGCGCGGGCCCTTGACCCAATAGTCGCGACGGAACTGCTGGTTAACGATGTAGTCTCGAACCGACTCACGGAAAATCGCGTCTGGAATGGCCGCCAGAAAGGCCTGCTGGTCGTTGGTGAGGTTGATGGCCGGCACCAGGTCCAGGATGTTGGCCGAGCACGCATAACTCAGCTTGGCATCATCCAGCCAGGTGGCCATCTGGCCGAATGACATGGGGTGCCAGTCCTGGTTGAAGTATTCGTGCGCCAGGTAATTGCGGCTTTGACCCTGCAGCGCCTTCAGGCGATCGGCGACCTTGGGGTTGGCCACGAGGTATCCCGGGTTGAGCTCGAACAGCTTTTGTGTGAACGCCAGTGAGGCGTCGATCTTCTGTGCCTGGCCCTGCCCCGACACGCCCATTCGGCGAACGTGGTCGGTCAGCAAGGTGCGCAGCGGCACTGCTGCTGCCCAGCCCGGTTGGGTGTTGTAGCTCACATAAAGCACCCCACCCACGCGCAGCTTGCGCCGGACGAAGTCGACAATCACGGCGCGGTTGGCGTCGGATATCCAGCTCCAGATGCCGTGAAGGCCAATGAAATCAAAATCGGGCAGGTCGGTGCGGGCGCAAAATTCGGCAAAGGCCTCGTCACCGAGCTGGGCCTGCGAGCCGCTGGCAGCGGCAAGGCTTTGCGCAAAAGCGGCCTGCGAGGGATTGAAGTCGGTACCGTACCACTGGGCACCAGACGCGGCTGCATTGATGTTGACACTGACGCCCTGACCAAAGCCCAGCTCGCAGGCGTTTTTGACCTCCGGGAACTCCAGGCCCGCCTGCGCAAAAGGCAGCGCGAGGCGCTGCGGGTTCAGTTCGGCATAGTAGCCAAAGGTGTAGCCAATATCGGCCACGTAGCCTGCAGTCCAGTCGCTCACATCAATTCCTCGGTTCGGGTGATCAATCGATTTTAGGGCCGTTCAATTGCGCCAGCCATTCAAGTTGCCGGGGCAAACAGACGCTTTGCCAGTCATAGCGGTCAATCATTTCATCGCGGGCGCGCTGGCGCATGGCCTGGATGTCGGCGGCATGGCCCAGGGCGCGCGTCACGGCGGCCGCCACCTCTGACGGCGAAAAGAAATCCACCAGCAGCCCATTGACTTCATGTGACAGCACTTCCTGCACAGGAGGGGTGCGCGAGCCCACCACCAGGGCGCCGCAGCTCATGGCCTGCAGCACCGACCAGCTCAGCACAAACGGGTAGGTCAGGTACACATGGGCAGACGATATCTGCATCAGCGTACGAAACACTGGCAACGGCACCAGCCCCACAAAACGTACACGCTCGGGCGACAGCAGCCGGCCCACCTCGCCCAGCAGCGCGTCCTGCCAGGTGCCCGCTGACGGGCCGGGGCCATAGCCAGGCGAAGGATCACCCACGATGATCACCTGGCAACCCGGGTTGCGCTGCAGCACCTCGGGCAGCGCACGCATGAAGGTATGAAAGCCCCGGCATGGCTCCAGGTTGCGCGCCACAAAGGTCACCACATTCGAGTCGCGGTCCAGACGCCGGCCGTCGAGTTCGACAAACGCCTTGGCATCGGGGGCAAAGTACGCGGTATCCACGCCGTCATGACCGACCGTCATCCGCGCGCGGTACTCCGCCGGGTAAGTGTTGGCCTGCCACTGCGTCGGACAGTAAAGCGCATCGGCGTCAGACAGGCTCAGCAAGGCATGCGCATTTTTCAAGCGGATGCGCTGTGCAGCTGCCGCGTCCGTCGCATCAAACTCCGGGTCAAAGCCGATGTCTTGCCCGGTGGCACGGTAAAAGTATTCACAGTACAGGCCCAGCCGAGCCCGGGGCCAGACGTCTTTGAGAAACAGGCATTCACCCCAGCCGGGGTGGCCGACGATCACATCAGGCTCAAAACCGTCGCGCTTCAGTTGGCGGGCGGCCTGGGCCGTGGCCTCTGCACGCAGCAGTTTGGATTCGAAATCCACCAAGGCTTCTGGCGTGCCCGGCGCATTGCCGCGGGCCAGGGTGCAACGCACATAGCGGTAGGGCGCGGTGGGCTTGTGGTCTGAATAGCCGACAGCCACCACGTCGTGCGGCCCCTGCTGGGCCAGCGCCGCAGCCAGGCTCTTGAACTGGCCCGGAAAATTTTGGTGAACGAAAAGGATCTTCACAAAAGTACCACCAGAAATAAAAAAGCCGCCCCCGAAGGGGCGGCTCTTACTCAGTCACTGAGCCGGGTCAGCCGATTAGGCGAACACGAAGTCAGAAGCTGCCAGCGTACCGGTAACACCGGTGATGTTGACCAGCATGTCGTCCGTGTTGCTCACACCAGCCGTTGCGTCGTTGATGTACAGGTAGGTACCAGCAGCGGCACCAGCCGTCACCGTCACGACAACAGCTTGCGTAGCAGCTTGGTCAACCGATGCGGCGATGGCGGTGATGCCAGCGTACACAGCGGTGATGCTGGCTGCCGTTGCAATGGTCTGTGCGTTGGACAGCACGATAGACGTTTGCGCGCCACCCGTGTTCACCAGGGCAATCTTGTCGGTACCGGCCGTGAAGTCGGTAATCGCCACGACGCCGCCGACAGCGGCAGAGACGTTGGTCAGGGCTGCGATGTTGGCAGCAGAGAACACAACCGTATCCGTGCCAGCACCCGTTACCACGCGGTCAGCCTGGTCGGCGCCGGTGATGATGAGGCGGTCGTTGCCCGCGCCACCGTCCACGGTGTCGTTGCCGTTGCCGGTGGTGATGGTGTCGTTGCCCGTACCGCCGGTGATCACGTCAGAGAAGCCCGAGCCCGTGACGGTCAGCTTGCCGGTGAAGGCGTTGGCGTCAACCTTGGAGCCCACAGCCGTACCAGCCAGCGCGTTGGTGATGGCCAGGTCCTTGGTGCCGGTGATGTTGATCACGGCGTTGTCCTGATTGGCCAGCGTGGTGATGGTGTTGGCGCTGCCCGTGCCCGTGCCGGTAGACACCAGGTTCAGGGTGGTAACGCCAGTCATCGTCAGGTTGACCAGGGTCTGGTTGGCCGTGGCAGCAGCAGCGTCAACCGTCACCTTCGTCGAGGTTTCGCCAACCTTGTTCGCGATCGTCACTGTGCCGGTGTTGCCGGTGCTGTTGTTGATCGTGTACTCGGTGGTGGCCAGCGAGTTGTTGAACGTGGCGGTGATGTTGCCGGCTTCGGTGGCGAAATTCTTGACCGTTGCGTTGGTGATCAACGAAACATCCAGCGTCAGGCCAGTGGTGGCCAGGCCCACGGTTTCAAACGTGGTGGAGCCATTGATACCAGCGATTTCAGCGGCAGCGCCCAGGGCGTTCACCACGATCTTGTCGGTACCGTCGCCACCCGTCAGCTTGTCGGCCGAGGTCAGCGTGCCAGCGGCAAACGTCACGCTGTCAGCAGCCGTGCCGCCCTTGAAGGTCAGCGTGGAGCCAGCGGCTTCAGCGGTGTAAGCAACAGCGCCAGTGGCAGCCGAAGCGTCCACTTCAACCGTAGCGGCCAGGTCAGAAGCAACAACGGTCACAGCGCCGGCGCCGGTCACAACCACCTTGGTGGCAGCCGTGGCAGCCAGGCTGTTGACCGTCAGAGCCGTGGCAGCAGCCACGTTCACTGTGGTGGCGGTTGCCGGTGCAGTGAACGTGCCGACCGTGTTGGCAGCCGTGCTGGTGGTGATGGTTTGCGTGGTCACGGCAGTGCCGGTCACGGTCACGTTTTGACGGGCACCCGTTGCAACGCCGGTCTGGTAGCCTGCCAGCGTCAGGTTGGACGCCGTTTCAGTAGCGGCATGGGCCACGGTCACGGTGCCAGCGGTGGCGGTGGAAGCCGTAGTAGCCAGTTGGGCGGACACACCTGCTGCCATCGTCAGCGTCTGGCCATTGATGGCGTCAGCGGCGTTGATTTGCAGCTTGGTCAGGCCGGTGATGCCAGCGGTCGTGATCGCAGCGTTGGCAGCCGTCACGATTTCCAGCGTTTCAATGCTGGTCAGCGTGGGCAGGTTGGCCGGAGCATAGGTGCCGAACAGCTTCAGCGTGTCGGTACCGCCGCCGCCGTTGACCTGGTCAGCAGCCGTCACTTGGTTGGCCACGCCGAAGTCACCGATGAAGGTGTCGTTGCCGGTGGTGCCGGTCAGGTTGTCGATGCCGGTGGTGAACACAACCGTGCCGCCGCCAGAAACGCCCACGCCGTTGTCGATGGCCGTGTTGGCAGCCGTCACGGATGCAGCGGTGCTGGTCACGGTAGCGACGACTTGTTGCAGGGTGCCAACGTTGGTCTGGGCAACACCCTTGGTCACCGAGTAGTACTCGGAAACGGTCGTCTTGTTGTTGACGATGGCCTTGGCGGTGGCGAACTCGGTCGCGGTCGATGCGTCCAGGGCAACCAGGGCTTCATAAGCGATCTGGCCCTTGCTCACGCCCAGGTTGAACTTGGCGGTGATGAAGTCGATGGCGACGGTGTTGGCTTGCAGGCCCAGGGGCGTCAGGAAAGCGGTGGCAAATTCAGCGGCGGTCTGGAACACGGGGTTCAGCGCCTTGTATGCCGGGGTCAGGGCCAGATCCTTGGCCAGGTTGGACAGGCTGCGGCCATTGGCTTCGAAAGCAACGGTCAGGTCAGCCAGGTACGTTGCGCCGGGGGCGGCGTTGAACATGCCAACAACCAGTTTGATGATGTTGGTGCGTTCTGCGGTAGTCAGTGCCATTGAGATTTTCTCCACTAAGTGATGAAATTGACCAGGCACCCAATGCACCTAGTACGGGACGTAGTATAGACAAAGCCGACTGACTCACTCTGTGATTCGAATCACAGGTTGAAACCGGGCGTTTGGTCAGTTGTTTTTATACGTCGAAACAAGTCGTTTGTCGCCTGGCGTGGCCTGCCAAGGGGTTAAACGCCTGTCCTGGCACCCGGCCAAGGTCGACTACTGCAACGTCCAGCGCAAGCCCGTGTAAAGGGCGTTCTGGCGGCTGGCGAAGGCTGCCAGGTTGCTGGTTTGGCGGCTGGCCTCGGCGCTCACAAACCAGTCCACCTCGCCCGCCAAGCCTTTGGGCAGGGGGTGTGCAGCCTCCAGCCGGACCGAATGGCGGCCTGTCACACGGGCCAGGTTGTCTGACAGGAGCGGGCTGTAACCTGTCGCATCAGCCTGGCGGGCGTAGGCATAGTCGGCGTTGACGCGGTAGCGGCCCAGGCGGCCTTCCCAGGCGGCCCGCAGTTCCAGCTTGTCGTAGATGCCCCCCGGGCGGGTCGCACTTTGCGGGTATTCACGGCCCACGCGCAGCTGAAAGCTCATCAATTGCCCCGACAAAGGCGTCTGGCCATTGGCCTGCGCCGCTGTCTGGCAGCTGGCCGACAGCACCAGCCCGCCATACTGGCCGTTAAGCTCGGCGCTGGCCGGATAGCGGCGCAGTTCGGTCTCGGCGCCCAGGCCGGGCCGGCAAGCCCCGCTACTGCCTGTCAGGGGGCTCCACGGGGCCTGCCACTGGTGCAGCGCGTTGGCCCGCACGCCCTGAAAGAGGTGTTGGCCGCCAAAGTCAATCCGGCTGGCGCCCACCCGCGCGATCCACTGGCGTGGCGCTTCGGGCGCCTGCAGCCAGCTGGCAGACAGGTCAGCCTGCTGGTAGCGCGTGGTGGATTGCGATGTGTGCCGGGCACGCAGCTCGGCCTGCAGCAACCACAGCTGGGTTCCCTGCGGCTTGAGCCCCTGCCACTGGGCCATGTTCAGCCAGCTGCCCCCTGCATGAGGGCGAAAGCTCTCCAGCAGAGGCAGTGTCACCGCGCCTTGCGGAAATGTAAGTGTTAGCTCACTTGCGGCTGGGGCGTTGTTGAGGTTGTTATCGTAGCCCAAGGCGGTGGTCAAGACCCAGCGTGTGCGCCAGGCTGACGGGTCGCTGGCGACCAGCTCTTGTTGCAGCAGTTCCTGAATCTGGGGCGGCAGATTCGGCCGCTGGGCCAGTTGCTGCAGCAGCTCACGTGCGGCCAGCTTGTCACCCACGGCGTACAGCGCCTGGGCGTAGTCGAGCTGGGCGCCTGGCAGGCTGGGGTCAACCAGCAGCGCCCGCTCAAGAGACTCTACAGCGGCAGTCGGCCGGCCCAAAGACAGCAGGACCGCGCCACGCCAGGCATGAAAACTGGCGTCCAGCAGGCATTGCGATGCAGCCTGATCCAGCTTGGCCAGCAGGTTTTGCAACTCAGCCGTGCCTTGAGGCAGTGGGTATTGGGGCGCGACCGTGCAGGCCGCTACAGATTCAGCACGGAGACCCGCCTGTGCGCAAGCCGCGCCACTGGCGAGCGTCCAGATGGCGAAGGCGGCTCCAGCGGCCAACCGTCCCCTGCGGCCGCGATGGTGAGCCTTGGCTTTCACGCTGCGTTATTTTTTTGTTGATGAAGGTAATACAAAATGCTTTGCTCGGCCGGGCTGCCAGGCTGCAGGAGCGTGCGCAGTGTAAAGACTTTGCAGCTGTGCTGCAACCCGGGAAGCAGAAAGCTGCCCAGCGGTTTGAGCGCCAGATCGGCCTGCTCAAACAGCGGCCCGATACGCCGGGCGGACTCTTGCCCCACCAGCACCGGATAGGCCAGATCAGCCGTCAGCCCCTGCAGCCGCAGGGCAATGGTGACCGTCTGACCCAGCACCGTATGAACACGCCGTCGCGCAGGGCCAAACGAACCCACCAGCGCCATCCCGCTTTCCAGGCCGATGCTGATGCTCAGGGGTTCCAGGCCAAAGCCACTGGTGTTGGGCAGCTCTTCGCTGCACCGCAGCCACAGTTCGCGGGCGGCAGCCAGGGCATGCATGGGGTGGTCGTCACAGGGTTGGGGGCCGTTGAACACAGCCAGCAGGCTGTCGCCCACCATTTCTTCGACCACGCCGCCATGGGCTTCGATGATGGCGCTGGCTGTTGTAAAGAAGCGGTGCAGCACGCGGGCGGCGTCTTCTGGCGCACGGGCCTCACAGTAGCGCGAGAAATTTTGCAGGTCTGCCGCCAGCACGGTCACATCGTTGCGGTTCGCCTGAATGTCGCCCGTGGGCTCGGTCAGCGCAATCTGCTCGGCCACCGGGCCGGGCACATAGCTTGAAAGGTTCTGGTACAGGCGGCCTTTTTCAACCAGGGTGCGGGCATGCTCGCCCAGCGCCACCATAAGGCCAGCCAGACCGAGCGCCAGGGCGGGCGCCGCAAACCCAATGAACCAGTTGGCCTGCAACAGCGCCACGGCGTGTAGCGCAAAGCCCAGCAGCACGGCAGCTGCGGCCGCCAGCGGCAGCAACACCACGCGCTGGCGCTGGCGCAACGGCTGCCCGGCCGCCAGAACCAGCAAACCCATGACCACCAGCAGTACATAGCCCGCCTGCAGCCAGTGCGCCGCATGGGGCGTGTACGGAACCCTGCCGTCCACCATGGCCGCCAGCACCTGGGCGTGGACCTCGGCACCGCTGACCGCGCCGCCCAACGCCGTGGGCACGGCATCCACCATGCCGAAGGCTGACGCCCCCACCAGCACCCAGGCCCCTTTGAGCAGGTCAGGCGGCACCCGGCCTTGCAGCAAGTCAGCAGCAGAAACAGAAGTAAGGGCCTTGCGCGAAACGGCATACGGCACACGAAGCTGGCCCTGCGCGTCCAGCCCAACACTCATGCCGGGCAGGACGGGTGAGGTCAGTTGCCAGGCGGGGGCCCACGGCCCCGTGCCCGGCTGCACGGTCAGCCCCGCGCCCATGGCGGCGGGCTGCGCCAGTGCCGCAATGCCAGCCAGCGCCAGGCTTGGGTAGGTTCGGTCATCCATGCAGACGAAGGCGGGCAGGCGGCGCACCGCGCCGTCGGCGTCGAGCACGGCCGTGATGTGCCCGGCCCGCGAATGCAGGCCTTGCGCATTGCCGATGAAACCCTGGGCCGGGATGGCCGGCGCCTGGCATCCGAGGCCCGGCATGGCGCCGGCCAGGACGCCTGAGCGCAGCTGGCTTTCGTTGCGCAATGCAAAGATCTGGGCCAGCACGGCGGGGGATTCGGCGTCACGGGCCGCAAGCGCCCGGGTCAATTCAGGGCCGCCCTCACGGCCATCGGGAAAAACAATGTCGAACAGCTTGAGCCCGGCACCCTGCTCATCAAGCTTGCGGGTCAGCTGCGCCAAGGTTTCACGAGGCCAGGGCCAGGGGCCAATGCTCGAAAGGCTGGCGTCGTCAATGTCCACCAGCACCACGCGGCGTTCCGGTACGTCGCTGGCGCTCAGACGCCACAGGTAGTCAGTGGCCCGCTCGTCCAGTTGCTGCAGCGAGCCAGGTGCAACCGCCAGCCAGGCCAGACACGCCACCGCCGCCACGCCCAGCGCCAGTGCGCGGCCGTGCCAAGGCCGCATCAGCCAGCTTGCGAGCCACTGCTTCATCAACGGGACCAGAGCGTGATGCCCGACAGCGTGCCACCGGCGGCTGCCTTTTCGAACAGGTAGCCGGCCGACTTGCCGTCCAGCGCGGCCGCGCCGCCGACGACCTGCCCGGCCGTGCGCGAGACAAACAGGCCGTCGCTGTTCAAGGTGCCACTGGCCTGCAGGCCTACCGCCCCCGTCGCAACCGATGTCAGGCTAAGCGAGGTGCTGAACAGGCGGGAGGCAAAATCGATCGAAAGCGAACCATTCTGGACCGCCGCAGCCTGCACCTGGCCGGCGGCGCTGGTGAAGTGGGCATGGGCCTGGTCCAGCGCAAAGCTGACGGCACCTGCGCCGAGGGGCCAGGTCGCCGGGCCCTGCTCGGTGCGGTAAAGAATGAAGTCGTTGTCGCCCACGGTGGTGGCGCGGCCTTCGCGGGCCAGCGTACGTGCCAGCGCGAAGTCGGTGCTGTCGATGGCGGCGCCCCAACGGCCCCAAGCCAGTTGCGGCGCAAGCGCGGGCTGTGTCGGCTTGATGACCTCTGGCGGAATCACTGGAATGGTACTGACGGACGCATCAGTCGCCTTGCGAACCACGTCTTGAACCAACGCAGCCGTCAGAACTTCATCGCCACTGCGCGCCACAGCCTTGCTGTCGCGCGCAGGGCCTGCCTCGGGCGCGGTGCGCACATCGGCGCTGGCCAGCATCACTTCGGACGTACGAACACCGTTGAATGGCCGCAGCTCGGGCTGCGCCAGGTTGTTGCGGAATTCAACCAGCACGTTACCCATGTCAGCTGACAGCAGGCGAGCCGATGCCGACCCACAGGGCCCGAAGCCCTGCTGGGCGCATCCCTCGCCAAACGGCGCCATCACAATGGCACCCTGGTTGACGGCGGCAACCGTCTGGTTCGCCGCAGTACGCACCACGAAGTCTGTGCCACGCACACCGATTGCCACCAGCGGCGTATTCAACCGGAACCGTTCACGCGCGCCTTCGGCGGCGGCACCGGATATGGCCCGTGTCACGCCCTTTTCAAGCCGGAATTTGACCGACGACTGGGCGACTTGCGCCGCGTTGTACTGGTATTCCTCCACGACCAGCCGGCTGGTGGGGCGCACACTGACCATGGCACCATCAACGAAGCGGATGTGCACATGCCCGCCCTCAGCGGTTTCGATACGGTCGCCCGCATGGACTTTGCTGCCACGCTGCAGTGTCAATGGCACACCACTGGCCGGAATGCTCAGGGCCTGTCCAATGGTCAGCGTGACTTCACCCACGGGCACGGCAGCGCGCAGGGGTGCAGCACCCAGGGCGGCCAGGATGGCAACGCTTGCGAAAACGGACAGTTTTTGCAGGTAAGTGCTGGTTTTCACGATGGGGCCCGCCGATCTCAACATATAGCAGTGGAATTTACCCCCAATGCAGGTTTCTGGCTGTGAGCGTGGTCACAGGCAGGGATGTACTCTTATACAGCTGTGACGGGAAGTGTTGCACAATTCGTCGTTTGAGCAGGGCCAGGACCCTCTTGCCCGGTAGAAATGACCATTCCTGTCGACGTTTTGCAAGGCTTGCAGTTGCTGGCCAGCCTGCCGCACGTGACGGTTGCCCATCTGGCGCAGCACGCATCGGAGCGGTCTTTTGCAAAACGCGAGGTGGTTCTACAAAAAGGCAATCCACCCTCGGCCCTGTGTTTTCTGCTTGAAGGCCGGCTGCAGGGCGTGGACTTCACCATGGATGACCGCGAGGTGGGCTTGTATTTCATCAACCCCGGAGACTATTTCGGCGAGGTCGCGGTGGTAGACAGCCAGGTGCAGCCTGAATTTGTTACTGCGGTGGCCCGCTCCCGCGTGGTGTTCATCGCGCGCGACCTGATCAAACCCATCCTGTTTGCGTCGCCCAAAGTGGCTGAATCGCTGTGCACCCGGCTGGCCACGCGGCTGCGCAGCGTCTCGGCGCAGCGGCGCATTCTGGGGCTGTCCAACCCGGTGCAGCGGGTATGCGCCCAGCTGGAGCAGTTTTATGGCGCTTCGCTGCTCGCTGGCACCAGCCACCGGGTGCTGAACGCCCCCACCCACCAGGAACTGGCCATCATGATCAATGCCAGCCGCGAAACGGTCACACGGGTGTTCCAGTTGCTGCAGGGCCGTGGCGTGGTCGAGCGCGACGGCAACGACCTGATGATCCTGGACGCGACCTTCATTGGCCAGGTCGCCAGCGGCAAACTGGATGTCAGCAAATGATCGCTCGCTCGCTTTTGCCGCTGGACAACGCCTACCTCATCCTGCAGATGGCCAAGCGCGACATCCTGGGCCGATACAAGGGCTCGGTCCTGGGCCTGGGCTGGAGCCTTCTGTACCCGCTGCTGCTGCTGGCGACTTACACCTTCGTGTTCCGCCTGATCTTCAAGGCCCGCTGGCCGGGCATGGAAGACCACCCCGGCAATTTCGCGCTGAACATTTTTGCCGGCCTTGTCCTGTTCAACCTGTTCGCAGAGGTTGCAGGCCGTGCGCCCCGGCTGGTGCTTGAGCAGCCCAACCTGGTCAAGCGGGTTGTGTTCCCGCTCGAGGTGCTGCCCTGGATCGGCGTGGCCGGCGCCTTGTTTCATGCTGTCTTGAGTCTTGCCGTGCTGCTGTGCGGCGCGCTGGTGTTTCAGGGCGCTCTGCCGTTGTCGGTGCTGGCGGTGCCTCTGATCCTGGTGGCCATGCTGCCGATGCTGCTGTGCATGGGCTGGCTGCTGGCCGGGTTTGGCGTCTTTCTGCGGGACATCGGCCAGATGGTCGGTCCCATTTTGAACGTCTTGCTGTTCCTGACCCCGGTGCTGTACCCCGCGTCTGCGCTGCCAGTGGCAGTGCAACGGTGGTTGGTACTGAACCCGTTGACGCTGCCGATAGAGAACCTGCGAGCCAGCCTGCTGCTGGGGCAGTGGCCCCATTGGGGCAACCTGGCGCTGTATGCGCTTGTCTGGACGCTGCTGGCTGCCGTGGCTGCCTTGCTGTTCGCGCGCATCCGCCCCGCGTTTGCCGATCAGCTCTGACGCAACTTCTCGCTGAGCCAGCGCAACGGCCGGGTGATGCGCCACGAACGCGATGCAAATACGTCGTCCAGCGCCTGACCAGCTTGCTCCAATGCCCGGGCGGCGTTGGCCAGCTGACGGTCACGATCCTGCACTTCGCACCGGCTGGATTCAAGCTCGGCGCGTACCTGCTGCAGCTGGCCAACAAGCACCGGGATCGTGGCGAGCTCGCGGGCCTGCTCCTGCAGCTTGCGGTCCAGGCCAATCTGTAGTTGCACAAGTTCGTTGGCTTGTACCTGCGCGTTTTGCAAGGCGGCCTCGGTGATCTGGGCCAGACCCGGGGGGCCGGCTTGCGCATAGGTTGACAGCCACCCTTCCAATTGGTCGGCGCCCACCATGATCAGCGCTTCCACCGCCGCCACATCGGCCGCGACGGTGTAGGTACGAAAGGTATTGAGCGCGGCAATGTGCACGTCGTAGCGCTGCTGCGCCAGCTGTGACTCAAAGGCGGCCATGGCCTGTCGCTTGATGTCGGCCACCCCGGAAATATCCACCAGGTGGTTGGGCCGAAGCGGCGCCCCCACCTCATAAAACGCCAGCACGGGTGCTGTGCCCTGCGCCAGATGCAACGCGTTCACAGCGCGCAGCGCCCCCCAGGCTGCGGCGCGGTGATCGGGGTGGACTTCCCATGGGGATGGCGCAAAGACGACGTCGGCAGCGGTCGCCCGGATCAGTGCGCCCAGGTGACCGCTCAGGTCATCCGCCGCGCCAAGCTGGCGGTCCTGCCAGGCGCCGAAGGTGGGCGCTGCGGTGCCCAGGACTTGCGCGGCACGCACACTTTCCGCGCGGCGCAGCGCCACGGCAGTGTCTCGCTGCGCGCCGCTCAGGTAGCCGCCGCCGTCGGTCAGGATGTGCGGCTGTACCGCCGCACCGGCGCGCGCGTACAGCGCGGCACAGCCGCCGCAGCCAAAGACCTCGTCGTCCGGGTGCGGCGCCAGCACCAGCACATTGCGCGCCGGGGGCAGTGGTGCGATGGCAGTGGGCAGGAACCAGGTTTCCATGGATCAAACAAAGCGATGAGCAGTTACTAGAGGCGCCGCGCGACCTTGCGCATCAGGCTGCCCACCCGTCGCATCGGGTGGTAAAACCGCGCAAGCCAGGGCCGTGAAAGCACCATGTTGCGCAGCGTGCGGCGCTGCACCTTCACAACATACAGATCCTTGGCAAGTTCGTGGGCCATTTCGATCACCTGATTGGGGTTCAGCTGCACGCGCAGTGTGCTGTGCTTGGCCACCGCCTTGGCATAGTAGTCATCCAGCACCTGCTGGCGTTGCACGGCCTGCTGCGCCACGGCCGGTACGCGGTACAGCGACGTGACCTTGTCCACCATGGCGAGATCCTGCTCCAGTGTGTAGCGCACCCAGAGGTTCCAGTCCTCCAGGTTGTCCAGCTCCGGATCCAGCCCGCCGTGCTTTTCAAACAGGGCTCGGCGAAACAGCACGGTCTGGATGGGCATGTAGTTGTGATGCCACAGGAGCGCGCGGCTGAAAGGCTGGCGGTACATCAGCCGGTGGTTAAGGTCGCGGTAGACCCAGGGCTCGGCGCTGATCACCTCGGTCTGAACTTCGTAGGCCAGGCTGTACACACCTGCCAGTTCGGTGCGTGCTGCCAGTGCGTCCACCAGCACCTCCACGTGGTCTGCATAGAACAGGTCGTCGTCATCCAGAAAGCACATCAGCTCGCCTGTGGCAGCCTCCATGGCAGCGTTGCCCGCCGTGCAGCGCCCGACCTTGGCAAGGGGGCGGTATTGCACCGCATGAAACCGCCCCGTCGCCCGCAGCTGCTCCACCAGCGCCAGTGCGGTGTCGGAGCCGTCTTCCACAATCACCAGTTCCACCGGGCCATAGGTCTGCTGCGCCACGGACGCAACTGCTTCGGCCAGCCGCCCCGCGCGGCCGGCCACGGTGCGCACCAGCACGCTGACCACGGGACGCCATGCGCCGGGTGCTGCCGGCTTGTATTCATGAAACGCGCCGTGGCGCACGATCTCGTAGTCCCACAAATAGAACGTGAATGTTTGAGCCGACTGCTTGCGCGTACGCAGGAAATAAGGGCCCAGCTTGACGATCTGCCAGGCGTTTTTGAGCAGGCGCAGGCGCTGGTCAGGGATTTGCGGCTTGAGCGCAAACAGCGCCAGGTACATCAACAGCCCGCGCACCATCGCGCGCACGCTGCCGTAGCGCAAGCGCAGCAATACATTGGCCAGCGTGCTGCCCAGGAACTGCGCCGGCTTGACTTGCGCGGCGTGCTCGTAGGTGTAGTGCCAGACCGTCGCGCGCGGCACATATCGCAATTGCCAGCCGCGGTCACGCAGCCTGTACGAGATCTCCACGTCTTCACCGTACAGGAACAGCTTGGGCTCGTAGCCGCCAATCTGCTGAAGCGCCTCAACCCTGAACAACACGCAGGCGCTGGAGCTCCACGCGGTTTCGCCCGTCACCGGGTGATAGTGCTTGGGGTGCTCAAACGGCTTTTGCCGGCATTCCCATGACGCCACCTGCGCCGGGTCGGCTTCTGCGCGCGCCACCAGCTCCACCAGCGTTTGCGGCTCAAACTCCAGATCGACGTTGGTCACCAGCATCCAGCGCGCCTGGGCCTGCGCCAGGTTGGCGTTGTGACCGCAGCCAAAGCCCACGTTGTCGCCGGCGTCCACCACGATCTGCGCGAACTGCCCTGCGTGGTCGGTGGCAATCTGGCGCAGCAACTGCACCGTGTCGTCGCTGGACCCGTTGTCACGAAAGAGCAGGCGAATCTGGCTGCAGGGGTAGGCCTGCTGTGTCAGGCTGCGCACAAAGGCATCCAGCCATCGCGCCGAGTTGTAGGTCACGACGGAGACGTCAAGCGGGACAAAAGCAGTCATGGGAAAAGTCGTTCAACGAAAGTCGGAATCGCCGGCCATGAGCCACAGCGGCGCGGGCGGCCCCGGCGGGATGTCATCGGGTCTGCCCCATAAGTCAACGGGCACCTTGATTTCGGTGGCCTCCACCCGTGCCCCCTCACCAAATTCGGCAGCAGGTGCGCTGCTGAACCAGCCACGCACTTCCGGCAGGCCCAGCTCGGCCGCACGCATGCGCACTGCCCGTGTGGCGGCCTGAATGCCATCACGGCCACCCACGAAATCCAGCCACTCCAGGTGATCCGCATGCGCACGCAGCACCGCAGCCGCCAGCGGCCGGCCGCTCAGGCGGGCGCTCACCATCAACAGCTGGTAGCTGTGCACCGGATGCCCGGCATAGCGGTAATGCCAGCGCGCGGGGTCGCGCACCGGCAATGTCAGGTCGGGCCAGTCGCGCTGCATCGTGGCCCACAGTTGGGCCAGCCTGTGAGCATCGGCCCCCGCCAGCACATCGTGGATGCCGCGGGTCTTGGTCAGCCAATGCCGCGCCGGGGCCAGGGCCTGCCAGGCCAGCTGCGATATCGCGTCGGCCGGCGCATACAGGCCCAGCTTGATACCCAGGTCAAAGTGGCGCTGCGACGGGAACCCATACGCGAATTGCACACCAGGGTAAAGCGCACGCATGTTGGAGAAGTAGGCCGCTGCCGCGCGGAACAGCGGGCCGCGCCGCGCCAGCACACCGCGCTCTGACGGCTTGACCATGACGTCGCCGATCTGCACCGCCACCAGGCTGCGCCCGCCGTGAACCATGGCGCGCGGCATGCCGCCGAAAAAGCCGGCGAACTCGTGGTCGCGCAAAACCACAGCTCCCCAGGTCGGGGCCTGCTGGTATTTCCAGTTCCAGCGTGCAGCGGGCACCGGGTTGTTAAACGCCTGCTCGAACAGGCCCTGCAACCCGCCCAGGTCGGCAGCGGTGGACCAGCGGGTGACCCATTGGTCCGTCCAGTCGCCAGGCAACACCATGGGTGCGCGCGCATCAGCTTCAGCCTCAAGTACGATACGTTCGACCAGACCGGCGCGGGTCTGCCACTGGTGCGGCAGCGACACGACGCCTTGCTCCAGATGGTCCTGCGTCACATTGAGCGTCGCAAAGCGCTCGGCGGCGCTGTAGATATGCAGCCCGCGCTCACAAAACAGGTAGGCCGACACCGTGTAGGCCCCCTTGAGCAGCGCCAGCGCTTCAAAACTGATCACGGCCGTGCCCTGGCCCGCTTCGTTGCGCTGCAGGGCCACGCCGTCAATCCAGGTGCCCGAACTGGCCAGGATCTTGCCGTCGGGGCCATTCAGGGTGACTGCGGCGTTCGGTGAATCCAATGCCGGGTCGGACTCGAAACCCAGCGTGATGTCCACGCGGCTTTGGCCCGACACGGCATGCGCCGGGCTGCCTTCGCGCCCGTCGCAACTGATCAGCAGGGTTTTCAGGCGAGCATGCCCGGGTGACGTCACCACCGGCTGGTCGGCCCGGGCCGCGCCCGCCGCAGGCGCTGCCAACGTGTCCAGGTGTTCCTGGTAGGCCGTGGCCACCACCGCCGGCCGGCCGAACTGGCGTGCCCGGCCATGGTCCAGCCACAGGGCTCGGCTGCACAGCGACTCGATCTGGTACATCGAGTGGGAGCAAAACAGGATGGTGGTGCCGGCGTCGCGCAGGGCCAGGATGCGGTCAAACGACTTGCGCGAAAACTCGCCGTCGCCCACTGACAGCGCCTCGTCGATGACCAGGATGTCCGGGTCAACGCTGGTGGCCAGCGAAAACGCCAGCCGCACGAACATGCCGCTTGAATAGGTCTTGACCGGCTGCTCGATGAAATCGCCAATGCCCGAAAAGTCGATGATGTCCTGCAGGCGGGCGGCCAGTTGAGCCCGCGACAGGCCGAGCAATGGCCCATTGAGCAGCAGGTTTTCACGCCCCGTGAACTCAGGATTGAAGCCCGCTCCGAGTTCCAGCAGCGCCGCGACCCGGCCGTTGACCTGCAGATCGCCGGTGCTGGGCGACAGCGTACCGCTCAAGATCTGCAGCAGCGTGGACTTGCCCGCACCGTTGTGACCCACCAGACCCAGAACTTCGCCGCGCTCGATTTCCAGGTCCAGCGGATGCAGCGCCCAGAACGGGGCTGACCGGCTTGGCCGACCCGTCAACGCATCGACCAAAGCCGCAGCCGGGCTGGCGCTGGGGTAATAGGCTTTGCCGACCCCGCGCGCGACGATGGCGAAGCGGGACCGCGTGGGGCTGCGGGTGGCGATGTCGGTTGCGGAGTCTTCTTCTGCGATCATCTTGTGGGTTTGAGGCGCCTGCCCTGGGGGCAAAGCATCTGGATTGTCGCATGCTGCCTACGGCCTGAAATGGGTCGGTCAGCTATCTTTTTAATAGCGCTCGTTGCAGCAATTTAAAGGCTTTGAAATCAAACCACGCATTGCTTGGGGCGAATTTGTGATCCCGATCACACAATCCACCCGACGGCATTGAATATTCATATAGGAAGTGTCACAATCCGCTTCCTATATGAATCAGATCGTACGCGTCATCCTGAACGGCACGCCCGAGCAACTGTCCAGCCTGCTGGCATTGCAAAAGGCATTTGCCCAGGTCTGCAATGCACTGGCTCCGCTGGTGCAGCAAACGCGCTGCTGGAACCGCGTCACCCTGCACCACCTGGCTTACAAGGGCCTGCGCGAGCAGTTTCCGGCCATCGGCTCGCAGATGGTTTGCAACGCCATTTACTCGGTGTCACGTACCAGCCGGCTGGTCTACCAGCACCCGCAAAGCCCGTTCAACCTCGCGCGTCTGGGCGACAAGACGCTGCCGCTGCTGCAGTTCCAGGAGACCTGCCCGGTCTACTTTGACCGCCACACCCTGAGCGTCAAGGACGGCCACCTGTCCATGTACACGCTGGACGGCCGCATCCGGTTTCACCTGGCACTGCAGCCAGAGGCCGAAGCCAGCTTCCACGAAAAGAAACTCCGTGAAATCGTTCTGGCCCGCACACCGCAGAACCAGTTCGAACTATCGTTCTGGTTTTCGCAGCCGCAGCCTGAAGAATCACCAGCCGCTGACGGCGCCAACAGCGGTGAAATCCCCGAATACATCATGGTTGAGGAAACCGCATGACCCCGAGCAAGCCCCCCTCTGAACTACGCCAGGCCATCAACGGGCTGCGCCCGTATTTTGTGCGTGCCGCCTGGTTCAGCGTGTTTTCCAGCATCCTGATCCTGGCGCCCAGTGCCTACATGCTGGAGGTTTATGACCGGGTGATCAACAGCCGCAGCCACATGACGCTGTTGATGCTGACGATCCTGGTGATTGCGGCCTATGTGCTGATGGAGGTCCTGGACTGGGCGCGCAGCGAGATCATGCACGAGGCCGGGCTGGCGCTGGACCAAAAGATGAGCGCGCGCGTATTCCGGGTCATCTTCGAGGCCAACCTGCGCCGCATGCCCGGCGGAACGGTCCAGCCCATGACTGACTTCAAGACCGTACGCGAATTCCTGCACTCACCCGCTCTGCTGGCGCTCATGGAGTCGCCAGTTTCGATCGTGTGCCTGGTGCTGCTGTTTGCCATCAGCCCCGTGTTGGGCTGGACCTCCGTCGCCTTTGCCATAGTCCAGGGGCTGATCGGCTGGTCCACCGAGCGCAACACCCAGGCACCGCTGATGGCGGCCAACCGCACGGCCATTGCGGCGCAGCAGTACGCCGACGGGTCGCTGCGCAACGCAGAAGTCATTGAATCCATGGGCATGCTGCGGGACATCCATCGTCGCTGGGTGGAAAAGCAGCGCGAATTCCTTGGCCTGCAGGCTCTGGCGTCCGACCGGGCCGGCGGCTACCAGGCCCTGACCAAGTTCCTCCAGACGCTCAAGGGCTCCCTGATGCTGGGGCTGGGCGCCTGGTTGGTGCTGCACGACGGACTTCGCGGCGGTGCCGGCATGATGGTGGTCGCCTCCATCCTGGGCGGTCGGGTGGTGGCGCCGCTGGTCACGATCGTCACGCATTGGCGCACCGTGGTGAACTTTCGCGACGCCTGGGGCCGGGTCGACGGACTGCTGTCTGCGGTGCCCGCGCGTGCCCCAGCCATGCCCCTGCCCGCGCCCAGCGGCTCGTTGCAAGTGGAGCAACTCGTCGCCGGAGCGCCGGGCAACCCCAACGCGATCCTGCGCGGCGTGGCATTCAGCCTGCAGCCGGGCGAGGTGCTTGGCGTTGTAGGCCCTTCGGCTTCGGGCAAGACCACGCTGGCGAGGCTGCTCGTGGGCCTGTGGCCGGCCGCGGCAGGCAAGGTGCGGCTGGATGGCGTCGACGTCTACACCTGGGACAAAAGCGAGCTGGGCCCCCATATCGGCTACTTGCCGCAAGGCGTTGAGCTGTTTGATGGCACGGTAGCCGAAAACATTGCCCGTTTCGGCCCGGTGGAAAAAGCCAAAGTCGAAGCAGCTGCCCGCGCGGTGGGCCTGCATGAATTCATTCTGGCCCTGCCCCAGGGCTACGACAGTCCCGTGGGCAGCGACGGTGCGATGCTCTCCGGTGGCCAGCGCCAGCGCATGGCCCTGGCGCGTGCCATCTACGGTGACCCGGTCTTTGTCGTGCTGGACGAACCGAACTCCAGCCTGGATGAAGCCGGCGACGCAGCGCTTGCTGCGGCGCTGCTGGAGCTCAAGACCCGCGGCACCACGTTCGTCATCATGACGCACCGCACCAGCGTGCTGGCCGTGGCCGACAAGATGCTGGTGCTGCGCGACGGCATGCAACAAGCCTTCGGTCCCCGCGACGAGGTGCTCGCCGCGCTGCGCAAAGCCAGCGAACAGGCCGCTGCGCAGCAGGCGCAGCGAGCACAGCAGGGCCTTCGACAGCCCGGGCTGGCAGCACCTCAGGCCTGAACTTCCGACCGCATGACAACGCCCCAAAAAAAATGAAAACACCTTCGTTCTTCACGCGCAGCGACCTCACAGCAAGCCTGTGGGCCTTCAAGCGCGAATTCGTCATCGTCGGCCTGTTCAGCTTTGTGGCCAACCTGCTGATGCTGGCCCCCACCATTTACATGCTGCAGGTGTTTGACCGTGTCCTGACGAGCCGCAGCGAGCTGACCTTGCTGGCCGTGTCGCTCATCACATTGGTGCTGCTTGTGATCATGGCGCTGGCCGAATGGATGCGTTCCCGTGTCCTGGTACGTGCCGGTGTGCGGTTTGACGAAGCACTGAGTACCCGCGTTTTCAACGCAAGCTTTGAAGCCAACCTGTCGCAGACAGGCGGCAAACCGGGCCGGGCGTTCAGCGACCTGATCCAGATCCGTCAGTTCCTGACGGGTCCCGGCATCTTCACACTGTTTGACGCCCCTTGGGCTCCGATCTACATCGCGGTCAGCTTCATGCTGCACCCGTGGCTGGGCGTCCTGGCCATTGTGTTTGCTTTGGTCCAGCTGTCCTTGGCCTGGTTTGGCCATTCCAGCAAGGTGGCGCCAGCGGAAGCCTCCGCGCTTGCTGGCAGCGAAGTGCAGACTTACCTTCATGGCAAGCTTCGCAATGCCGAAGCCTTGGAATCCATGGGCATGATCGGCAACTTGCAGACCCGCTGGAGCGAGCGTCACCAGACCTGGCTGGCCCAGTCATCTGTCGTTCAGGGCCAGAACCACCGCATCACAGCGCTGAGCAAGTTCATCCGCTACACCCAGCAGTCGCTGTCGCTGGGTGCAGGCGCTCTGCTGGTGATTGATGGGCAACTGTCCGCTGGCGCCATGATCGCGGCGAACGTGCTGATGGGGCGGGCCCTGGCCCCGATTGACCAGCTTGCAGGAACGTGGCGCAGCTTCATCACAACACGTCTTGCTTTCCAGCGCCTGGAAGCGCTGCTCAACGAACATCCCGAACGCGACGCCGCACTCACCCGGGTGGCCCCGAGCGGAGCGCTCACGTTGAGCAAGGTGTACGCCACAGCCACCGGGCGCAAGGAACCCATCCTGAAGGACATCAACCTGACGGTCCCGGCAGGCACCGTCACCGCCGTGCTGGGCCCCTCCGGCTCGGGCAAATCCACGCTGGCGCGCGTCATGATCGGCATCTGGCCCCAGGTGTCCGGCGAGGTGCTGCTGGACGACCTGCCAATTTCCAGCTGGAGCCGCATTGATCTGGGTCCGCACCTGGGTTACCTGCCACAGGACATCGAGTTGTTTGAAGGCACGATTGCTGAAAACATCGCGCGCTTTCGCAAGCTGGATTCCGACAAGGTCATCGAAGCGGCCCGCTGCGCAGGGCTGCACGAAATGATCCTGCGCTTCCCCAAGGGCTACGACACGCCCATCGGCGAGGCCGGCAACCTGCTGTCTGGCGGCCAGCGCCAGCGCATCGGGCTGGCGCGTGCGGTCTACGGCGACCCGGTTCTCATCATTCTGGATGAACCCAATGCCAACCTGGACGACGCGGGTGAAGCTGCGCTCAGCCGCACGGTGCAAGACCTCAAGGAAAAAGGCCGTACGGTGTTCCTGATCACGCACCGCCCTGGCGCCATCGCCACGGCCGACCGCATCGTGCTCCTGCGCGACGGCCAGATCCATATGCAGGGCACGCGTGATGAGGTGCTCGCCGCACTTCGCCCGCGCAGCAGCCCACCGTCTGCCAGCCTTGCTTCCCAGCCTGTTTGAGCAGCCACTTTTTCATCGCATCCATTTTTTCGCAAAGCCGAGTCCACCATGGCCAACATTGATCTAACCAAGCTGTCTTCTGCCAGGAGCGAGTCCCCCAGCGCAAGCGGCGACCCTGCAACCGCTGCACCAGGCAGCCACAACGGCCGCTCCGGGCGTATTGGCTGGTGGGCTTTGGGCATCGGCGTGGGCGTCTTCCTGGTGTGGGCCGCAACTGCCCCGCTGGACGAAGGCGTTCCGTCGCAGGGCGTGGTATCCATAGACACCAAGCGCAAGGCCGTGCAGCACCTGTCGGGTGGCATCGTCAAGGAGGTATTGGTGACCGAAGGCAGCCGCGTGACCGAGGGGCAACTGCTGGTCAGGCTTGATGACGCTGCGGCCAAGGCCAACTACGAAGGGGTGCGCCAACGCTACCTGGGGCTGCGCGCCATGCAGGCCCGACTGTTAGCCGAGCAGGGCAGCCAGACAGTCATCAACTACCACCCTGACCTGCAGACGGCCAGCCAGGACCCGCTGATACGCCAGCAGATGTTCACTCAAGAGCAGTTGTTGCAGTCGCGCCGTGCAGCTTTGCGCGCCGACCTGCAGTCGCTCGAGGAAAGCATTCGGGGATCCCAGGCCCTGATCCAGTCTTACGAAGGTATTTTGGGCAGCCGCCGCGCCCAGCTGGCCTTGCTGACTGAAGAGCTCAACAACACGAGAGGTCTTGTCAAGGACGGCTACGCGCCACGCAACCGGCAGCTGGAGCTTGAGCGCCTGGTCGCCGAATCCAACGCTTCCATGGCGGAACTGCTGGGCAACACCACCCGGGCGAGCCAGACCATTGCCGAGCTGCGCCAACGTGCAATTGCGCGGCAGCAGGAATACCGCAAGGAAATTGAAACGCAGCTGGCCGAAGTGAGCCGCGAAGTCGTGGGCGACGCCGAGCGATTCCGCGCCCTGAAGGACGATCTGGGCCGCACCGAAATCAAGTCGCCCGCTACCGGCCAGGTGGTGGGGCTGGTGGTGCAAACAGTGGGCGGCGTGATTGGTGCCGGCATGAAACTCATGGACATTGTTCCTGACAACGAGCTTCTGATGCTGGAAACCCAGGTCGCACCCCATCTGATTGACCGGGTAAAAGAAGGATTGCCAGTGGATGTGCGCTTCTCGGCATTCGCGCATTCGCCGCAGTTGGTGGTTGACGGCAAGGTTGTGTCGATTTCCGGTGATTTGCTGGCCGATCCGATCACGCATGCAAGCTACTACCTGGCACGCGTTTCTGTCACGCCCGAGGGGCTCAAACGTCTTGGCAAGCGCCAGATGCAGCCTGGCATGCCGGTGGAAGTGGTTTTCAGGACCGGCGAGCGTTCGCTGCTGACCTACATGCTGCACCCGCTGACCAAGCGCATGGCAGCCTCCATGAAGGAGGAATGACACCATGATCGCTCCTTTCAAAAGCCGCCTGGGCGCCCGGGCGCTCGCACTGGCCGCCGCCCTGGCGTGCGTGCCGGCCTGGTCGCTGGATCTCTCACAGGCCTACCAGGCCGCGCTGGAGCAAGACGCCACGCTGCGGGCCGTGCGCGCCGCGACCGACGCCAAGCGTGAGCGCCTGCCCCAGGCCCGGGCCCAGCTGCTGCCCAACCTGTCGCTCAGTGCTACCCGCAACCAGAACCGGCTTGAGCGCACGTCGCCCAACTTTCAGGGCGATGCCGTGACAACCCAGGAACGCTATGGCAGCAGCAGCGAATCGCTGACGCTGCGCCAGCCCCTGTTCCGCAAATCCCTGATGGCCGACTACCGCCAGGCGAAGGCCCAGGTGGACGACGCCAACGCCATCCTCGACAAGGAAGTGCAAAACCTGGCGGTACGGGTCGGCAGTGCGTACTTTGAAGCCTTGCTCGCCGAAGAGCAGCTCACGCTGGTGCTGTCGCAAAAGGTCGCCTACGCGACGCAGCTGGACGCCGCGCGAAAGCGGTTTGCGGGCGGCTCCGGCACACGCACCGACATTGACGAGGCACAAGCCGCGCTGGACCTGAATTTCGCGCAGGAGCTGGAAGCGCGCCAAAACCTGGACTACACGCAGCGGCAACTGCAGACCCTGACCAACCGGCCCGCGGAAAAGCTGGCGACGCTGGACGCAGCCAAGCTCCAATTGGTACAACCCTCCCCCAACCGGGTGGAAGACTGGACCGAGCGGGCCGAGCTGACCAGCCCGGAAATCCAGTCGCTCAAGGCCCAGGTCGAGGTCGCGCGCCAGGAGATCGAAAAGGCCAGGGCCGGCCATTACCCGACCCTGGACGCCATCGCCCAGTTGTCGCGCAGCAACAGCGACAACGTCACCAGCGTCAACACCCGCTACATCAACAAGTCCTTCGGGCTGCAGTTGAGCGTGCCGCTTTACGCCGGCGGGTTTGTGAGCTCAACCGTGCGCCAGGCGCTGGCGGACAAGGAGCGCGCCGAGCAGGCCCTGGAGGCCACACGCCGCGACCTGGGCGTACGCGTACACCGGGAGTTTCGCGGCGTTACCGAAGGCGTTTTGCGGGTACGGGCCCTGGAGCAGGCTGTACGTTCCGCTGAACAGGTGGTCATCTCCAACCGCCGCTCGTTCGAGGCGGGCAGCCGCACGCTGGTGGACACACTGAATGCAGAACAGCAAAAGGTGTCTGCCCAGCGTGACCTGGCCCAGGCGCGCTACGTCTACCTGATCTCGCGCGTCAAGCTGCAAGCGCTGGCCGGCGGCCCCAAGACCGAGGTGATCGACGAAGTCAACGGCTGGCTCAAGCCCTGAGCCAGCCGCCGCACAGCGGTATCAGAAGTGGATGCCGCGCATCATCTGCTGCATGGCCACCGCCTCGGCGGACAGCTGCGGCTTGGCCGATTTGTCGCCCTTGGCGGCCGATGAATCCGGGAACATCCGGAAGCTCGTGTTCATCACGATCTGCATGATGCGCGGGAACAATGCATGCAGCACCTGGCCCGCGATCCCCAGGCGCGTGGCGATGCGCACGTTCTTGTAGATGCAGGCGCCGGCCACCATGTCGGCGGCCTCCTCAGGGCTCAGCGTGGGCACGTTCTTGTAGATGTTGGTCGGCGCGATCATGGGCGTGCGCACCAGCGGCATGTTGATGGTGGTGAAGCTCACGCCCTGGTCGGCATACTCGCTGGACGCACAGCGCGTCCACGCGTCCAGCGCGGCCTTGGACGCCACATAGGCCGAGAAGCGCGGCGCATTGGTCAACACGCCGATGGAGCTGATGTTGACCACATGGCCCTTCTTCTTCGCGGTCATGGTGGGCAGCAAGCCCATGGTGATGCGCAGGCAGCCAAAATAATTGAGCTGCATG
This sequence comes from Ramlibacter sp. 2FC, assembly GCA_943372515.1. GTDB lineage: Bacteria > Pseudomonadota > Gammaproteobacteria > Burkholderiales > Burkholderiaceae_C > RAM1. Next base: position 10,795 of record CALRYY010000033.1, on the reverse strand, counting down.
GTGCGCTCAAAGTCGTGGAAGCGGTCGTAGCTGTTTTCAATCGCGCGGCGGATGGAACGGCCCGCGTTGTTGATCAGGAAATCCACGCCGCCGTGGTTCTCGATCAGCACCTGCACGAATCGGTCGCAGTCAGCCATGTCGGCAATGTCGGCCGCGTAGCAGACAAAGCTGTAGCCCTTGGCCTTGGCTTCCTTTTGCGCTTCGTCCAGCTTGTCCTGGTCGCGCCCGCAGATGATGGTGATGGCACCGGCCTCGGCAAACTTGTGGGCCGACGCCAGGCCGATGCCTGACGAGCCACCGGTGATCAGCACCACCTTGCCCTGGACCGTGCCGCGCAGCGTGCGGTCGATGAACAGGTCCGGGTCCAGGTGGCGCTCCCAGTAGTCCCACAGGCGCCAGGCGTAGTCGCGCAGGTTGGGGCATGCAATGCCCGAGCCCTTGAGCATCGTGTCCAGCTCGCGCCGGTCAAAGCGCGTGGGATAGTTCACGAAGGTCATCATGTCCTCGGGGATGCGCAGGTCGGCCATGATGGCCTGCTTGACGCGGCGCACCGGCTTGATGGACATCAGCGTCTTGGTCACGCTCTTGGGGATGAAGCCCAGCAGCGCGGCATTGACGAACAGGTTCATCTTGGGCGCGTGGCCCGCCTTGCTGAAGATGTCCAGTACGTCGCCCACGCGGTAGCCTTCGCTGTCCACCAGGTGGAAGCACTTTTTGGCAATGGCCGGCTTGTGGCTGATGAAGTCCAGGCAATCCACCACGAAGTCAACCGGCACGATGTTCACTCGCCCGCCTTCCAGGCCCACCATGGGCATCCACGGCGGCAGCAGCTGGCGGGTGCGCTGGATCAGCTTGAAGAAGTAGTACGGGCCGTCGATCTTGTCCATCTCGCCGGTGGTGCTGTCGCCCACGACCATGGCGGGGCGGTACACCGTCCAGGGCACCTTGGACTCCTTGCGCACGATCTTTTCGCTTTCGTGCTTGGTCATGAAATACGGGTGATCGTAGTTCTCGGCCTCGTCGAACATGTCTTCGCGGAACACGCCTTCGTACAGGCCGGCGGCGGCGATCGACGAGACATGGTGGAAGTGCCCTGCGTCGATGGCTTTGGCAAGCTCCACCGTATTGCGCGTACCCTCGATGTTCACGGCGACCTGGCTCTCCTCGTCAGCGGACAGGTCGTACACGGCGGCCAGGTGGTAGAAGTGGTCGATCTGGCCCTTGAGCTTCTTGATGTCGTCGCCGGACACGCCCAGCTTCTTCGTGGTGAGGTCGCCATACACAGGAATGGCCTTGGCGGCGCTGGCGCCCCAGTACTCGCGCAGGCCCGCGACCTTGCCTTCGCTTTCTTTGCGGATCAGGAAATGAACCACCGCGCCCTTGCGCTCCAGCAGTTTTTTGACGAGCCGTTTGCCAATGAAGCCGGTAGCACCGGTGACGAAATACTGCATGAAGACCTCCGGAATAGAACAGGGATTCTTGCTTAAAGCCCACGGCCCGCCATTCAGCACAAACCCGCGTGGCGCCTAGGGTCCGATACCTAACGCTTTTAGGAGGCAGCACCTAGCCTGCGACTGCCGCCTGCGCTTACAGTGCAGGCATGCGCCATGCGTGGCAGGGCGCACCCCACAATCCATATGGAGTCCAGCATGGTCAAGAAAATGCAGAAATCCGCCGCCGCCGGCGACAAGTCCAATGCCCACCTGTCGGGCACCGTCAAGGAATCGGCCCAGCAGATCTGGCTGGCTGGCCTGGGTGCCTTCTCCAAGGCGCAGGAAGAAGGCGGCAAGGTCTTTGACACCCTGGTCAAGGAAGGCCTGAGCATCCAGCGCAAGACCCAGGCAGCCGCCGAGGAAAAAATTTCCGAAGCCACCAACAAGATGGCAACCATGGCCACCGACATTTCGTCCAAGGCCTCCGGCCAGTGGGACAAGCTGGAAAACATCTTTGAAGACCGCGTGTCCAAAGCCCTGAACAAGCTGGGCGTGCCCTCGGCCAAGGACATCGACGTGCTGATCGCGCGCATTGACGAACTCAACCGCAATGTGGCCCGCCTGAGCGCCAATGCCAAGACTGCGCCTGCTGTGTCCAAGCCGGCGGCCAAGGCCGCCGCCAAACCTGCAGCCAAACGCACGGCCGCTCGCAAGACGGCATGAGCTTTCGGCCACTTCACCCCAAGGGCGCTTCGGCGCCCTTTTTTGTGCGCGTCCGATTTGCTGCAACGCAGCATTGCGAATCGCTCCACCCTTCTACACTGACCCCATGAGTTCATCGCGCAAAAAGCCCACCCGCATCGCCCTGGCCCTGGCCGGCGGGGGTCCTTTGGGAGCCATTTATGAGATCGGCGCACTGTGTGCGCTGGACGAATCGCTGGACGGCATCAACTTTTCGCAGCTTGACCACTACGTGGGCGTCTCGGCGGGCGGCTTCATTGCCGCAGCGCTGGCCAACGGCATGACGCCGCGCGAGCTGAGCGCGTCGTTCATTGAAAACGGCGCCCAGGCGTCTGAAGTGTTCGACCCCTCCTGGCTCATGGTGCCAGCCTATGGCGAGTTTGCCCGCCGCGCGATCATGGCGCCGGGCCTGGCGGCGTCTGCCCTGTGGCGCTTTGCCTCGGGCCGCACGTCGTTGACCAGCGCGCTGGAACGTCTGGGCCCGGGCCTGCCCACGGGCATCTTTTCCAACGACGGCATCGACCGCGAGCTGGCCCGCCTGTTCACGCGCGAAGGCCGCACCAACGACTTTCGCAAGCTGCGCACCAAGCTCACGCTGGTGGCCACCAACCTGGACAGTGGCGAAGCCGCCCCCTTTGGCCGACCGGGCTGGGACCATGTGCCGATTTCGCGCGCGGTACAGGCCAGCTCCGCCCTGCCCGGCCTGTTTCCGCCGGTGGAAATCGACGATAACTACTATGTGGATGGTGCGCTCAAGAAAACCATGCATGCGTCGGTGGCCATGGACGACGGCATCGACCTCATGCTGTGCCTGAACCCGCTGGTGCCCTTCAATGCCACGGCGCCCGACAGCGAGCGCGTGATGCGCGGCGGCCTGCCGCTTGAAAAGCGCAGCATCCCGCGCATCGTCGACGGCGGCCTGCCGGCCGTGCTGAGCCAGACCTTTCGCTCGATGATCCATTCACGCATGGAGCTGGGCATGAAGCATTACGAGCGCGCCTACCCCGGCACCGACATAGTGCTGATCGAGCCCGACCACCGTGACCCCGAGCTTTACCTGGCCAACACCTTCAGCTACGGCCAGCGCCGCACGCTGGCCGAACATGCCTACCAGCAGACGCGCGCCATGCTGCGCTCGCGCCGTACCAGCCTGTCGGCCAAATTGGCCCGTCACGGCGTCAGCCTGCGCGCCGAAGTGCTGGACGACCCGCGGCGCCACCTGGTCACGCCGCCTGCGGCGCCCACACGCATCGGACGTGCCATTGCATCGTTGCAGGAAGTCATGGACGACCTGGGCCATGTGGTGGCGCCACAAGCACAGCCGCGTTGAAATACGAGCAGGCACACAGGACACATCCATGGTGAAAAAGGCCCCCCGCCGCACCGCAGAGCGCATCCTTGAAGTCACGCTGGAACTGTTCAACCGGTTTGGCGAGCCCAATGTGTCCACGACACTGATCTCGGCCGAGCTGAACATCAGCCCCGGCAACCTGTACTACCACTACCCGGCCAAGGACGAGCTGATCAACAGCCTGTTTGACCGCTATGAACGCGCCTTGAGCGAGCTGCTCAACGCCAGCGACGGCGTGCGCGATGTGGAGGACGCCTGGTTTTTCATGCACACGCTGTTCGAGCTGATCTGGCAGTACCGCTTTTTGTACCGCGACCTGAATGACCTGCTGTCCAAGAACCGCCGGCTGGAAACACACTTTCAATGGGTACTGAAGAACAAGACCCGCTCGGTACGCGCCATGCTGGACGGCATGAGCCGCAGCGGCGCGCTGAGCATTGATTCACGCGAGATCGAAGCAACCGCCACCAGCATGGTGGTGGTGCTGACCTACTGGCTGAGCTATGAGTACGTGCGCGATCCGCGCCGTGCGCTGGAGCCCGAGAGCGCCCAGCTGGCGCTGATGCGCGGCGCCCATCATGTGCTGAACCTGCTGGTACCCTACCTGGAGCCCGGGCAACGCATGCACCTGCTGGGCCTGGTGAGTGCTTACAACAACCCCACCGACAACTGATCACCAGGAGACACCATGGCCAAGTGGAGCGCTTTCCCCCATGCCGGTGACTACACCTTTGACGCAGGCAGCGTGCGCCGCCAGTGGGCGCGTCTGCATGCCGGTGACGCCGAGCCCTGCCCCACCGACGCCGCGGTGCTGGAGGCCTGGGCGCTGTTTCACAACGGTGACTTCCAGAAAGCTGCCGACACTGGCCTGAGGGCCGGAGGCGCGGGCCTGACGGTGGCCAACAAGGCCACCTGCATCTACGCCACATACCTGGAGAACAAGGAAAAGGTGCGCCTGGACCTGTTCATGGAGGTCGCCAACCGCGCGCAGGCGCAATCAGCACAAGACCCCAAAAGCCCCGGCGCCTGGTACCTGCAGGCGTATGCGCTGGGCCGCTACAGCCAGGGCATCAGCGTGGCCAAGGCGCTGGCCCAGGGCCTGGGCAGCCGCGTCAAGGAGTCCCTAGAGAAGGCCATCCAGCTGCAACCCCGCCATGCCGATGCGCATGTGGCGTTAGGTGCCTTTCACGCCGAGGTGATTGACAAGGTGGGCTCGCTGATAGGCGGCATGACCTATGGTGCCAAGAAAGACGTGGGCCTGCGGATGTTCCAGGATGCGCTCAAGCTCAACCCCGGCTCAGCCATCGCCATGATCGAATACGCCAATGGCCTGGTCATGCTGGAAGGCGACAAAGGCATGAAGGAAGCCACGCGCCTTTACCAACAGGCCGCTGCCTGCAAGCCGGTGGACGCCGCCGAGCGGCTGGATGTGGAGCTGGCCCGCACCCAGCTGGCTGACTGACCCACTGACGTTTTTTTGCGGCGCGCGCCTACAGGTGACCGCCCGGCAGCCGGTCACCATCGGTTGCATGAAGAACATCTTTGAAGCCCTGCGTGTCAGCCACGAAACACAACGCGCCCTGTGCGCGCAAATGCTTGCCACATCACCCGACGGCCCTGATCGCCGGCGCATCTTCACCGACCTGAAACGCGAGCTGGCGGCCCACGCCACGGCAGAAGAACGCTGCCTGTATGTGCCGCTGTTCGAGCACGACAGCACGGTTGACGCCTCGCGCCACGCGATCGCCGAGCACCATGAGATGGACGAGCTGGTCGAGGACCTGCAGGCCAAGGAAACCAATGATTCCAGCTGGCTTGCGGTTGCCCGAAAACTGTCGGAGAAGGTGCATCACCACCTGCAGGAGGAAGAGACCAAGTTCTTCCAGCTGGCGGGGAAGGTGTTGAGCGATGGGCAGAAGGTTTCGTTGGCCAGGGACTATGAAGCCGAGTTTCTGACGCAGCGTGTGAAAGACTGAGTTTCTTTCTCTCTCGCGGCTTCGCGGCAGGCGGTGCCCGGCAGGGGCTCACACTTCGGCGGTTTGCGCTGCGCGCAAACTCCGCTGTGGTGCTCGTCACTGGGTCGCGCCGCAGAACTCGCTGCGCGCGCTTTGCGCGCTCCGCTCGAACAGCCGCGGCGAGCTAGAAACGAAGCGCGCTAAAGCGCGCCGACCCTGCGCCTGCGCTCCTCGCCGCCTCAGAGATCGCCCCCACCGGGTACCGCCTGCCGCGAAGCCGGGTGCGGGTACGCCACCGGTGGTGCGCCAACGCTGTCACTGCAAAGCCCTGCCTCGGTACCAGGGCGTCGAGCCCTGATACCTCGTGAGTGCCTTCGCTGGTAGCTCCCGCTGATGGGGGGCCCTCGCCCTTCGCTCAGTCACTCTCCCCAGGGAAGCATCAATGTCACCAACGAAAGCTTCGCAAACTCAGGCTCGAACTCGTCAATGATCTTCTGCGGGTCGGGGCACATGGCTGTGTCAGTGATCACGCCAAATTGCACGCCGCCGCCATAGCTCAGGATGGACACGCCCAGTCCGATGTCGCCAGACTGAGGCACCCAGAACATGCTCTGCTCCAGGGTGGAGCCCAGCAGCTTGAGCTTTTCGCGCGGGCCGGGCACATTGGTCATCACCGCCGTGGTCTTCTTGCCGAACAGGTTCAGCATGGCTTCCTGCGCGGGCTTGATCAGCAGACCGGCTACTGCCAGCAGGCCGAACGCCAGCAGCGGCTGCGTGCTGCCTTTCAGCGCATTCATGCGCCGGCGCACTTCGTACACGCGCTCAATCGGGTTCTCCACGCCAATGGGCAACACCAACGGCACCAGGCCGAAACGGTTGCCCAGCTTGTAGGCCTGGTCCAGCGGGCGCAGGTTGACCGGGATCATGGCGCGGATTTCCTGCCCCGTCACATCGTCGCCCAGCGACTTCAGGTATTCGCCGATGGCGCCGGCCACGCAGCTGAGCAGCACATCGTTGATGGAGCAATTCAGGGCCTTGCTCACGGATTTGACTTCGTCCAGCGGGATGGGCTCGCACCAGGCCACGCGCTTGGTGCGGCCCGGCTTGCCCTTCAGGCGCGTCTTTGAATCGTCGGGCATCATCGCCAGCGCCGCCGCGTCGCTGATTACCTGGTAGGCCAGGCGCGCCAGGTCCAGCGTGCCCGACATGCCTTTTTGCGGGTCGCGCAGCATGCCCAGCGACTTGGCCGCACCTTCGCCCGCAGCGCCCAGCGCGCGCACGGTGATGTCGGTCAGCGGCTTGATCAGGGTGTCGGCGATCCAGTCTTCCGCGCCGTGCGGCGCCTCCTTGCGCCGGCGCTCGGGCGGCGGGGCGCCGCCGTCTACCAGCGACATGGTCACCGAGATCAATGCAATGCCGTCGGCGATGCAGTGGTGGATGCGCACCATCAGCGCGCTGCCGCCCTCGTAGTCCTCTACCAGCGCAAAGTGCCACAGCGGGCGCTTGGGGTCCAGCGGCTGCATGGCCAGCTCGCCCATGCGCTTTTGCAATGCCTGCTGCGCCTGCCCCCTGGCGTGCTTGGGCAATTTTTCGCGCGTGATGTGGTTGGCGATGTCAAACCGGCTGTCTTCGACCCAGGTGGCACCGGCCGTGTCTTCGACCACACGCTGGCGAAAGCGGTTGTACTTGAGCAGGCGCTCTTGCACCCGCTGGCACAGGTCTTCGTACTTGATACCAGGCTTGAGCGTCCACACGCCCACGATCATCATGAGATTGCTTTCGCTGTCCATGCGCAGCCAGGCGGTGTCCACCTTGGTCATGCGCTCACCGCTCAAGCCCAGCATGCCCGTGGCAGCACGGGTGGCGTTCTTTTGCACGGCTTTGGCGGCCTTTCTGGCCGCGGCTTTGGCCACATCGGGCGCAACGATTCGGGTCACCATGCTGTCTCCATCCTCGGCTTGCGTTATAGGTCGGCTTTATTCGGGATCAGCCCCTATTCTGGGGTGTCCGGTGAACGTAAGATACCGCGAAGTTACCCGCAGGCGCTACCCGCGGGTAGACGCATCACCCAACAAGCCCAACATACAGGAGCATTTCATGGCCGACCTCAAAGCCGCATTCGAAGCCGCAGTTGCCGGTTCCAAAAACCTGAGCGAGCGCCCGGACAACGCCACGCTGCTGAAGATCTACGCCCTGTACAAGCAAGCCACTACCGGCGACAACGCCGACAAGAAGCCCGGCTTTGGCGACATGGTGGGCCGTGCCAAGTGGGACGCCTGGAACGGCCTCAAGGGTACCTCCACTGACGACGCCATGCAGCAATACATCGACCTGATCGAATCACTGAGCTGAAGCAGACTCTGGCGCCGGGTGCAGGTCGGTAATGCGCCCCGCCCGCGCCACCTGGCCCGGCACGTCGTGACCCACGATCTGCGGCAACTGGCGCGCCACGGCCAGCAGGCGGTCGAGGTCGATGCCGGTGTCGTACCCCATGGCGTCCAGCATGTGGATGGCATCCTCGCTGCTGATGTTGCCGCTGGCCCCCGGCGCATACGGACAGCCGCCCAGACCGCCCAGCGAGCCGTCCAAACGGTCCACGCCGCCCTGCACGGCCGCCAGCACATTGGCCAGCCCCATGCCGCGGGTGTTGTGAAAGTGCAGCGTCAGTTGCAGGCCCGTAAAGCGCTTTTGCGCGGCGTCCACCCACTGGGCCACCTGGGCCGGATGCGCCATGCCGGTGGTGTCGCACAGCGTCAGGCCGCGCACGCCCAATGCGGCAAAACGATCGCCCCACTGCAGTACCTCCGCCAGCGCCACGTCACCCTCCATCGGGCAGCCAAAGCTGCATGACAGCGACACATTCACAGGCGCGCGCCCATCCACCAGGCGGATCACGTCGGTCAACGAGGCAAAGCTTTTCTCGCGCGGCATGCGCAGGTTGGCCAGGTTGTGGGTTTCAGACACAGACATCACCAGGTTCAGCTCGTCGGCGCGCGATTCCAGCGCCCGCTCGGCCCCGCGTACGTTGGGCACCAGCACGGTGTATTCCACCCCCGGCACGCGGCGGATGCGGCCCATGACTTCTTCGGCGTCGCGCAGCATCGGGATGGCCTTGGGCGAGGTGAACGAGGTCACCTCGATCTTGGCGTAGCCGCAGTCGCTTAGGGCATCCACCAGCGCGACCTTGGCGTCCGTGGGCACAAATTCGGGTTCGATCTGAAAGCCGTCGCGCGTGGCGACTTCGTTGAGGTAGATGCGCTTCATGTGCTGACCCCCGACACGATCCCGCGTGCATGCAATGCTGCGATTTGCGCGTCGGTCAGGCCCACTTCGCGCAGCACGGCGTCGGTGTCCTTCCCCAGCGCCGGCGCGTTGCACCGGTGCGCGCCCGGTGTCAATGACAGTTTGGGCACGATGCCCGGCACCGCCAGCTGCGTGCCGTCATCCATCTGCACCTGGGCAATCATGCCGCGTGCCTGGTAGTGCGGGTCGGCGGCAATGTCGGCCACGGTGTAGATTCGCCCGGCAGGCACGCCCGCCTGGTCCAGTGCAGCCAGCACCTCGTCGACGCTGCGCTGGGCTGCCCAAGCGCCAATGGCGGCGTCAATCTCTGCCACACGCGCTACGCGGCCGGCGTTGTCGGCCAGCGCCGGGTCATTGCCCAGGTCTGTGCGGTCGATGACCGCCATCAGCCGTTTGAAGATGCTGTCGCCATTGCCCGCGATCAGCGCATAGCCGCCGTCGCGGCAGCGGTAGGCATTGCTGGGCGCAATGCCGGGCAGCGCGCTGCCAGCGGGTTCGCGCACGGCGCCAAACGCGCTGTACTCGGGCAGCAGGCTTTCCATGCAGTTGAACACCGCCTCATAGAGCGCTACGTCGATCACCTGGCCCACGCCCGCGCGGTGGCGGTGGTGCAGCGCCATCAGGATGCCGATCACGCCGTGCAGCGACGCCAGCGTGTCGCCAATGCTCACGCCCACGCGCACCGGCACGCGACCGGGCTCGGCCGTCAGGTGGCGCAGGCCGCCCATGGCCTCGGCCACCACGCCAAAGCCGGGACGGTCGCGGTAAGGGCCGGTCTGGCCGTAGCCGCTGATGCGCAGCATGATCAGGCGCGGGTTCAGCGCCTGCAGCGCGTCCGGCCCCAAGCCCCAGCCTTCCATGGCGCCGGGGCGAAAGTTCTCGATCAGCACGTCGGCCTCGGCCGCCAGCTTGCGCACGATGTCCTGCGCTGCCGGGTCGCGCAGGTCCAGCGCCACCGAGCGCTTGTTGCGCGACTGCACCTGCCACCACACCGAGGTGCCGTCTTTCAGCAGGCGCCATTTGCGCAGCGGGTCCCCCGCGCCCGGTGGCTCGATTTTGACCACGTCGGCACCAAAATCAGCGAGCGTTTTGGCGGCAAACGGGCCGGCGATCAGCTGGCCCATCTCCAGCACTTTCAGGCCGGCCAGCGGGCCGGCGGTGGGGGTCAATGTGTCCATGGCCGGCAGTGTGCAACGCGCCGGGGGGGCGCGTCCATTACCGCTTGGGCGATTGACGCTTTGTCTTTTGCGAAGGCTGGGCCAGATAGCCGCACAGCGCCTGCACCGCCGGGTCAGACTGCGCCGCCACGGTCGCCATCAACAGCCTGCGCCGCGCCCAGGCGTCGGCCAGCGGCCGGGTGGACAGCTTCATGCCGCGCAGCATGGGAAGGCAGGCCGCACGGGGCAATATGGCCAGCCCCAGGCCAGAGGCCACCATGTGGCACACCGCGTCAAAGCTGCGCACCTGCATGCGCAGGCGCAGCGGCCGGTTGGCGGCCAGCGCCGCCTGCTGCTGCTGTTGCAGCATGGCGGCGCCCGCAGTCAGGCTGATCCATTCCTCGTCCAGCGTGTCCACAAAGGCCATGGGCGACTTGCCGCACAGGCGGTGGCCTTGCGGCAGCACCAGCACCAGTTCGTCGCGGCGAAAGTCCTGCACGTCCAGGCCCGTGGTGTCGGGGCCTTCAACGAAGATGCCCACGTCGGCGCGGCCCTCGCGCAGCGTAGAGGCCACCGCGCCAGAGACCTGCTCTTCCACGTCCACCCGCACCTGCGGCCGCAGCACGGCATACTGCGCCAGCAGCGGCGGTAAAAACTGGTTGATGGCCGCCGTGCTGGCGCACAGGCGGATATGGCGCGACAGACCCTGGCGCAGGTCGGCCAACTCGCCACCCAACAGCTCCATGGTCTGCAAGAGCGCCAGGCCGTGCTTCATGAACACCTGGCCGGCGGCAGTGGGCGTCAGGCCTCTCGCATGACGCTCAAACAGCGGCTCGCCCAAGGCGTCTTCCAGCT
>CALRYY010000032.1:0-40056 GCA_943372515.1 Ramlibacter sp. 2FC | reverse complement strand
AGGCCATAGGCTTTGGAGAAGGTGCGCGCCACGATCAGGTTGGGGTAGGCACGCACCCAGTCCATGCTGTTGTAGCGCTGGGCGGGCGACAGGTATTCGGTGTAGGCCTCGTCCAGCAGCACGGTCACGTGCGCCGGCACGCTGGCAATAAAGCCCTGCAGCCAGGCCGGGTCGATGAAGCTGCCCGTGGGGTTGTTGGGGTTGGCGATGAAGATCAGGCGCGTGTCCACATTGACAGCGGCGCGCATGGCACCCAGGTCGTGGCCGAAATCGCGCGCCGGCACCACCACCGCATGGGCACGCACCAAGGCTGCCGCCTGTGCGTACACGATGAAGCCGTACTGCGACCACACCACGTTGTGCCCCGGCTGCACGCAGGCCTGCGCGGCCAGTGTGAGGATTTCGCTGGAGCCGCTGCCCAGCGTGAGCCAGCCGGTGGGCACATCCAGCCGCGCGGCCAGGGCCGCCTTCAGTTCGGCGCCGTTGGCGTCAGGGTAGGTGCCTGCGCCCTGCAGCGCTGCGGCAGCAGCCTGCCGCGCCGCAGCAGGCATGCCCAGCGGATTTTCATTGGAAGCCAGAGAGATCATGAGAGCTGAAGAATATTTAAGACATTAAATATATGCGCAGGCGCCGCCCCTGCCATGCGGGGCTACCCCAATTTGGTGCGGCGCCAATTGCATTGGTATTGGTCACAGATAAATCACTTTTCCCAGACTTAATGCCACTCAAAGTACCGAATACAGTAGCCCTATGGAAAAACCCAGGGCCGTACTGTTTGACGCCTATGGCACGCTGTTTGATGTGTACAGCGTGGGCTTGCTCGCGGAGCAGCTGTTCCCAGGGCACGGCCAGGCCTTGAGCGTGCTGTGGCGCGACAAGCAGATTGAGTACACCCGACTGGTCACCACCAGCAACCACGGCGCGCACTACAAGCCGTTCTGGGAGCTCACGCAGGCGGGCCTGCGCTACAGCTGCAAGAAGCTGGGCCTGGTGCTCACGCCCGCGCACGAGCACCAGCTGATGAACCAGTACCGCCACCTGAGCGCCTTCCCGGAAAACCGCGAAGTACTGCAGGCCCTGAAAGCCAAAGGTGTGGTGACCGGCATCCTGAGCAACGGCGACCCCGACATGCTGGCCGTGGCCGTCAAAAGCGCGGGCCTGGACGATCTGCTGGACCACGTGATCAGCGTGGACAGCATCCGCCAATACAAGACCCACCCCGACGCCTATGCGCTGGGCCCGCAGGCCACGGGCCTGGACGCCAAACAGATCGCCTTTGTGAGCTGCAACGCCTGGGATGCGCTGGCCGCCACCTGGTATGGATTTCGCACGCTCTGGGTCAACCGCTACCAGCTGCCGTTTGAAGAACTGGGCACCCAGCCCACCCGCACAGGCACCAGCCTGCGCGATGCCCTGTCATTTTTTTGAAGTTATCAAGGAGAACACCCCATGACCGCACGCACCCAAGTCCATCGCCTGCACGTGGCCACCGAGCTGCACCAGTTCATTGAAACCCAGGTGCTGCCCGGCACCGGCGTGGCCAGCGCCGCATTCTGGAAAGGTTTTGACGCCATCGTGGCCGACCTGGCGCCCAAGAACATCGCCCTGCTGGCCGAGCGTGACCGCCTGCAAACCGAGCTGGACGCCTGGCACCGTGCCAACCCCGGCCCCATCAAGGGCATGAAGACCTACCGCAAGTTCCTGGAAAAGATCGGCTACCTGGTGCCTGTGCCCGCCAAGGTGAAAGCCACCACGAAAAACGTGGACGCCGAGCTGGCCACGCAGGCCGGCCCGCAGCTGGTCGTACCCATCCTGAACGCCCGCTATGCGCTGAACGCCGCCAACGCGCGCTGGGGCAGCCTGTATGACGCGCTGTACGGCACCGATGTAATTTCCGAAGCCGACGGCTGCGAAAAGGGCGCGGGCTACAACCCCAAGCGCGGCGCCAAGGTCATTGAATACGCACGCCATGTGCTGGACCGCACGGCCCCGCTGGCGCAAGGCTCGCATGTGGACAGCACAGGCTATGCCGTGGTGAATGGCAAGCTGGTCGTCACCCTCAAAAGCGGCAAGGCCACCGGGCTCAAGAAAGACAAGCGGTTTGTGGGCTACCAGGGCGACGCCGCCAACCCCACCAGCGTGCTGCTGGAGCACAACGGCCTGCACCTGGACATCCGCATCAACCGCAAGACACCGATCGGCGCGACCGACCCCGCCGGCGTGAGCGACCTGGTGCTGGAAGCCGCGCTGTCCACCATCCTGGACCTGGAAGATTCCGTGGCCGTGGTGGACGCGCAGGACAAGGTGCTGGCGTACAGCAACTGGCTGGGCATTTTGAAGGGCACGCTGACCGAAGACGTGAGCAAGGGCGGCACCACCTTCAAGCGCGGGCTGAACCCGGACCGCGTGTACACGTCGCCCCAGGGCGGCGAAGTGAAGCTGCACGGCCGCTCGCTGATGTTCGTGCGCAATGTGGGCCACCTGATGACCAACCCGGCCATCCTGTACACCGCCGCGGACGGCAGCACGAAAGAAATTCCCGAGGGCATCATGGACGCCGTCATCACGACGACGATCGCGCTGCACGACTTGCAAGGCCATGGTGCGAACGGGATTCGGAACAGCCGCACCGGCAGCGTCTACATCGTCAAGCCCAAGATGCACGGCCCTGCCGAAGTGGCCTTTGCCGCCGAGCTGTTCACCCGCGTGGAAAAGGTGCTGGGCCTGAAGGACAGCACCGTCAAGCTGGGCATCATGGACGAAGAGCGGCGCACCAGCGTGAACCTGAAGGCCTGCATTGCCGCGGCCGGCAGCCGCGTGGCCTTCATCAACACGGGCTTCCTGGACCGCACCGGCGACGAAATGCACACCTGCATGCAGGCCGGCCCCGTGCTGCGCAAGGGCGACATGAAGAGCAGCGCCTGGATTGCTGCCTATGAAAAGAACAACGTGCTGGTGGGCCTGAGCTGCGGCCTGCGCGGCAAGGCACAGATCGGCAAGGGCATGTGGGCCATGCCCGACCTGATGGCCGCCATGCTGCAGCAAAAGATTGCGCACCCCAAAGCCGGCGCCAACACCGCCTGGGTGCCCAGCCCCACGGGCGCCACGCTGCACGCGCTGCACTACCACCAGGTCAAGGTGGCCGACGTGCAAAAGGACCTGGAAAAGATCGACGCCGACGGCGCGCGCGACGGCATCCTCAATGACCTGCTGAGCATCCCCGTGGTGAAGGCCGCGAAGTGGAGTGACGCCGACCGCCAGCAGGAGCTGGACAACAACGCCCAGGGCATTCTGGGCTACGTGGTGCGCTGGATCGACCAGGGCGTGGGCTGCTCCAAGGTACCCGACATCCACAACGTGGGCCTGATGGAAGACCGCGCCACGCTGCGCATCAGCAGCCAGCACATGGCCAACTGGCTGCACCACGGCGTGGTCACCAAGGCCCAGGTCAACGCGACCTTCAAGCGCATGGCCAAGGTGGTGGACAAGCAAAACGCAGGCGACCCGCTGTACAAGCCCATGACGGGCAACTATTCAGGCGCGGCCTACCAGGCGGCGACCGACCTGGTGTTCAAGGGCAAGGAGCAGCCCAGTGGGTATACCGAGCCGCTGCTGCATGCGTGGCGGTTGAAGGTCAAGGTGGGGGCGGCGTAAGGCCAGACCCCCTGAACAACGGCACCTTCGGGTGCCGTTTTTGTTGGCGGTGTGAATTGGTACGATCAAACCCGACCACCGCCCACCATGCCCATCACCAAACTCACCCTCTCCCGCCTTGAAAGCCTGCTGCTCACCGCCTGCGACGACCTGCGCGGCAACATGGACGCCAGCGAATACAAGGAATACGTGTTTGGCATGCTGTTCCTCAAGCGGGCAAGCGACCTGTTTGACCAGCGGCGCGAAGAAATCCGCGCCAGCGGCACGGCACAGGGGCTGAAGCCCGCCGACATCGCCCTGAACCTGGAAGACCCCGACCAGTACGCCGGCAAATACTTTTATGTGCCGCCGCGCGCCCGCTGGAACGAGCCCTGGACCGACGACGAGGGCAAAGCCCAGCCCGCGCTGAAGCACACCAAGGAAAACGTGGGCTCCATGCTGAACAAGGCGCTGGAGGCGCTGGAAGACGCCAACGCCGACGCGCTGCAGGACGTGCTGAAAGGCACGATCAACTTCAACAAGAAAATCGGCCAGACCACGCTGGACGACGACACGCTGGTCAACTTCATCCAGAACTTTGACAGGATTCCGCTGAAAGACAGCGACTTTGAATTCCCTGACCTGCTGGGCGCCGCCTATGAATGGCTGATCAAGAACTTTGCCGATTCCGCCGGCAAGAAGGCCGGCGAGTTTTACACGCCCGCCGAAGTGGTGCGCATCTGCGTGGAAATCTGCGACCCCGGTGAAAACATGCGCGTGTACGACCCCACGGTGGGCTCGGGCGGCATGCTGATCCAGGTGCGTGACTACCTGCGTGAACGGGGCAAAGACGCCAGCAAGGTTGCGCTGTTTGGTCAGGAAAAGATCGGCACCACCTGGTCCATCTGCAAGATGAACATGCTGCTGCACGGCATACCCGATGCCGACATCCGCCAGCAAGACACCCTGCGCGAGCCCCAGCACCAGGCCGAAGACGGCCAGTTGCGCCGCTTTGACCGCGTGCTGGCCAACCCGCCCTTCAGCCAGAACTACATCCGCAAGGACATCAAATTCCCAGGCCGCTTTCCGGTGTGGATGCCTGAGAAAGGCAAAAAGGCCGACCTGATGTTCGTGCAGCACATGCTGGCCGTGCTCAAGAGCGACGGGCGGCTGGCCACGGTGATGCCGCACGGCGTGCTGTTTCGCGGTGGCGAGGAGCGCGAGGCGCGCAAGCACTTCATCGACAGCGGCTACCTGGAAGCCGTGATCGGCCTGCCCGGCAACCTGTTTTATGGCACAGGCATCCCGGCCTGCATCCTGGTGTTGAACAAGGCCGGCGCCGCCCAGCGCAGGCATGTGCTGTTTATCAACGCCGACCGCGAATACCGCGAGGGCAAGGCCCAGAACCACCTGCGCGCCGAAGATGTGGACAAGATCATTCACGCCTACCGCGCCGGCACAGACATAGCCGCCTACGCTCGCCGCGTGCCGGTGGATGAGATCAAAGCCGAAGACTACAACTGCAACATCCGCCGCTATGTAGACAATGCCCCACCGCCCGAGCCGCACGACGTGCGCGCCCATTTGCATGGCGGCGTGCCGGTGGCCGAGGTGCAGGCGCTGACCCACTTCTGGCACAACTACACCGGCCTGCGCGAAAGCTGCTTTGAACCACGGGCGGCGCAAGCCCCCTACGCCGACTTCACCCCCGCCCTGCAAGACAAGCGCGCGATAGCCGAGCATGTAAAGCAGCACCCCGGCGTGGTGCAACGCCAGGCCCGGTTCATGGCCGAACTGCAAGCCTGGTGGCAACAACACCTGCCCGTAGTGGAAGCCCTGGCCCCCGACGCCAGCAACCAGCACGCCACCACCCGCAACGTGTATGCCGTGCGCGCCGCCCTGCTGGACAGCATCGAGCGCACCTTTTGCGGGGCTGAGTCAGCCCCCAGCCCGCAGACCCTGTTGACGCGCTACCAGGTCCGCGGGGCCTTTGCCAATTACTACAAGCTGCTGGCGTCCGACTTCAAATCCATCGCCGCCAGCGGCTGGGGGCCGGAGCTGATACCGGACGACGACATCCTGCAAAGCCAGTTCCCCCAGGTGCTGGCCGAGCTGGAACAGCAACACGCCCGCCTGGCCGAGCTGCAAGCCCTGTTTGCTGCCGCCAGCGAAGAAGACTTTGAAGACACCGAAGACACCGGCGTGCTGCCCGCCGACCAGGTGAAGGCGCTGAAGGCCGAGCTGAAAGAAGCCAAGGGCATGGCCAGGCTGGCCCGCCGTGACCCGGCGCTGGGCGATGCCCAGGCCTTGCAAGCCACCGCCGAGCGGCTGGACAAGCAGCTGGCCCGCCACAAGGCGCTGGAGGAAGAGGCCAGAACGCTCAAGGCCACCATCAAAACCACCCAGACGAAGAAGCAGGAGCTGGTGGAGCAAGCCCGCTTGAGAATCAGCCGCGACCAGGCCCGCCAGGTCATCACCGAGCGCCTGGGCAACGTGCTGTTCAACAGCTACCAGCAGTACCTGCGCGCCGACCAGCGCGCCTGCGTGGCCGCGATAGAAAACCTGTGGGGCAAGTACGCGGTGACGGCCAGGCAGATTGAGGCGGAGCGGGACCTGGCGGCGGCGGAGTTGCAGAGGTTTTTGGTGGAGCTCGGGTATGAGTGAACTCCAGTACGCTCCGCTTGCTCACTTCGCAGAAGTGACCATGGGCCAGTCGCCCGATGCGGAGAATTGCAACGCTGACGACAAAGGCCTGCCTTTCTTGCAAGGGTGCGCTGAGTTCGGAAAGCGCTACCCCGAGGCGAATGTTTTCTGCGCGCCGTCGCTGCGAGTGGGCAAAGCTGGCTCCATTTTGATCAGCGTTCGGGCCCCTGTTGGCACAATGAATTACGCGGACCAAGACTATTGCATTGGTCGCGGTCTGGCTGCTATCAAGAGTAGGCAAGGGGTTGCGGACAACGTATTCCTGAAGCACGCCGTTGAGTCAGGCTCAGGTTATCTGCATCGCCGTAGCCAGGGGTCAACTTTCGCAGCGGTTTCGTCCAGCGATGTGCGGTCGTTACCTGTCCCGAGGTTTAGTCTTGCGACCCAAGAAGCAATCGCCGCCATCCTCACCAGCACCGACACCGCTATCGAAAAGACCGAAGCGCTGATCGCCAAGTACCAGCAGATCAAAGCCGGCCTGATGCACGACCTGTTCACGCGTGGCGTGCTCCCCAACGGCCAACTCCGCCCGCCCCGCGAACAGGCGCCGGAGCTGTATCGGGAGACGGTGGCTGGTTGGATTCCGAATGATTGGCAGTACGAACTGCTTGACAACCTCGCCTACCGAGGTAGCGGCCACACCCCCAACAAGGATCATCCGGAATATTGGAATGGCGGCATCAAGTGGGTATCGCTGGCCGACTCCCACCGGCTCGATCAGCTCTATATATCCGATACGGAACTGCAGATCAGCCACAAGGGCATACAGAACTCATCGGCGGTCCTTCATCCGGCAGGGGTCGTTGTCCTGTCGCGCGACGCTGGCGTTGGCAAGAGCGCCATAACAACCGAGCCCATGGCCGTCAGTCAACACTTCATGTGCTGGAAATGCGACCAGAAGATGAACAACCACTTTCTCTATTACTGGCTGCAGCACAACAAACGCACGTTCGAGAATATCGCCATGGGAAGCACCATCCTCACGATTGGCCTGTCCTATTTCAAAAAACTCCGGGTTGCCTGCCCCGTTGATCTGACCGAACAGGCTGCCATTGCTTCCCGCCTGCAGGCGGTTGACGCACAGTTGTTTGGGTTGCAGAACGATCTCGCCAAGACGCGAAAAAGGAAGCTGGGCCTCATGCAAGACTTGCTAACAGGAACAGTTGTTCCGGCAATCGACAGCGCTGATAGAGAGGTGATCGATGACTAGTCGCTACCCCACTTTGAATCGCGATAGAGCACTGATTTGGCGCATCGTTCACCTGAACAATCTGCCATGGATTCTCGCGAATGGGCTGCACAGCCGAGGCTCTGCCCATCATGATCCGAACTACGTCAACATTGGCAACCCTGAACTCATCTCCAGGCGCGCAACCCGCACGGTACCCATCGGGCCCGGCGGAACGCTGAACGACTATGTCCCGTTCTATTTCACGCCGTTCTCTCCCATGATGTACAACATCTATACAGGCAGAGGTGCTGTTCCGCAACGCAGCAATTCAGAGATCTGCATTCTTGTGTCCAGCGTCCATAGAGTCGCGGAACTCGGACTGCCGTTCGTCTTCACTGATCGACATGCTTACACGGCTTTGGCTTCCTTCTCCAGCACGACCGCTGATTTGTCGAACATCGATTGGCCCCTGCTTCAATCCCGGAACTTCCAAAGAAACCCAAATGACCCGGAGCAAATTGAACGCTACCAAGCAGAGGCGCTTGTTTACCAGCATGTCCCAGTAACCGGGTTACTCGGGGTTGTCTGTTACACGGATACGGTCAAAAATGGCATTGACGCCCAGTGCCATGGACTAGGAATACAACTGGACGTGCGAGCCCTCCCACAGTGGTACTTTTAAATGATTGAATTCACACACGGCAATTTGCTTGAGGCCAAGGCGGAAGCCTTGGTTAACACGGTCAACACAGTGGGAATCATGGGCAAAGGCATTGCGCTCATGTTCAAGGACCGGTTTGGCGACAACTTCCGTCAGTACGCGCAGGCCTGCAAGGCCGGTGAGGTACAGACCGGAAAGATGTTCGTTACAGAGCCGCGCGAGCTGGACGGCCCGCGCTGGATCATCAACTTTCCGACCAAGCAGCATTGGCGTGGCAACTCCAAGCTGGAATGGGTTACAGATGGCCTGCAAGACCTGCGCCACTTTCTTGTTGCCAACCATGTCAAGTCAGTTGCCATACCGCCTCTGGGTGCGGGCAATGGTGGGCTTGATTGGCCTGTAGTGCGCGAACAGATCGTGGCGGCGCTGGCTGACCTTGATCTGGCGATCACGGTGTTTGAGCCCACCAAAACCTACCAAAACGTGGCCAAGCGCACCGGCGTGGAAAAGCTGACGCCCGCTCGCGCACTGGTAGCCGAATTGGTGCGCCGGTATTGGGTGTTGGGCATGGAGTGCAGCCTGCTGGAAGTTCAGAAGCTGGCATGGTTTCTGGAAAGAGCGATCGAGCGCCGTCAACCAGCCGATAACCCGTTGAAACTCCAGTTTGAAGCCAATAAATTTGGCCCCTATGCCCACAACCTGACCAAGCTGCTGGATGGCCTGGATGGCAGCTACCTGCGCAGCGAGAAGCGGATTGCCGACGCTGACCCCTTTGACGTGGTGTGGTTCGCTGATGAGCGCAAGGAGCTGGTGCAGGCCTTTTTGCGCAGTGAAGCCAAGGCCTATGTAGGGGCGCTTGAAGAAACAGCATCGCTGATCGACGGGTTTGAATCACCGTTCGGCATGGAGCTGCTTTCCACGGTTGACTGGCTGCTGAGCCGCGAAGGTATCGACCCCACCGTGGAAGCGGTTCGCGCCGGGCTGGAGCACTGGCCGCATGAAGGTGGTGCAAAGCGCAAAGCCCGCTTGTTCGATGACCGGGCCATTAGCATTGCACTGAATCGGCTGGTGGCAACGCCGCCAGTGTTGAGCCAGGCGCCGGCCTGACGCGGCCCGTGATACTGGTCGACAAGCTTGATGGCGCGCGCGAAGCTGAGCAGCATCAAGCCGCCCCCTTGAATACCGCAGGTGAGCCCGCGAGGGTCACAGTGCAAATCGGGCGTCATCAAATCACCATCCGCGGCCGGACTGTGACCCGATTGGCAGCGCACTCGCAAGCACTGCCCACCCATGAGTCTGCAGCTTCAAGTGTCTGCGCATGAGCGAATACACCGAGGTCGAACGCCCGTTCCTGGATCAGCTCGCTGCGCTGGGCTGGACGGTGATCGACCAGGGCGGCGGTGTGCCGCAAAATGCAGCGCCCAGCCTGCGCGGCAGCTTTCGGGAATGGCTGCTGCCCGGTGTGTTTGACGCCGCTGTGCGCGCCATCAACACCGGCGCCGACGGCCAGCCCTGGCTCACGGCCCGCCAGCTGGACGAGCTGAAGGCGCAGCTGCTGCGCCAGCCCAACCGCACCCTGCTGGAGGCGAATGAGGCCGTGCAGGCCCTGCTGTTCAAGGCGCAGGTGGACGTGAACGAGGCCACGGGCGAGGCCGACCCGGTGGTCAGGCTGATTGACTTTCACAACCCCGGGGCCAACCAGTTCCACGCCATCAACCAGTTCCGCGTGGACACACCGGGTTGCGTCAAGGCGTTCATCCTGCCGGACATCGTGCTGTTTGTGAACGGCATCCCCTTGGCCGTAGTGGAGTGCAAGAAGGGTTCCGAGACCTGCGCCAACCCGATGCAGGAGGCTTTCGTGCAGCTGCAGCGCTACATGCGCCGGCGCAAAGACACCGAGCTGGCCGGCTTGAAAGAGGGCGAGCCCCGGCTGTTTCACAGCAACCTGCTGTTGATCCGCAGCGCGGGCACGCAGGCCGACTACGGCACCATCACCTCGGGCGAAGAGCATTTTCACGCGTGGAAAACGCTGCACCCCCAGGACGATGCCGCCATGGACGGCATGAATGCCCAGCAAAAGTTGGTGGCCGGCATGCTGGACCGCACCAACCTGCTGCAGATCCTGCGCACCAGCAGTGTGTTCATGGACACCGATGCGGGGCCGCGCATCAAGGTGGTGTGCCGTTACCAGCAGTTTCGCGCGGCGCACAAAATGGTCCAGCGCCTGCGCAGCGGCACCACGGCGCTGGAGCGCAGCGGTGTGGTGTGGCACACGCAGGGGTCGGGCAAGTCGCTGACCATGGTGTTTCTGGCGCGCATGCTGCGCGCCAGCACCGACCTGAACGACTACAAGATAATTCTGGTCAATGACCGCACCGACCTGGAAGACCAGCTGGGCGGCACCGCCACGCTCATTGGCGGGCGGGTGAACGTGATTGAAAGCCGCAACGCACTGCGCCTGCACCTGGGCACGGATACGTCTGACATCAACATGGTCATAGTGCACAAGTTTCAGGAGCACAAGGAGGCCCTGAGCAACATCGTGGCCGAGGCGCTGGGCACCTACCTGGCCATTCCGTCGGGCAAGACGTTTGGGGTGGTGAACAGCTCCGACCGCATCATCTTGCTGATTGACGAGGCGCACCGCACCCAAAGCTCGGACCTGGGCGACAACCTGTTTGAGGCCTTCCCCAACGCCACACGCGTGGCGTTCACCGGCACGCCGCTGCTGACCGATCGCCATGGCGAGAAAAAAACGCACAAGCGCTTTGGTGAATACATCGACACCTACCGCCTGATGGATTCGGTGGCCGACGGCACCACGCTGCAGATCCTGTACGAGGGCAAGACGGCCGACAGCGCCCTGAACGAAAAGGCCGCGTTTGACGGCAAGTTTGAAGACCTGTTTCGTGACCGGTCTGAAGAAGAGCTGGCCGCCATCAAGAAAAAATACGGCGCCACCGGCGACATTCTGGAGGCCGAGGCCCGCATCAACGCCATTGCGCGCGACCTGGTGGCGCATTACGTGGGCAACATCCTGCCCAACGGGTTCAAAGCGCAGGTGGTGTGCCATTCCAAGCTGGCCTGCATCCGCTACCAGAACGGCATCAAGGACGCGCTGGCCGAGCGGATCGCGCTGGAAGAGGGTCAGGCCCAGCCCGATGCGCAGCTCATCCGGCGCCTGCGCTTTCTGAAAACAGCCGTGGTGATCTCGTCCGACGGCACCAACGAGGCGGCTTTCATCACCCTGGCGCGCAAGGAGGCGGCGCGGCTCAAGGCGGTGGACAACTTCTGCAAGAGCTTTGACCTGGACGACCCGGACAAAACCAACACCGGCATTGCCTTTCTGATCGTGTGCGACATGCTGCTCACGGGCTTTGATGCGCCGGTGGAGCAGGTGATGTACATCGACAAGAAGCTGCGCGAACACACGCTGCTGCAGGCCATAGCGCGCACCAACCGCGTGCGCCAGGGCAAGCACCGCGGCTATGTGGTGGACTACATCGGCCTGGCCAACCACCTGACGGACGCGCTCACGCTGTACGCGGCCAGTGACGAGCTGCAGGAGCTGCGCGAGGGCTTGCAGAACATCACCTCGGAGCTGCCCGTGCTGCAGGAACGCTACGAGCGCCTGCTGCAGCTGTTCGTGGCGCTGGGCGTGCAACAGATCAAGGCCTTTGTGACCGGCACATTGCCAGGCATGGACGCCGACGCGGCCGTAGTGCACGCCGCGGTGTCGGCGCTGAAGGATGAAAAGCAGCGCGCGGACTTTGAGGTGTTTCTGAAAAAATTCCTGATGAGCCTGGACGTTGTGCTGCCGCATGCGTCAGCCCAGCCCTTTCGGGTACCGGCCCGGCGGTTTGGGTACATCTTGCAGGTCGCCAAGGAGCGCTACAAGGACAGCAGCCTGGACCTGGGCGACGCGGGCGAAAAGGTCAAGGCCCTGATCAACGAACACCTGGTCAGCCTGGGCATCAACCCCAAGGTGGCGCCGGTGGAATTGCTGGCGCCTGATTTTCTGGAGAAGCTGGCCGCGCACGCGGGGCACATCGGCGAGGCCAAGGCCAGCGAGATGGAGCACGCCATCCGCAAGCATTGCACGGTGCACCACGACGAAGACCCGGCGTTCTACAAAAGCCTGTCGGCCAAGGTGGATGCGCTGATTACACAGCACCAGGACCAATGGGACCTGTTGGCCGAAAAGCTGGTTGAGCTGCGGGCCGAGGCCGTGGCCGGCCGCCAGCAGGCCGAGGACGGCGTGAGCCGGGAGGCCAGCCCGTTTTATGCGCACATCATTGCCGTGGGCTTTGCCAGCGGCACCTTGGATGAAGCCCACAAGCCAGCGTTCAGGGCACTGATGCAAGCCGTGGTCGAGGTTCTTCAGGAAACCATTGGCAGCATTGATTTCTGGCGCAACCCCGACAAACAAAAGCGCGTGCGTGGCCTGATCAAGACCGAAATCAGCAAAACGGATATCGATGAACTCAAACACAACCGCGAACGCGTGGCGGTGGAAATCATGAAGCTGGCAAGAAACCGCCACGACGAGCTGACGCGCAGCCAGCGCACAGGGGGCATGTGATGCTGGTGCGCAAGGTTCGCGACATTGAATACCGGCTGCTGCCAGGCTCAGCCCGCCAAACCACCGACATCGTGATCGAGCGTGATGGCCTGGTCACGGTGCGGCCACCCCGGTGCATGACACCTGAACAGGTGGACGAGACTGTGCTGGCCAAGCGCATGTGGATTTACCGCAACCTGGCCGAATGGCGCGACCTGAACGCCACGCGCATCACCCGCGAATGGGTGAATGGCGAGTCATTTCTGTACCTGGGCAGCAGCTACCGCCTGTCGCTGGTGGGCGAGCAGGACGAACCGCTGAAGCTCAAGGAGGGGCGGTTTTGCCTGCTGCGGTCTGTGATGACGCAGGGCGGCCATGCCGCAGCGCAAAAGGCTTTCGAGGCGTTTTACAGCAGCAAGGGCTTGCCACGCCTGGCTGCGCGCGTGGCCCATTTCGCACCACGCGCGGGTGTCAAAGCCGGTGCGGTGCAGATCAGGGACCTGGGCTTTCGCTGGGCCAGTTGCCAGCCCAATGGCGATATTCATTTCCACTGGAAGTGTTTGATGGCGCCGCTGACCGTGATCGACTACATCGTGGTGCACGAGCTATGCCACATCCACCACCGCGATCACTCTGACGCGTTCTGGAACGAAGTCGACAAGGTGCTGCCCGATTGCCGCGACCGCAAGGAGTGGCTACGCCTGCGCGGAGCCGGGCTGGATCTTTGAGCGTTTGACGGTCTTCGCGTCACGCAGTCGCTCAGGCGGCATGGCCGCGGGACAAGGGCGGCGTCAACCCAAAGCGATCCGTGCTGGCCTTTGACTCATCCACCAGCCAGCGCGTGAACTGCTCTACCGCGTCATTGCCAGCCAGCGCGGCGCGGCTGCACAGGTAGTAGCCGCGGTCCGTGGCCACGGCGGGGCTGAAGGGCAGCACCAGCTGGCCCGAGGCCAGCTCGGCCTCGATCAGGCAGGGCTGGATCACCGTCACGCCCATGCCAGCGCAGGCGGCAACGATCAGGTTGTTGCCCAGGTCAAAGCCCGGGCCCAGCGGGGGTGGCGTGTCCACACCGCCAGCCTGGCTCAGCCACAGCGCCCAGTTGCCGGGGAAGTTGATGTGCTGCAGCAGCGAGGCGTTGAGCAGATCGCGGGGCTGGCGCAGCGCTGCCGCCAGCGCCGGTGTGCAGGCCGGCTGGATGTCGCGTCCCAGCAGGTAGCGCGCGCGGATGCCGCGCGGCCAGGCCCGCGCAGGGCGCTTCACGTCGATCCACAAGTCCACGTCGTCACGCGCGAAGTTTTCGTCGTGGTGAAACTGCCGCAGCTCGATGTCGATATCCGGGTGCAGCGCGCGGAACTGGCCCAGGCGCGGCACCAGCCAGCGCGTGCCCAGCGTGGGCACCACGCTCACGCGCAGCTTGCGCGGCGTGGGGCGCGTGCCAAAGCGTCCGATGGCACTCTCAAGCCCCGCCACATGGGCCTCCACCAGCGCCTGGAACTCGCGCCCGCGCGCGGTGGGCAGCACGCGGGTGCCGCTGCGGTCCAGCAGCGTGCATTCCAGGCGTTGCTCCAGGCGCTGCACGGCGCGGCTTACGGCGGCCTGCGTCACGCACAGCACACCGGCCGCCTGGCGAAAGCTGCCCAGCTGACATACCGCCAGGAAGGCGTGCAACTCGGGCAAGGAAGGTGACTTGAACCGCATCGCTTGATTACATCAGGTTATCGGCACGAATCAAATTGTCGTTTGCCCCCAGCGCTTGGGCTGTCTACGCTTCGCCCACCTTCCATCGAACAGAAACACTGCCTTGCACCCCGAGCCCCTTCGCCCCGCCCTGCCCGTCCAGGTCTTGCCGCCGGCCGCACCCGCCATTGCCCTGGTGTGCGATTCACCGCACAGCGGCACCGACTACCCGGCCGACTTTGGCTATGCCGTGTCACTGGCCGAGCTGCGCAAGAGCGAGGACACGCATGTGCACTGGCTGTGGGACGCCGTGCCGCGCGTGGGCGGCACGCTGGTGCACGCCACCTTCCCGCGCAGCTACATCGACGCGAATCGCCATGACCGCGATATCGACGTGGCCATGCTGGCCGACGCCTGGCCCGGCGAGGTGGCTCCCTCGGATCGCTGCCTGGCACTGGGCAACGGCCTGGTGTTCAGCCACACGCCCACGCGCTCACCGATCTATGCGCGGCGCCTGTCGGCGCGCGAGGTGGCGCACCGCATCGAGCATTACTGGCGCCCGTACCGGCGGGCGCTAGCGCAGGCCTTGCAATCGGCCGCCGCCCACGGCCCACGCTGGCACCTCAACCTGCATTCCATGCCCGGCAATGCCTACGAGCGGCTAGGCCGTGTGGCGCCGGGTCCGCTGGCCGACGTGGTGCTTGGCGACCTGCACGGGCGCAGCTGCAGCGCCGCGTTCACCGCGCTGGTGGCCGGGGCGTTTCGCCAGCGCGGTTACACGGTGGCCGTCAATGACCCCTACGCCGGGCAGGACCTGCTGCGCGAATTTGGCAACCCCACGCTCGGCCATGAAAGCCTGCAGATCGAACTGAACCGCGCGATCTACCTGAACGAACAGACGCGCGAGCTGCTGCCGCGCGCCAACGACGTGCGCGACGACATCACAAGTGTGCTGCACGACATCGCGGCCCACATCCGAAACGTTACCCCTGCCAAACCCTGATTGCCCCGACAAGGACCGCACCATGACCACACCCCTGCACCGCCGCCGCTTCGTCAGCACAGCCTGCGCCCTGGGCAGCGCCATCGCCCTGCCCGCGCTAGGCCAGGCGCCCGCGCGCTACCCCAACCGACCGATCACCCTGGTGGTGCCGTTCCCGCCCGGCGGCTCGGTGGACAGCGCGGGCCGCGCCATCGCTGAAAGGCTGGGCAAGGTGCTGGGGCAAACCGTGGTGGTGGACAATAAAGGCGGCGCGGGCGGCGCCATTGGCTCCACCCTGGTGGCGCGCGCGGCACCCGACGGCTACACGCTGGTCGTCACCTCGCAGACCACGCATGTGGTCAACCCGGCTGTGTCATCCAGCCTGCCGTACGACGCGGTCAATGACTTCGCGCCTATCACGCTGATCGACCGGCTGGCCAATGTGCTGCTGGTCAACCCCGCGCTGCCGGTCAAGAATTTTGCGGATCTGGTGAAGTACGCCAAGGCCAACCCGGGCAAGCTGAACTACGCCTCGTCAGGCAATGGCTCGGTGGCACACCTGAGCATGGAGCTGCTCAAGTCCAAGCTGGGTATCTTCGTCACCCATATCCCCTACCGGGGTGCGGGGCCGGCGCTCAATGACCTGATGTCCGGCCAGGTGCACATGACCTGGAACAACCTCACGTCCAACCTCACCATGATCCAGCAAGGCCGCCTGCGCGCGCTGGCCGTGGCGTCACCCATCCGCGCGCCGCAGCTGCCCGACGTGCCGACCTTTGACGAGCTGAAGCTGCCCGACCTGAACCTCACCTCATGGACCGGCCTGGCCGCACCGGCCAAAACACCCGAGCCCATCATCACGCAGCTGTATGACGCGATGCGCACGGTGCTGCGCGACCCGCAGACGCAGGAGGCCTGGCGCAAGCGCGGCGCCATGGTGCCCGAGAACGTGAAGCCCGCCGAGTACCGCCAGGAAATCCAGCAACGCATCCAGTTCTACCGGAACGTGGCGAAGGCCAACAACATTGTTCTGGAATAGGCCATGCGGTCTGGTTCACGCCGCCTTCAGCAAAAGTCCACATGCACCGAACCGCCGCTGCCTGCCTGGCGACTGAAGGTCAAGGCGCAGGCCTGGTCTCTTTTCTTGACGTGGGCGCGCACGTTCGCGCGCCCTGTTGCCATACTTCTGTCTAATTTCCCATGCGCTGCACCCCAAACAATATCGGGGAATGCAAAAAACAACCTGTTTCGCGATCGGCGTCACCCTGCTTGGCGCCAGCACCCGCGCCAGCAATCCAGGCGCTCCCACGCCCGCCATCAAGGTCGGCAAACCGGAAAATCCGCGGATCTTCAGTGGCAACGCAGGCACCAAGCCTTACCTGGCGCTGATTGGCGCCAGTATCGGGAAAGGGGACGCAGACAGTGTGACGGTTGGTGAAGTGCATACCAGCAAACGCAACCCACGGGTGGTACGGCTGACGGTGCAAGCCGTCAAAGAAGCGGTCGACAGCAAGGGGGATGGCAAATCCGTTTCTTTTGTCCGCGAATTTGCCGATGACACCAAGGCCCTGGGGTGCAGTGAGAGAGACCCTGCCAAGGGAAACAACTGTGACGTCGGCGTCCTGCGAAGCTATCTCAGCCAGGTGCCACCGCAAGACTGGTCTTTCACTTACGCGGACCTTGAACCTCTGAAGGAATTGTTGCGTGGCCTGAACCTGGATTTCCTGCGGTTTTCAACCCATCCGTCCGATTTGGCCCAGGTCCTTCAAACCAAAGGGGTTGCCATCGTTTCGTTGGGGCTGACCCACGCCACCGGATATTTCGACCCCGTTAAAAATGAGGTCATTGATGACTGCCTTCAGGGTCGTACCAAGGTCGAAGATTCGCCTTACAACAACTTGCCTGATGCATATCAGGAAGCCATCTATGACGCCTACGCCAAGGCACAGCGGGCAGGAGGCCGCCCTGTGCTTGTCATTCCGAGCGACGTGTGGACAGCGCGGCAGAAGAATTTTCAGGAGCAGGGGCTCCAGCCGCCTGACGTGCAGGGCCTTTGCCACGCTCATTTCCGCGCCCAGAACCTCCTGGTCACGGTCGTTGCCGTGGATGATTTCAACGCCACGGTCATCGCCCCGCGCGACATGAAGCCAGCCTTTCAGAAGGTGGCCAGGAAGTATCCCGATGCGATCACCTTCGTGGGCGAGGGCGGTTCAGGATGGGGCAAACCCAGCCGGCGTCTGGTCAAGACAGAGTTGTAGATCCGCGGGCGGCTGCGTCACACTGGGCCGTGACGATGCGCAACCAGCCTGCATATACCCCCGGTGCGCGACAAAAGGCCAGCGCCCAGACGCCAGATACTTCGGCCGCCTTTCGATCATGGGCGGCTATTGCCGCGACACGGTCGACTCGGCCGTGCTGGTAACCGGTCATGGCGGCTTGGTTTCGGCGCTCTTCCTCGAACTCGCTTCGGGGTTGGCTTGCGGGTCCATGGCAGCGCCGGCAGCAGCGCCGCTGACTGCGCCGGCAACCGCCCCCAGCGCAGCCCCCACCACCACACCCACAGGGCCGGCGGCTACCACGCCCAAGGTGGCGCCCGCCGCTGCGCCGGCGGCCACGCCGCCGCCTACGAACACCGACCGCGATTCTCGCTCGGCTTCTTCGCCACCCAGTGGCTCCTGCGCAGCGGCGCGCGGGTCCTGCGAAGGCACGCCGAATCCGGGGCGGGCCTGTTCCTGAAGGTCGGGGTCGGCGGGTGTGGCATCCGCGGGCGGTGTAATGGACGGATTCATGGGCAGCTTTCAAAGAAGTAGAAACTTTTATACGGCCGGCGCCCGCCAGGTCATGCCGTCCCTCAGGCCGTGGCGCCGTAGGACATCGGGCCCGGCCCTGCGCCAATGATTTCTAATCACCGCATGAACAAGCTCGACAGTGCCCTGCTCAACCTGCTCATCAAGGACGGCCGCGCCTCGTTTGCCGACATTGCGCGCCAGCTGGGCGTTTCACGGGCGCACGCCCGCACGCGGGTGCAGGCCCTGGTCAGCAGCGGCGTCATCGAGCTGTTCAGCGCGGTGGTCAACCCCGAAAAGCTGGGCAAGGTGATCTCGACCTTTGTGGACCTGCGGGTCACGCCGGTGGCGCTGGAGCCGCTGTCGCAGGAGCTGGCCGACTGCCCCGAGGTGGTGAGCCTGTACATCATGAGCGACCTGCAAAGCCTGCATGTGCACACCCTGACCGACAGCTACGAGACCTTTGACGCGTTTGTGCGCAAGCACCTGCTGAACCGGCCCGAGATCCTGTCGGTGGACTGCAAGACGCTGATGACGCGCGTCAAGAACCGTCGCGGCGGCGCGCGTCTGTAGTGCCCCTGCGGCGGCGCACAGTACGGGTGCATGGGTGACGTTTGCCAGCGAAAAGTGCCGCAGCCGTCAGCACCCTGTTTACAAACGTCATTCATATCTGTGCATCGCTTGTATTTGTAAACAAAATTCCCGCACCAATTTGTTGGTTTGCTAACAATCACGTACATCCAGGAGCGATGGAGTTTCAAAAATATCCATATAAATCAGCGCCTTAAGGTTTGGCATTTGCTGGCACAAGGTTTGCAAAAGAGGACTCGTATCGCTTTACAAACGATTTGATCCCCTTTCCATCTGCCACAGGAGCCCACCATGACGTTGATTCGCCGCCAGTTCCTTTCCAACGCCGCCATCGCCGGCAGCGTGCTGGGTGCCCCCGCCATTGCTCGGGCCCAGGCCCGGCCCACTTTCAACTGGAAGATGACCAGTGCCTACGCCAAGGGCTCACCGTTTTACATGGACGGCCCGGGCAGCGCGACCGACCTGGCCAAACGCATCAAGGACATGTCGGACGGCCGGCTGAACATCCAGGTGTTTGGTGCGGGCGAGCTGATCCCCGCGTTTGAAGGTTTTGACGCCGTGCGCGCAGGCACGGTGGAGATGAACCACGCCAACAGTTATTTCTGGACCGGCAAGACCTTTGCGGCGCAGTATTTCACCGCTGTGCCCTTCGGCCTGAACTTCCAGGGCATGAACGGCTGGCTGTATGACGGCGGCGGCATCGACTTGTGGAACGAGGTCTATGCCCCGTTCGGCATGGTGGCCATGCCCTGCGGCAACACCGGTGTGCAGATGACGGGCTGGTTCAAGAAAGAAATCAATTCCGTGGCCGACTTCAAGGGCCTGAAGATGCGCATCCCGGGCCTGGCGGGCAAGGTGTACGCCAACCTGGGCGTGGATGTGAAGGTGCTGCCCGGCGGCGAAATCTTCCCGGCGCTGGAGCGCGGCGTGATTGACGCGGCCGAATTCGTGGGCCCGTTCCAGGACCGCCGCCTGGGCCTGCAAAAGGCCGCCAAGTATTACTACACCACCGGCTGGCATGAATCTGCCACGGTGTCCGAGCTGCTGATCAACAAGGCCGCCTGGGACAAGCTGCCTGCCGACCTGAAGGCCATCGTGCAAAACGCGTCTGCGGCCTGCAACGTCATCAGCGAAGGCTGGTGCCAGAAGGCCAACTCCGACGCGATGGAAGACCTGATCAAGAACCAGAAGGTCATTGCCAAGCCCTTGCCCGACGCCGTGATCAAGGCGCTGCGCGAAGAAACCGCCAAGGTGCTGGCCGAAGCCGTGGCCAAGGACCCGCTGACCAAGAAGGTGCACGACTCCTACTTTTCCTTCAAGGCCAAGTTTGACCGCTGGTCCGAGGTGAGCGAAGAGGCGTATCACATCAAGGTTCGCGGCTGATCGTCAAGGCAACTGTCATGGCTTCTTTTACGGACGGTGCGATTGCGCGCATCGAGTCCTTCATCGACCGCGTGGGGAATTTCACTGCCTACATTACGCTGGCGGTGATCTTCCTGGTGGCCACCAACGTGGTGCTGCGCTACCTGTTCAGCTTTGGCTCGGTGTGGGCCCAGGAGCTGGAGTGGCACCTGCTGGCCGCGCTGATCCTGTTTGGCATGAGCTACGCCCTGCAGCGCGGCGACAACGTGCGGGTGGACCTGTTCTATGCCAACTACAGCGCACGCAAGAAGTATCTTGTGGACCTGCTGTCGGTGGGGCTCACGATCGTGATCGCATTGCTGTTCATCAAGGTTTCGCTGGGCTATGTCGCACAAGCCTGGTCCATCGGCGAAACCTCCTCTGACCCGGGCGGCATTCCGTGGCGCTGGGCCGTCAAGTCGCTGATTCCCATCGGCTTTTCGCTGCTGGTGCTGCAGTCGGTGGGCCAGCTGCTGCGCACCATCAAGACGTACCGGGAACGCGGGGGCAGCCAGCATGTTTGAACCCCAGACCTACGCCATCATGATGCTGGTGGCGTTCTTTGGCATGCTCATGCTGGGCGTGCCGGTAGCCACCACGCTGGCCACGGTGGGTTTTGTGTTTGGCTACCTGGGCTTTGGCGACACGCTGTTCAACCTGCTGCCCGCGCGGTTTTACGGCATCGTCGCGGGCTACCAGTGGATGGCGATCCCGCTGTTTGTGTTCATGGGCGTGATGCTTGAAAAGTCACGCCTGGCCGACGACCTGCTGGACGTGATGGGCCACATCGCCGGCGGGCTGCGTGGCGGCATGGGTGTGGGCATCATCCTGTTTGGCGTCCTGATGGGCGCCACCACCGGCATCGTGGGCGCCACCGTCATCACGCTGGGGCTGCTGACGCTGCCCACCCTGATCCGCCGCGGCTACGACAAGGGCATTGCGTGCGGCGTGATCTGCGCTTCGGGCACGCTGGGGCAGATCATTCCGCCCAGCCTCATCCTGATCCTGCTGTCCGACATCATGCAGCTGTCGGTGGGCACGCTGTTTGCGGCGGCCGTCATGCCGGGCCTGCTGCTGTCGGCGGTGTACATCATCTACATCCTGGTATGGGGCATGCTGCGGCCCGAGTCGATGCCACCCATCCCGGTGGCCGAGCGCGACCTGGTGTCGCGCCGCCAGCTGTGGGTGCGCTTCTGGAAGGTGGTGGTGCCGCCCATCATGCTGGTGGTGGCGGTGCTGGGCTCCATCGTGGGCGGCATTGCCGCGCCGACAGAGGCCGCCTCCATGGGGGCAGTGGGCGCCATCCTGATCACCGTGGTCTCGGGGCGCTTCAGCTGGCCCACGCTCAAGGCCACTGCGCTGGACACCAGCAAGATCACCGCCATCATGATGTTCATCCTGATGACGGCGCAGGTGTTTGCGCTGTCGTTTCGCGGCCTGCATGGCGAGGACATGATCACTGCGATGTTCGAGTGGCTGCCCGGCGGCGTCAATGCCGACATCTGGTTCATGATGCTGCTGATTTTTGTGCTGGGCTTTTTCATCGAATGGATCGAGATCAGCTACATCGCGGTGCCGCTGTTCATGCCGGTGCTGCTGGCCCAGGGCGTGGACCCGGTGTGGCTGGCCATGCTGATCACGATCAACCTGCAGTCGTCGTTCCTCACGCCGCCGTTTGGCTGGGCGCTGTTTTACCTGAAGGGCGTGGCGCCGCCCGAGATCAGCATCAGGGACATCTACCGCGGTGTGGTGCCGTTCATCATCATGCAGGGCATCACGCTGGCGCTGGTGTTCTATTTCCCGCAGATTGCGCTGTGGCTGCCCAAGGCCATCGGCTGGTAGGCAAGGGGCGCTGCGCTGCGTGATGTAGGTGCGGGCCTACATCCGCGCGCGCAGCGCTCCCGCGACTTGCAGGCTTTGACCCGTTGCACCATGAACTCCTGTCCCAACCAACCCAAGGAGTTCACATGAACAAGGATCAAGTCAAGGGCCGTATCAAGGAAGCCGCCGGCGAAACGCAGGAGCAGTTTGGCAAGCTGGTCAACAGCAAGGAACAGGAAGCCAAGGGCCACGCCCGTGAGCAGGCCGGCAAGGCGCAGAAGATTGCTGGCGACGTCCGCGAGAAGGTCAAGGACGATGCCAAGGAAGCGTTCAAAAAGCCCTGAAACGTCCCCATTTCGCACGGCCCGCCGGATTCGCTGGCAAACTGGGCTGTGCCGATGTGGACCCAACCCGCTTTGGCCCTGAGGGCCATCCAGAAGGCCTGTACCGCCGGTGCAGGCCTTTTGTCGTTGGTGGCTGGCGCTCAGACGCCCGATGCCGCCCTGCGGCCCGTTGTGATCACTGGCGCTGCGCCCGACCAGCAACGCTGGCTGGCACCCGCCTCCATCGACATCGTGGACGGCGAGGAATTGCGCGCGGGCAACCTGCAGATCAACCTGTCAGAGGGGCTGGGCCGCGTGCCAGGCCTGTCCATCAACAACCGGCAGAACTATGCGCAGGACCTGCAGCTGTCCATCCGCGGGTTTGGCGCGCGCTCTACCTTCGGGGTGCGCGGCGTGCGGCTGTATGTGGACGGCATACCGGCCAGCGCCCCCGACGGCCAGGGCCAGGCAGCCAACTTCCCCATCGGCAGCACGGATCGCATCGAAGTGATTCGCGGGCCTTACTCGGCGCTGTACGGCAGCTCGGCCGGCGGCGTAGTGGCGCTGTACACGGCCGATGGCGGTCCCACCGAATGGCGCTCTGGCCTGGCCGCCGGTGCCGACGGGCTGTGGCGGGCGTCCACGCAGGCCACGGGCAAGGCCGGCAGCTATCACTTCAATGTGGACGCATCCACCTTCAGCACCCAGGGCCTGCGCCCGCAGTCCGCCGCTGACCGCAGCACGGCCCACCTGAAGCTGTCGCGCCCCTATGACGGCGGGCGCCTGGTGCTGGTGGCCAACCGGCAGGTCAGCGACGCACAAGACCCGCTGGGCCTGTCGCGCGCCGAGCTGGATGCCGACCCCTACCAGACGACGCCGGCCGCCACACAGTTCAATACCCGCAAGTCCGCGCAGCAAACGCAGCTGGGACTGGCGTGGACGCATTCATTGGATGATGGCCACAGCCTGCAGCTCATGGGCTATGGCGGCCAGCGCGCGCTGGTGCAGTACCAGGCGATCCCGCCGTCGGCGCAGGCGGCGCCGGGTGCGGCCGGCGGCATCATTGACCTGAACCGCCAGTACGGCGGGCTGAATATGCGCTGGCGTCTGGACCGCCAGTACGAAAGCGGGCGGCTGACCGCGTCCGCCGGCCTCGCCTGGGACCGGCAGGACGAACAGCGCCGGGGGTTCGAGAATTTCACCGGCACCACCCTGGGTGTGATGGGCCGCCTGCGCCGGGATGAAGGCAACCGCGCCGATGCGCTGGACCCGTATGCACAGGCCGAATGGCACACACCCGGCTGGACCGTCACCGCGGGCGTGCGCCGCTCGCGCGTGCGGCTGTCTTCAGCAGACCACTACATCGCGCCCGGCAACCCCGACGATAGCGGCGCCGTGCGCCATGCCGCCACGATGCCTGTGGTGGGCCTGCGCTGGAAACTGTCGCCCCAGGTGCAGGCCTATGCCAGCGCCGGCCGCGGGTTTGAAACCCCCACGCTCAATGAAGCCGCGTACCGTGCTGGTGGCGGCAACGGGCTGAACACGGCCCTGGACGCCAGCCGCAGCCGCAGCATGGAGGCCGGCCTGCGCGGGCGCCATGGCGCAGCAGCCTGGACGGCCACGGTGTTTGATGTGCGCACGCAAGACGAGATCGTGGTGCTGTCCAACACGGGCGGGCGCAGCACGTTCCAGAACGCCGGGCGCACACGTCGACAGGGGCTGGAGCTGTCGGGCGATGTGCAGTGGGGGCGGCTGAATGTCAGCTCGGCGCTGACGCTGATCAACGCCACCTACGCCGACGGCTTTCTGACTTGCGCCGGCGCGCCCTGCGTCACGCCCAGCCTGGCCATCCCGGCGGGCAACCGCATCCCCGGCATCGCCCGGCGCCAGGCGTATGTCAAGCTGGCCTGGGAGCCCGGCGTGGCCGGCAGTACGTTCACACTGGAACTGCGCCACAGCGCCGCCGTGCCGGTCAACGACAGCAACAGCGACGACGCCGCCGGCTACACCGTGGCCCACCTGGGCGTGCGCCTGCAGCAGGAACGCGGGCCCTGGCAATTTCGCCAGTTCCTGCGCATTGACAACCTGGCCAACCGTCGCCACGCCGGGGCGGTGATCGTGAACGAGGGTAACGCGCGGTACTTTGAAACCGCGCCGGGCCGCTCGGCCTATGTGGGGGTGGAGCTGGTGCGCCGTTTCGACTGAAACGCTGGCACACTGTTGCCGTAACACTTTCACGCAGAAAGCCTGCCATGCGCCGCTTACCCATTTCCGCCGCCATTGCCAGCCTTGCCCTGGGCCTGTCTGCCTGCGGGGGCGGGGGCGGCGTCGATACCGTCACACCGGCTGCCTTGGGCGACACCATCGTGGTGACCGAGTCGGGCCAGGTCGCATCATTCAACCGCGCCACGCCGGGCACCCAGGTGGGCATACGAACCATCTTGGGTCTGCTGCCGGGTGACTCGGTGGCCGGCATTGACTTTCGCCCGGCCAACGGCCTGCTGTATGCGTTGGGCAGCCGCGGCAACCTCTATACGCTGGACGCGACCACGGGACGCGCCACCTTGCGCTCCACGCTGAAAGCCGCCGCCGGCGATGATGCGCCTTTCACCAGCCTGGTAGGCACGCAGTTCGGCGTGGACTTCAACCCCGTGGCCGACCGGCTGCGCGTGGTGACCAATGCCGGGCAGAACCTGCGCATTAACGTGGACACAGGCGACACCATCACCGACGGCAACCTGACGCGTGCGGGCAACCCCGGCCAGACACTGACAGTCACCGCAGCGGGCTACAGCAATTCGTTTCGTGGCGCCACGGATACCACCCTGTATGTGCTGGACCTGACGCTGGGCCTGCGCTCGGTGGTCAACCCGCCCAACAACGGCGTGCTGACCAGCGACGCCACGCTGGGCGTGCTGGGCAGCGGCGTCAACGGCTTTGACCTTGAAGCGCGCACCACGACCGGCTACGCGGCCATTCGCGTGGGCAACATCCTGTCGCTGTACCGCATCGACCTGTCGGCCGCTGCCAACGCAGCCACGCTGGTGGGCGGCATTGGTGGGGTGGACACCATTACGGGCCTGGCGCTGGTGCAGCCGGACTGAGCTTATTCCAGCGACCTGAGCCAGTCGGCCAGCGGCTTGGCCGCTGCCTCGGCCGTGCCCTTGCGGTCAGCCTTGACCGATACATAGCGGCTTTGCGGGTGCGGCGGCGCCTTGGCAAAGGCAAAGTCTTCACCGCGCTGAAACAACGGATCGTCCGTTCCCAGCACCCACAGCACAGGCATGTGCTGGCGCAGCGCCGTGGCCGTGGCCGGCAGGCCGCCGATGCCTGCGGCGTCAGCCTCGGGCGCCAGCGCCACCACGCCGTCTGCATCACCCACCGCACCCGCATACGCCATGGCAGCGTTGGCACCAAAGCCCACACCACCCACCAGCACCCGCTTGTGGCCTTGCTGGCGCAGCTCGCGGACGTGGCGCGTGACCTCTTGCCAGGCGCCGGGGAGGTCCTTGTCGTTGGCGCGGCGCTGCGACCAGGGCATCTCTACCGCTTTGGTCATGCAGCTGGCCTGCAGCTTGCGGCCCAACGCCGCCATCGGGGCGGCTGAGCCACCCCGGTCGTGCATGAGCACCAGCGCGCAGGTCCTGGTGTCGGCTTGGGCCTGTACCCCTGCGGCCAGCGTCCAGGCGACAGCGCCCAGGGTCCATTGCAATGCCTGGCGGCGCCTGTTGAAGGGCGTATTCATCATGGCGAGTCTCCTTGCGCCATGATCGCATTGCACCTGCGGATCGCACCACCCGTTCAGACCCTGATGTCAGGCAGCCATGCGACGCGAAAGCGCGCTGCCACGGGCACGCAGAAACGCCAGGAGCGCCTGCGGGTAGCCCGGCGTGACGGCCCGGCGCACCGACGCCCGGGCGGCCAGCGCCGCACGCCAGGCCTGCACACGAGGCAGGCCATCCATGAAGCCTGCCTCGCCCGCCTGCTCGAAGGCGTCAAAGTAACGAAACACCGGCGCAAACACCGCGTCCACGATGCTGAAGTCGCGCCCCGCAAAGTACGGCCCGGCTTGCGCCAGCACGGGCTCCAGTTGCGCAAAGCGGCCCATGAGCTCACCGCGGCGGGCCTGCAGGGCCGCCTCATCGGCAGCGTTGTAATAGCCAGCGATGGTGTTGAGCATGGCTGAGCCAAATTCCATCCAGGCGCGGTGGCGGGCACGCTGCAAGGCATCTGGCGGATGCAGGCGCGGTGTGTGGGTGTCGTCCAGGTACTCGCAGATCACGGCTGACTCGAACACCGCCTGGCCCCCAACCAGCAGCACCGGTGTCTTGCCCAGCGGCGAGACCGCCGTGAACCAGGCGGGCTTGTGCGACAGGTCCACATCGCGCCGCTCGAACGCAACGTCCTTTTCGGCCAGCACGATGGCGGCTCGCTGCACGTAGGGGCACAGCGCATGGCTGACCAGAACCAGCTCGGGGCTGGTGGTGCCAGTAGTAATGGTCATGGGAAACACTTGCTTGAGTAGTACAAGTCTGGAATGTAGGATTGCAAAACAGCAACATCAATACGCAATCTTGAAACCATCTATTGCAAAAACGCAATACACACTGACTGCGGCTGACCTTGAGGTCGTGCTGGCACTGGTGCGTGGCGGCACACTGGCAGCCGCGGGCACACGGCTGAACACGAACGCGTCCACCGTGTTCCGCGTGCTGCAGCGCATTGAAAAGCAGCTGGGCCAGCGCCTGTTCGAGCGAACCCGCCAGGGCTACCTGCCAGGCGACGCCACCCAGGCACTGGCACGTCATGCTGAACGCATAGAAGCCGAGCTGCAAGCCGCGCAAGACGGTGCGCTGCACGCCGACGACGCGGTAGCGGGCCGCGTGCGCCTGACCACCACCGATGCGGTGCTGCGCGGCCTGGTCCTGCCGACGCTTGGCGAGCTGGCGCGGGCACACCCGCTGCTGCAAATGGAGCTGGGTACGGCCAACGGACTGCTCAGCCTGACCCGGCGTGATGCCGACCTGGCACTGCGTGCGGTGCGGCCGGCGCGCAAGCCGCCGGACCACCTGATCGGGCGCGCTTTGGGGACCATTCGCTTCGTGGCCTGTGCCAGCCGCAGCATGCCAGCGGCGCAGCGGCGCCGCCCGCTGGATCAGCATGACTGGGTGGCCCCTGACGAAGCCATGCCGGACCACCCCTCCGTGCAGTGGCGCCAGAGGCAGCTGCCCCGCGTGGTGCCGCGCCACCTGGTGGACGGCATCACGGGCGTTGTGGATGCGCTGCGCTTCGGGCTGGGCGTGGGCGTCGTGCCGCTGTTCATGCTCGAACACGACAGCGCCCTGGTGGCCCTGGGGCCGCCACTGGAGGGCTGCGAATCCCAGCTGTGGCTGCTGGCGCACCCGGAGGCGCGCCACCTGCGGCGCATTGCCGTAGCCTACCAGCACTTTGGCAACCACATCCACCTGCCCTGACAGGTAGACTTGAAAACCATGCAAACCCCCGCCGCGCCAGACCCCCAGCGCTGTCCGCTGTGCGGCCAGGCCAACCTGTGCGCCATGGAGACCGCACGCCTGACCGGCGTGGAGCAGGGGCCGTGCTGGTGCACTCAGGTTGATTTCAACCGCGCGGCACTGGACGCCATCCCGGCCGCGGCCCGTGGCAAGGCGTGCATCTGCCAGGCCTGCGCCACCCGGGCCCCCACGGGGCAGCGCCAGGCGTGAGCGAGCACCACACCCTCGCGTCGCTGCGCGCACGTCACGGCCCGCGCTTTCGCTGGCTGCTGTTGCTGTCCGTGATGATCGGCACCATGGCGTCCATCATGTCGTCCACCATCGTGAACGTGGCCATACCCGACATGAGCCACCACTTCACGCTGGGCCAGGAGCGCGCGCAGTGGGTCAGCTCGGGCTTCATGGTGGCGATGACGGCGTCCATGCTCACCACACCCTGGCTGCTGGCGCGCTACGGCTACCGCCACACCTATGTGGGCACCATGCTGCTGCTGATGGCCGGGGGCATTGTGGGCGGCCTGTCCAACAGCTTCAGCCTGGTGCTGGCCGCACGCGTGGCCGAGGGGCTGGCCGCCGGCATTGTCCAGCCCATACCGGCCATCATCATCCTGCGCGCCTTCGAGCCCAGCGAGCAGGGCCGCGCCAGCGGCATCTTCGGCATGGGCGTGGTGCTGGCGCCGGCCATCGGCCCCAGCATTGGCGGCGTATTGGTGGACCTGTTTGGCTGGCGCTCGATCTTTTTCATGGTGGTGCCGTTCTGCCTGGCGTCGCTGTACATGGCGTACCGCTTTGTGCCGGTTACCTCACCCGGCGGCGTGGCCGCCAACCGCGCCGGCGCGCCGCTGGACTGGCGCGGCCTGCTGCTGGGCAGCACGGGCACGCTGTGCCTGCTCAACGGCCTGGTGGAGCTGCATGGCAACAGTGCGGTGCGCGCAGGTGTGCTGCTGGGCGGCGCGGCCGCGGCGCTGGTGGCGTTCATAGCGTGGCAGCGCCGGCTCATGGTCACCGGGCGCGAGCCACTGATGAACCTGCATGTGTTCGGCTACAGGCAATTCGCCATGGGCAGCATCGTGGCGTTCATCTACGGCACGGCCCTGTTCGGCTCCACCTACCTGCTGCCGGTTTACATGCAGCTGGGCCTGCAGCTGTCAGCGTCCCATGTGGGCACCATCCTGCTGCCGGCGGGCCTGGTGCTGGCCGTCACCATCGCCGGCGTGGGCCGGCTGGCCGACCGGCAGCCCACCTGGCTGCTGGTCAGCATCGGGCTGGCGCTGCTGTCGCTGTCGTTTGCCGTCATGGTCCTGGTGGACACCACCACCGCACTGTGGGTGCTGGTGGCATTTGCCATCCTGGGGCGCGTGGGGCTGGGCTTCATCCTGCCGTCGCTGAACCTGGGCTCCATGCGCGGGCTGGCACCGGCACTGATTCCCCAAGGCTCCAGCGCCATCAATTTTGTGCGCATGCTGGGCGGCGCCGCGGGCGTGAGCCTGTGCGGCATCGTGCTGGAATGGCGGCTGGCAGCGCATGGCGATTCGCTGACCAACGCCACCACCAGCCCCGCGCGGCTGGCAGCGTTCAATGAATCCTTCCTGATGCTGGCCGCACTGTGCGCGCTGGCGCTGGTGGCTGCCTGGCAGCTGCGTGAACAACCCGTGAAGAAGGCCTGACGCCATGTGCCAGCTCTTGGGCATGAACTGCAACACTCCCACCGACGTGATGTTCAGCTTCGCCGGCTTTGCCGAACGCGGCGGTCGCACCGACCACCACGGCGACGGCTGGGGCATTGCTTTTTTTGAAGACAAGGGCGTTCGCCATTTTGTGGACCACCAGGCCGCGTGTGATTCACCCGTGGCCGAGCTGATCCGCCGCTACCCGATCAAGAGCGAAAACGTCATCGCCCACATCCGCAAGGCAACACAGGGCGCGGTGAACCTGCAGAACTGCCACCCGTTCGTGCGCGAGCTGTGGGGCCGTTACTGGGTGTTTGCCCACAACGGCGACCTGAAGGACTTTCACCCCCGGCTGCACGCGGCCTTTCGCCCCGTGGGCAGCACCGACAGCGAGCGCGCGTTCTGCTGGATCATGCAGGAGCTGGCCAAATCACACGCCGGTGTGCCCAACGTGGACGAGCTGACGCTGACGCTGCGCGAGCTGGTGCCGCGCATTGCGGCGCACGGCACCTTCAACTTCCTGCTGTCCAACGGCCAGGCGCTGTGGGCCCATGCGTCCACCCACCTGTGTTACGTGGAGCGCCGCCACCCGTTTGCCCACGCCCAGCTGGCCGACGAGGACCTGAGCGTGGACTTTGCCCAGGCGACCACGCCCAACGACCGCGTGGCCGTGGTGGTGACCACACCGCTGACCACCAACGAACACTGGACCGTGTTTGCGCCCGGTGAGTTGCGTGTGTTCGTCAACGGGCAGGCACAGCCCGTCACTTAAGACGCCAGCGCGGCCTCCAGCGCTGTGATGAACATGGCCGGCACGTCAAAGCCGGCCTGCTGCGTGATCTCCTGAAAACACGTGGGGCTGGTCACGTTGATCTCGGTCAGGCGGTCGCCGATCACGTCCACGCCCACCAGCAGCAAGCCGCGCGCTGCCAGCACCGGCCCCAAAGCGCGGGCAATGGCCCAGTCGCTGTCGGACAGCGGCTGCGCCACGCCCAGGCCGCCTGCGGCCAGGTTGCCGCGCACCTCGGTGCCCTGCGGGATGCGCGCCAGGCTGAACGG
The DNA here is from genome assembly GCA_943372515.1 of Ramlibacter sp. 2FC. Classification (GTDB taxonomy): domain Bacteria; phylum Pseudomonadota; class Gammaproteobacteria; order Burkholderiales; family Burkholderiaceae_C; genus RAM1. Next base: position 9,504 of record CALRYY010000032.1, on the reverse strand, counting down.
CACAGGCTCACCACCAATGATGAGGATGCGTTTGTCGCCCTGGGTGATCTCGGGCACAAAGCGCTGGACCATGATGGTTTCAGCCCCGTCCTTGTTCAGTGTCTCGATGATGGAGCCCAGGTTCAGCGCGTCGGCCTTCACACGAAAGATGCCCATGCCGCCCATGCCGTCCAGCGGCTTGAGGATGATGTCCTTGTGCTCGGCATGAAAGGCCCGCACCTCGTCGGCGCTGCGCGTGACCAGTGTGGGGCTCACGTACTGCGGGAACTCCATGATCGCGAGCTTTTCGGGGTGGTCGCGCAGCGTGCGCGGCTTGTTGAACACCCGGGCGCCCTCGCGCTCGGCCTGCTCCAGCAGGTGCGTGGCGTAAAAGTATTCGCTGTCAAACGGCGGGTCCTTGCGCATGATGACCGCGTCAAAGTCCGCCAGCGGCATGACGGGCGTGCTGGTCTCGTTGAACCATTCGTCATCCGCACCCGTCAGTGTGATGTTGCGCACCACGGCACGCACCACATCGCCCGAGCGCCAGACCAGGTGGCGCGGCTCGCAGGCGGCGATGCGATGGCCGCGATGCTGCGCCTCGCGCATCATCGAAAAGGTGGTGTCCTTGTAGGTCTTGAAGGATTCGAGCGGGTCGGCGACAAAGAGGATGTTCATGGCAGTCGTTGGTGTGTCTTTCGGGGGACCACCGCGGAGCCGGCTTTGCCGGGCCGCTGGTGGTGCCCCCTTGAGGGGGAGGCGGCGTCAGCCGCTTCGGGGGTGGGCATACTGTTGCACAAACAGCGCGATCGCGCCTGCGACGACGCCCCAAAACGCCGATCCGATACCGGCTATTGAGACGCCGCTCAACGTGACCAGGAAGGTGATGAGCGCGGCCTCGCGGTGGTTGTCGTCCTTCAATGCAACGGCCAGGCCGCTGCCGATGGTGCCCAGCAGCGCCAGGCCGGCAATGGCCACCACCAGCTCTTTGGGAAAGGCCGTCAGCAGCCCCGTGACCGCCGCGCCAAAGATGCCGATCAGCACATACAGCGCACCGCACGACACCGCCGCCGCATAGCGCCTGGACGGGTCTTCATGCGCCTCACGGCCCATGCAGATAGCGGCCGTGATGGCCGACAGGCACAGGGCAAATGCACCAAACGGCGCCAGCACCAGCATGGCCACGCCGGTGACGGTGATGAGTTTGGAGATCGGCATGTCGTACCCTGCCGCGCGGATCGCCGCCACACCCGGCAGGTTTTGCGACGCCATGGTCACCACAAACAACGGCAGTGCCAGGCTGGTAATGGCCCCCAGGCTGAACGACGGTGCGGTGAACACCGGCACGGCAAAGTCCAGCGTCACGCGCGACCACACCATATTGCCGCTGGCCGCCGCATGGGCAATGGCCACGGCCAGCGTCAGCACCACGGCGTAGCGCGGCGCCAACCGCTTGCCCAGCAGGTAGGTGCCCAGCATCAGCAGCACCAGGGCCAGCGCCGTCTGAGCCGCCGCAAACGCCTGCAGGCCAAAGCGCGCCAGCACGCCGGCCAGCAGCGCCGAAGCAATCGCCATGGGGATGCGGTTCATCACCCTTTCGAACCAGCCCGTGACGCCGGCCAGTGTGATGAGCGCGCCGCACACCATAAAGGCACCCACGGCCTCGGCCATGGAAAAGCCACCCGCCAGTCCGGCGGTGGCCAGCACGGCCGCACCGGGCGTGGACCAGGCCACCATGACCGGCTGGCGCAGGATGAGCGATGGCACCAGTGTGCACAGCCCCATGCCCAAGCCCAGCGCCCACATCCACGAGCTGATGAGTTCGGGCGTGGCATTGAACGCCTGCGCCGCCTGGAACACGATGGCCACCGAGCTGGTAAAGCCCACCAGCACCGCCACGAAGCCGGCGGTAAAGGCCGACAGGCTCAAGTCTTTGAAAAAACGCATGGCGCCGATTCTGCACGGCGTGCGGCACCGGCGCTGAGCACGCCCTCAGCCCAGCCGCGCGGCGATACGCCCCAGCGTCTTGAGCGCGTCGTCAATCCGCTGCGAATACGGCCAGCCGCAACCCAGCCGCAGGTAGCTGTCAAATCGGCCCGTATTCGAAAACAGTGTGCCCGGTGTGACCAGGATGCGCTCTTCCAGGGCCGCATCAAACAGTTGGGCCGACGACACGCCTGGCACCTCCACCCACAGGTGCAGGCCGCCGGCAGGCAAGGTAGTGCGGGTGCCGGCCGGGAAATAGTCGCCCAGTGCCTCGGCTACGCGCTGGCGTTGCGCCGCCAACAACGAGCGCAGCCGGCGCAGGTGGCGGTCATAAGCGGGGCTTGCCATAAAGGAGGCCGCGGCGATCTGCGGCAGCTCTTCGTTGTTGCGGCTTTGCGAATACTTGAGCATTTCCACCCGCGCATGCCAGCGCCCCGCGCTCATCCAGCCCAGGCGCAGACCGGGCGCCAGCATCTTGTGCAGCGACGCGCAGTGGATCACACCGCCTGCGCGGTCCCACGACTTGATGCTGCGCGGCGGGCTGTCGCACTCCAGCAGTTCGGTGTAGGTGTCGTCCTCGATCAGCGGCACGCCATGCGTGGCGCACAGCTGCACCAGCGCCTGCTTGTGGGCGTCGGGCATCACGGCACTGGTCGGGTTCTGCAGGTGCGGCACCACAACGACGGCCTTGATGCCGGGGCTGTTGCCCAAGGCAAATTCCAGCGCGTCCAGCGAGATGCCGGTCTGGGTGCTGGTGGGGATCTCCAGCGCCTGCAGGCCCAGGCTTTCAAGCACCTGCAACAGGCCGTAAAACGTGGGCGACTCCACCGCGACCACATCGCCCGGCTGGGTGATGGCGCGCAGCGCCAGGTTCAGCGCCTCGATGCAGCCATGCGTGACCAGCACCTCGTCGGCTGTCAGCGCCAGGCCGCCGGCGAACGCGCGGCGGGCGACGGTTTCGCGGAAGACACGGTTGCCGTTTTGCGGCGCGGCCGAGCCCAGCAGCAGCGGCTTTTCGCGCATGGCGCGGGCCACCGCCTTGCGCAGCGCCTCCACCGGGTAGTGCTGTGGCGCAGCGCGGGCCACCGACAGGTTGGCATTGACCTTGTGTTGCCGCCCGCGTGCCACGAACGACGAAACCTGGGCATGAATGCCCACGTACTGCGCCGGGTCCAGCGGCTGGGGCGAGGGGCGGTCCTCCATGAGGCCGGGGCGCACATCACGCGTGCGGCGCACGTAATACCCCGAGCGTTCGCGCGCCTGCACATAGCCCTGGTCCTCCAGGCTGCGGCACACCTGCAGCGCGGTCGACAGGCTTACCTTGTGCAGCTGCGTGATGCCCCGCAGCGAAGGCATGCGGTCACCCGGGCGCAGCGTGCCGGCGGCGATGGCGCTCGCGTAATGCCCTGCGAGCTGGCGGTACAGCGGCGAGGCCGGGGCGGCGGGGGCGGGGGCGGGGGTTTCCATGGGTTTGATGGTCAGGCGGCGTTAGCGCGCTGGCTATGCACAGATGCGGCGCAAAACGACCATAACAGAAGCCAGCTCTCTGACTCTGTACCGGTACAGAAACCTGTTTTGTGATGCTGTTGCAAAGCGGGGGGTGTCCCTAGCATGGACACACCTCCCACCCTTCAAAGGCACACCATGGACACCGAAGCCCCCCAACACTGGCAGCTGGCCGCCGGCCAGACCGCCCATCTTCCCGTCGCCCGGGGCAGCCAGCTGGCCGTGCTGGCTGGCCGTGTGCGGGTACAGTGGCCCGTGAACTGGCTGGGCGAGATCGCGATGCGCAACAGTGTGGATTCCGGCGAAGGCCTGGCCTGTCGCTTTGAGCGCGCAGGCTGGGTGGCTGTGCAGGCCCTGGCCGACGCCGAAATCTGCCTGCAGCCGCGCGAAGCCCGCCCCGCTCAACCCCAATGGACTTGGACAAAGGCACAGGCATGAGCACGACGGATACAGGCGCTACACGCACAACACGGTTTGCGGCAGAAGCGGCACGGCTGGGTTACGACTTCAGCGGCCCGCTGCAGATCGGCGGCAACTATGTGTCCACCCTCAAACACGGCGGCGTGCTGTACATCAGCGGCCAGGTGCCGCGCGTGGGCAGCGAGGTGGTGGTGGTGGGTGAGGCTGGCAGCGATGTGACGCTGGAGCGCGCGCAGCATGCCGCGCAGGTGTGCGCGATGCGCGCGCTGGTGCTGATTGCCCAGGCCGAAGGCTCGTTGGACGCCGTGCAGCAGGTGCTGGGCGTGCGGGTCTACACACGCAGCGCACCGGGCTTTACCCAGCAGAGCGAAGTAGCGAATGCGGCGTCTGACCTGCTGGTGCGGGTGCTGGGCGCTGCTGGTACACACACGCGCACGTCCGTGGGTGTGGCCCAGCTGCCCAAGGGTGCCGCCGTGGAGCTGGACATGACGGTGGCGGTGGGCTGAAGGCGCACCACCGCCAGTCTAAATCTCGATCTTGGAGCCCAGCTCCACCACCGAGTTGTTGGGCAGGTTCAGGAAGTCGGCTGCGCCGCTGGCATTGTGGTGCATCTGGGCAAACAGCTTTTCGCGCCAGGCGGCCATGCCGCTGCCAATGGTGGGCACCACCACGTCCCGGGACAGGAAATAGCTGGTGCTCATGGCCTCCAGCTCACAGCCGCGGGCGCGGATCTGCTCCAGTGCGCGCGGCAGGTCGGGGTCGTTCTTGAAGCCGTAGTGCACCACCACCTGCCAGCAGTTGTGGCCCAGCGACTCGATGGCCAGGCGCTTGTCCATCCCGATCCACGGCACCTCGTGGCTGCGCACGGTGACAAACAGGTTGTGGTCGTGCAGCACCTTGTTGTGCTTGAGGTTGTGCAGCAAGGCGTTGGGCACGGTACCGGGTTCGGCTGTCAGGAACACGGCCGAGCCTTCCACGCGCGCGGGCGGGCTGACAAACACGGCCTCCAGAAAGCTCTTCAAGTCAATCGCGTCAGAGCGCAGCTTCTGGTTGAGCAGCTCTCGGCCCTGCTTCCAGGTCATCATGAGCGTGAAGATCGCGCCGCCGATCAGCAGCGGGAACCAGCCGCCCTGGAACAGCTTGAGCAGGTTGGAGCTGAAGAAGGCCAGGTCTACGACAAAGAAAATGCCCGTGGCCGCTATGCACAGCGCCAGCGGGTACTTCCAGCCGTAGCGGATCACAAAGAAGGTGAGGATTGTGGTGATCAGCATGTCCAGCGTGACCGCAATGCCATAAGCCGCTGCCAGGTTGCTGGACGAGCGGAACATCACCACGGCCAGCACAATGGCCACAAACAGGCCCCAGTTCACAAACGGGATGTAGATCTGGCCCGTGTCGCGCACGCTGGTGTGCTCGATGTTCAGGCGCGGCAGGTAGCCCAGCTGGATCACCTGCTTGGTCACGCTGAACGCGCCGGTGATCAGGGCCTGCGACGCAATGACCGTGGCCATGGTGGCCAGCAGAACCAGCGGCACCAGCGCCCAGTCGGGTGCCATCAGGTAGAACGGGTTCTTGATGGCGTCCGGGTTCTCCAGCAGCAGCGCGCCCTGGCCGAAGTAGTTGAGTGTGAGCGCGGGCATGGCCACGGTGAACCAGGCCAGGCGGATGGGCCGCTTGCCAAAGTGGCCCAGATCGGCATACAGCGCCTCTGCACCCGTCACGCACAGGACCACGGCGCCCAGGATGATGAAGGTCGTGCCGGGGTTGTTGAACATGAAGCCCAGCGCGTGGTGGGGGCTGATGGCCGCCAGGATTTCAGGGTGCTGCACGATGTGCGACACGCCCAGCACGGCCAGCACCATGAACCACACCAGCGTGATCGGCCCGAAGAACTTGCCGATGCCGCTGGTGCCGCGTTTTTGCACGGCAAACAGGCCAAACAGGATCACCAGGGTCAGCGGGATCACATACTGCTTGAACGCGGGCGAGACGACCTCCATGCCCTCTACCGCCGACAGCACCGAGATGGCTGGGGTGATGACACCGTCGCCATAGAACAGCGAGGTGCCGAAGATGCCTATGCCCAGCAGCCATTTGCGCAGCTCGGGCTTGTCCTTCACGGCCTGGGACGCCAGCGCGAGCATGGCGATCAGGCCGCCTTCGCCGTGGTTGTCGGCGCGCAGCACCAGCACCACATATTTGATGGAGACGATGACGGTCAGCGTCCAGAAAAAGATCGACAGCACGCCATAGATGTTGGCGTGTGTGAATGGAACGTGCCCGGAGCCAAAGACTTCCTTGACGGCATACAGGACGCTGGTGCCGATGTCGCCGTAGACAACACCGATGGCGCCGAGGGTCAGCGCCGCGAGAGACGATTTGGATGCAGACACACAACCACCCCTTGTTGCCGGCCTGGTGCGCCGGCGGGGTTCCGTAGCTTTGGGACCGCTATTGTGCGCCTGCTACCCCTGCGCCGCATGCATTGTTGCAGCGCAACAACTAGTCATAGATTTCAGCGTCGGGATCGGTCGCTTCCATCTCGTAGCTGGCGGCCAGCATGGCCAGGCGGGCGATCACGCCGTACATATAGAAGCGGTTGGGTGCACTTGCGCCAGGCTTCATGCCGGGCTGAGGTAAGTGCGTACTCTCGGCAAAAGCCAAGGGCACAAAGCTGGCACCCGGTGCGTTCAGGTTCTCGTCCACGCCACGTTCGGCATGGATGCGATAAAAGCCGCCCACCACGTACCGGTCCATCATGTAGACCACGGGCTCGGCCACGGCGTCGTTCATGCGCTCGTTGGTCAACACGCCTTCCTGGATGATGACCTGGCTGACGTCCTGGCCGTCCTTGATGACGCCCATCTTGTTTTTGGTCTTGCGGTTCAGCGCGTCGAGGTCTTTCACATCACGCACGGTCATGATGCCCATGCCGTAGGTGCCGTTGTCGGCCTTGACCACCACAAACGGCTTTTCGTTGATGCCGTATTCCTTGTACTTCTTGCGGATCTTGGTTAGCAGCGCATCCACATTGGTCGTGAGGCACTCCATGCCCGTGCCTTCGGCAAAGTTGACCTCGCCGCAGATGTTGTACATCGGGTTGATCAGCCAGGGATCGATGCCCAGCAGCTTGCCAAAGCGCTTGGAGACTTCTTCGTAACTCTTGAAATGGTTGCTCTTGCGGCGCACGCTCCAGCCCGCATGCAGCGGCGGCAGCAGGTACTGCTCGTGCAGGTCTTCCAGGATGCCCGGCGCGCCGGCCGACAGGTCGTTGTTCAGCAGGATGGTGCAGGGGTCAAAGTCCTTGAGCCCCAGGCGGCGCTTGCTGCGGATCACCGGTTCCAGCGTGATCTGCTCGCCCGTGGGCAGGTCGATCACCGTGGGCACCTTGATATCGGGGCTGATGGAGCCGATGCGCACGTTCAGACCGGCCATGTGGAAGATGCGCTTGAGCTGCGCCACATTGCTCAGGTAGAAGGTGTTGCGCGTGTGGTTTTCCGGAATGACCAGCAGGTTCTTGGCCTCGGGGCAGATCTTTTCGATCGCGGCCATGGCCGACTGCACCGCCAGCGGCAGCATCTCGGGCGTCAGGTTGTTCCAGCCGCCGGGGAACAGGTTGGTGTCCACCGGGGCCAGCTTGAAGCCGGCGTTGCGGATGTCTACCGAGCTGTAAAACGGCGGCGTGTGCTCCATCCACTCCAGGCGAAACCAGCGTTCGATGGCGGGCATGGAGTCGAGCACACGCTGCTCCAGCTCATTGATGGGGCCGGTCAGGGCAGTAATTAAGTGGGGAACCATAATTTATTGAACGCCCCCCGATGCGGCCTGCGGCCGCCTCCCCCCACTGGGGGGCGACGCAGCGGACCGGCAGAGCCGGATCCACGCATCCCGGAATTGGGCTGTTGCTGTTGTTTAGTTTCTCACCTCACCTTGGCCCAGAACCACGTATTTCAAGGAGGTGAGGCCCTCGATGCCGACCGGGCCGCGGGCATGGAACTTGTCGGTGCTGATGCCGATTTCAGCGCCCAGGCCAAACTCAAAGCCATCGGCGAAGCGGGTGCTTGCATTCACCATGACGCTGGCGGAATCCACCTCGCGCAGAAAACGCTGGGCGTGCATGTGGTCGCGCGTGAGGATGGCGTCGGTGTGGTGGCTGCTGTACTGGTTGATGTGGGCGATGGCCTCATCCATGCCGGCCACCACCTTGACGCTGATGATGGGCGCCAGGTATTCCTCGGACCAGTCCTGCTCGGTGGCGGGTTTCAGGTTGGCGCCGGGCACTGCCGCCAGGATGGCCGAAGCTTCAGCGTCGCAGCGCATTTCCACCCCCTTGGCGGCGTAGACCGCGCCAATCATCGGCAGAAATTCCGCCGCCACACCGCGCGCGACCAGCAGGCCTTCGCTGGCGTTGCAGGGGCTGTACTTTTGCGTCTTGGCGTTGTCGGCCACCTTGACGGCCATGGCGATATCGCAGGGGTCGTCCACATAGACATGGCAGTTGCCGTCCAGGTGTTTGATGACCGGCACCTTGGCGTCGCGGCTGATGCGCTCGATCAGGCTCTTGCCGCCGCGCGGGATGATCACGTCCACATACTGCGGCATGGTGATGAGCTGGCCCACGGCCTCGCGGTCAGTCGTTTGCACCAGTTGGACCGCGTCGGCCGGCAAACCGCTGTCGGTCAGGGCCTGCTGTACCAGCCGGGCCAATGCCTTGTTGGAATCAATGGCTTCCGAGCCGCCGCGCAGGATGCAGGCGTTGCCGCTCTTGATGCTCAGGCTGGCGGCCTCAATCGTGACGTTGGGCCGGCTCTCGAAAATCATGCCGAACACGCCAATGGGCACGCGCATCTGGCCCACGCGGATTCCGCTGGGTTGCTGCTTCATGCCGATGATTTCGCCAATCACGTCGGGCATGGTGGCCAGCTGCTCGCAGCCTTCGGCCACGGTCTCGATGACCTTCGCCGTGAGCTTGAGCCGGTCCACCATCGGCGCGCTCAGGCCATTGGCAGTAGCGCGTTCAATGTCCTTGGCGTTGTCGGTCTGCAGCGCCTGCACATTGGCACGCAGCAGTGCGGCCAGCGTGCGCAGCGCCCGCGCCTTGGTGGCCGCGTCGGCGCGCGCCATCAGGGCCGAAGCCTGGCGGGCCTGCAGCCCCACGGTCTGCATGTATTCGGCGATGTTCAGCGCATTCATGCCGGGATTTTACGGGCGGGGGTGTTTTGCTGCACCGCGCACTCGCGGCACAGGGCCAGCGCCAGCCGCTGCAGGGCCTGCCAGCCATCAGTGGGCCAGCCGGGCGCCTTCAGGCCCTTGACGATGCCGTCCACCAGGTGCGCCGAGTGCAACAGGTTGTCGATGGCCACCGGTGTAAGGCGCGGCAGCACGCGTTCAAACAGCCGCTCTTTCACACCCCACACGCGTTGCTCGCGCAGCGCCATGGGCAACGGGCGGCCCCCGGCCATGCTGTCTTTCACACGTTTGAGCGCGCGGATGTCTTCGGCCAGCGTGTAGTGCACCAGCACCTCGGCCTCGCCCTCGGCCTGCAGGCCGTCCAGCATGCGCAAGACGCGTGCAGCCTGCCCGGCCAGCACGGCCTCGGACAGCTTGAACACG
>CALRYY010000031.1:0-43407 GCA_943372515.1 Ramlibacter sp. 2FC | reverse complement strand
CAGGCTCCCCCTTTCCGCCCCGGCGGGGGCGGAAAGGGGGCGGGGGGGGATAGGGGGGGGGAAAGCGAGGTGCAGCCCCTGCAAAAACACACAAAAAGAAAAACCTACTTGCGAACCACAACAAGCCCCTTCAAATACTCCCCTTCCGGAAACTCCAGCGTCATCGGGTGATCCGGCGCCCCACCCAGCCGGGCGCTGATGTACCCGTCCACACCCGCATCCGCCCCGGCCGACGCCACGATCTTGTGGAACAGGTCCGCACTGATGCCACCAGAGCATGAGTAAGTAAACAAGACGCCCCCCGGCTCCAGCAGCTTGAAGGCCAGGCGGTTGATGTCCTTGTAGGCGCGGGCGGCCCGCTCGGCATGCGCCGCTGTGGGCGCCAGTTTGGGCGGGTCCAGCACGATGGCGTCGAAGGTGCGGCCCTGCTCGATGAACGTGCGCAGCGATGCGTTGACGTCGGCGTCCATGAAGGTCGCGCGGGCCGCGTCAAAGTCGTTGAGCGCCACATGCGCTGCGGCGCGTTCCAGCGCGGGGGCGGACGAATCAATGGACGTCACATGCCCCGCCCCACCGGACAGGGCTGCCACGGTAAAACCCCCGGTGTAGCAGTAGCAGTTGAGCACGCGCTGCAAGCCCAGTCGCTTTGTCCAGCCGGCAAACAGGTGGCGGCTGTCGCGCTGGTCCAGGTAAAAGCCGGTTTTGTGCCCCGTAGCGATATCCAGCGTGAGCTGCCAGTCGTGCTCGCGGATGGTCAACGCGGTGGGGCCGTCACCGCGCAGCCAGCCGGTGGCGGGCTCCAGGCCTTCCAGGGCTCTGCTGCTGGCGTCGGATCGCTCATACAGCCGGGTCAGGCCGGTTTCCTGCAGCAAGGCGTCGGCTATCACGCCTTTCCATCGCTCTACACCGCTGGCCAGAAACTGGGCCACCAGGGTGTCGCCATAGCGGTCCACGATCAGCCCCGGCAGGCCGTCTGATTCGCCGTGGATCAGCCGCAGGCCGTCGCTGGCGATGTCCATTCGCTGGCGGGCACGAATGGCCCGGGCGCAGGCCTGCGCCAAAAATGCCGCGTCAATGCGCTGCTGCTCGTCAAAGCTCCAGGCACGCACGCGGATTTTTGATGCGGGGCTGAATGCGCCCCAGGCCAGGAACAGGCCTTCGCTGGATTCCACGCGCACGGTTTCGCCCGCGTCGGCGCCGCCACGCGCAATGGCGGAATCAAAAATCCAGGGGTGGCGGCGCTGCAGGGATCGTTCCTTGCCCGGTTTAAGTCGGATGGCTTTCATGACGCTTATTGTCGCGGCAGGCGTAGCGCCGCAGTCACAACACACGTGACTAATGCCGGGTGCAGGTCACAGCGGGGCCCACAGGCGACCGTCCGGACTGGCCACAGGCAACAATGCGGGACAGGAGAAGATATTGTTGAAATTGCGGTTCTGGTTGGGCGTGTCGGGTGTTGTGGTGGCCATCCTGTTGGGGGTATTGCTGCCGGCTGCCGCATCGGCTCGCACCGTGCTGGACCTGGATTCCACACGTCAGCCCGTGGCGCTACAAGACTGGGGCGACTACTGGGTCGACATTTCGGGTCAGGCCAGCCCCCAGGACGTGGACACCGGCGCTGCCAGCTGGCAGCCCACACGCGACCAGGCCATCTTTGCCCTGAAGCCGGGCCAGGCGCTGTGGATCCGCATGACCATCCCGCCGGCCCCCGACGCCGAACGCTGGTACCTGGAGATTCCCTACGCCTCGGTGGACCGCGCGTCGCTGTTCACCCATGACAGTGCCGGCCAGTGGAATGAGCAACGCGCGGGCGACCTGGTGGCCGTCAGCGACTGGCCGGTACCGCACCGCCATCCGCTGCTGCCGGTGGTGGTGTCGGCCGAGGAGCCGCGCAAATACCTGCTTCGCATCGAAAACTCCCACAGCTTCAGCGCGCCGCTGGCGTTTGTGAGCGAAAGCTACCTGTACCGCAGCGAGCAGCGCGTATCGCTGATCCTGGGCATTTACTTCGGCCTGGCCGGGCTGGCCGTCATGCTGTCGTTGCTCAGCGCCCTGTCGCTGCGCGACACAGCCTACGGGCTGTACGGCCTGAGCGTGGCGCTCATGGCCGTGACGCAGGCGTCCATGACAGGCATTGCAGGCCTGCACCTGTGGCCCGGCCTGCCCTGGTGGAACGACGCCTCGCCACTGGTGCTGTCGGCGCTGACCATGGCGTCGCTGCTGTGGTTTGGCACCGCAGTGCTGTCGCTGCCGGAGCGCTCGCGCGGCCTGACGCGCCTGAGCATCGGGCTGGCCGTGCTGGGCGTTGCGATCTGCTTTGCACTGGTGGCGGTGGACCGGGGCCACCGTTTCCAGCTGATGGCGGGCTACATCGTGCTGTCGTTGCTGGCCGGCGTGCTGGTCACGCTGTGGGCGTGGCGCCGGGGCGACCGCTATGGCGTGTGGCTGCTGGCGGGCACCGCCCCGGTCATGATCGGTTCCGCCTTTCCGCTGGCGCGCATTGCAGGGCTGATCCCGGTGAGCTTCTGGACCATGCATGGCATGCAGATCGGCATTGCGCTGGAGCTGCCGGTGCTGCTGGTGATCCTGATGCTGCGCAGCCAGCAGCGGCGCGAACACAACCGCCGCATCCAGGGCCTGGACCGGCTGGACCCCGCCACGGGCCTGATCAATGCGCCGGTGTTTGCCGAGCGCCTGATGCGCATGATCGCGCGCTCCCAGCGCCTGAAGCACCAAAGCGTGGTGCTGGTCATTGACCTGGTGAATGTGGAGCAGATCCAGCGCGATTTTGACCGCCGCTCGGCCGAAGAGCTGCCGCTGCGCGTGGCGGGCCGGCTGCTGTCGGCCGCGCGCGAGATCGACAGCGTGGCACGGCTGTCCGAGCGGCGCTTTGGCATGCTGGTAGAGGGGCCGCTGACGCCTGAAGAGGCCGCACAGGCCGGACCCCGGGTGATCGCCCGCGGCCTGATGCCGTTCAAGAACAAGCCCCTGGAATGGGTGGCCCAGCTGCGTGTGGCGCATGCGCTGGTGCCGCTGGACGGCACTGACGCGCAGCAGGTGCTGGAGCAAATGGGTGCGCTGCTGGCGTCGGTGCCTGCGGACAGCAAGCGGGCGGTGTTCTCGCTGCACGACGAAGCGCCCGCGCCGAAGGACACCCGCCAGTAGCTCAGTCCTTGCGCCGCGCGCGCGGGTGCGCCGCGTCATAGGCACGGGCCAGGTGCTGGAAATCCAGCCGCGTATAGACCTGTGTGGTGGTGATGTTGGCGTGGCCCAGCAGTTCCTGCACGGCGCGCAGGTCGCTGCTGGACTGCAGCACATGACTGGCAAATGAATGGCGCAGCATGTGCGGGTGCACCGGCGTGGCCAGCCCGCTGGTCAGGCTGCGCTGGCGCACGCACTTCCATACGGCCTGCGCCGTCATGCGGGCGCCGCGCGAGCCGATGAACAGCGCCGGCTGTGTGCCATCGCCCACCTTCAGCCCCTGTTCCCGCACAGCCAGCCAATGCCTGAGCGCCGCCAGCGCCTTGCTGCCCACCGGCACCGTGCGGCGCTTGCTGCCCTTGCCCAGCACGTGCACTTCAGCCGCCTGCAGGTCCACGCAGTTGCTGCCCGTCAGGTCCAGGCCCACCAGTTCGCCCACGCGCAGGCCACAGCCGTACAGCAGCTCGACGATGGCGGCGTCGCGCGCCTCGGCCCAGGGGTCGGCATCGGCGTTGCGGTGTTCGGCCAGTTGCACGGCGTCGTCCACGCTCAGGGCCTTGGGCAGCGGCTTGGGCGCCTTCGGTGCGCGCACGTCCTGCACCGGGTTGCTGGGCACCAGGCCCTCGCGACCCAGCCAGGCGTAAAAGCCACGCCAACCCGACAGGATCAGCGCAATGCCACGGCCGCTGCGCCCGCCGCCATGCATCTGCGCCACCCAGCGGCGGATGTGGGCGTTTTGGACGCGGGTGAGTTCCATGCCAGCCTTGTCTGCGTTCTCAGACAATTTCTGCAGGTCCAGCGCGTACAGTTCCACCGTGCGCTGGGCGAGGCGCTTCTCGACCCGGACATGTTCGAGATACCTCTCAATCAGTCCCGCGTCCGCACTCATGGCTTATTCGTGGCGCAGCCTGGACAGCGCTGCGCTGGCCAGCTCGGCGATGCGCTCCAGGAAATCCGTGCCCATGCCGCTGGAAAAGCGCTGCGGGTCGGGCGACGCCAGCACCAGCATGCCAAACGCCGGGCCCGGCGAATTGATGGCGCCGGTACGCAGCGGCACCAGCGCGATGGACAGGGCCACGCCCGGGTCGCCCAGCCAGTTGACGGCCTCAAAGCCTGAATTGACGCCGCAGTACGGCTGCGTCAGCGACGAAGCAAAGGTTTTGGCGTCGTCACTCACGCCTTCGGCAAAGGGCTCACCACCGTAGCGCGCGTCCACGTCCCAGACCTTGATGCCCACCTGGGGCACCATGAACTGCGAGGCGATTTCGCCGGTGATCTGCGCGGGCAGCTCGCGTGCGGGCTGCACCAGAAACAGGTTGCGCGCCCAGCGCTGCAGCCGGTCGGCAATGACCATGTTTTCGTTGCCGTGGCGCACCATGTCCATCACGCGGTGCTCCAGCACCTTGATCTTTTCACGCAGCATCTCGGCCTGGCGTTCCTGCAGGCTGACCGCGCGGTTGCCGTGCGGGCTGGTCAGCTGCACGGCGGCCAGCAGCTCGGCGTGGCGCTCAAAGAAGTCGGGCGTGTTCGCAAGGTAATTGGCGATGTCGTCCTCGGTGATGGGGTTCATGGGGTCTTGATTCATGGTGTCAGTCGGGTAGTTCGATCTCGCCTTCAAAGACGGTGGTGGCGGGGCCGGTCATCAGCACAGGCTGGCCCAGGCCGGCCCATTCAATCGTCAGGCGCCCGCCGCGGGTGTCCACGTCCACCCGGCTGTCCAGCAGGCCCAGGCGGATGCCGGCCACCACGGCGGCGCAGGCGCCCGTGCCGCAGGCCAGCGTTTCGCCCGCGCCGCGCTCAAACACGCGCAGGCGAACCTGGCTGCGGTTCACAACCTGCATGAAACCGGCGTTCACGCGGTTGGTAAACCGGGGGTGGTGTTCAATCAGCGGGCCCTGGGTGGCCACGGACGCGGTGTCCACGTCGTCCACCACCTGCACCGCATGCGGGTTACCCATGGACAGGATGGCCACGGAAACGATGGCGCTGCTGGCCGACGGCGCCAGCGCCAGTTGCCAGGTCTCCCAGCTGCCCGCTGGCTGAGGGTCAATGCCGGCAGCGTCAAACGGGATGGCGGCGGGCTCGAATACCGGCGCACCCATGTCGACCGTAACGCGCCCGTCAGCGTTCAGCCGCGGCTCGATCACGCCCGACAGCGTGCGCACCTTGACGCTGTGGCTGGCGCTCAGGCCCTTGTCGTGTACAAAGCGGGCGAAGCAGCGCGCGCCATTGCCGCATTGCTCGACCTCGCCGCCGTCGGCGTTGTGGATCACGTATTCGAAGTCAATGCCCGGTGCTGGCGACGGGCGCACCGACAGAATCTGGTCAGCGCCCACACCAAAGTGCCGGTCGGCCAGAAACTGGTACTGGCGCTGCGACAGGTTCAGCCGCCCGCGCGTCTCGTCGAGCACGACAAAGTCGTTGCCCGCGCCCTGCATCTTGGTGAACCGGATTCGCATGGGCCGGATTATGGCCCGGCGCCATGCCGATAATGCAGGGATGGTCCGCCCCACCCAACTGCTGCACCCCCAACGCGAACCCGTGTCCACACGACCGGCCGCCACCGTCTTGCTGTTGCGTGACGGCCCGGATGGCGCTGAGGTGCTCATGACCCGCCGCTCACCCACCGCCAGCTTTGCGCCGGGCGCCTATGTGTTCCCCGGTGGCGGCATCGACGCGGCCGATGCGGCCGCCCACAGCAGCGCCGCGCGCCGCCCCGGTCAGGGCGACCTGCACCTGACGCAGGCCATTGCCGCCATCCGTGAAAGCTTTGAAGAGCTGGGCGTGGTGCTGGCCCGCCATGCAGATGGCCGTATGGCCGACGCTGGCGACATCACCGCGCTGGACCGCAAGGCGGCGTTTGCAGACCAGTGCCGCGCGCGCGGCCTGACGCTGGCGGCCGACGCGGTGTTTGTGCTGGCCCACTGGATCACCGACCGCGACCTGCCCCGGCGCTTTGACGTGCCGTTCCTGGTGGCGCGCATGCCCGAGGGGCAGCAACCCGTGGCCGACGAGGCCGAACAGTTTGAGCCCGTATGGGTGCGCCCCGCCGATGCGTTGAAGCGCTACGAGGCAGGCCAGTTTTTCATGATCTTCCCGACCATCCGCACGCTGGAACGCCTGCAGCACTTTGCCGATGTAGATGCCGTGCTGGCCGCCTGCGCCAGTGAGCAGCCGCTGTGGACGAGTTGCCCGCGCGCGGGGCTGCTGGCCGGTGCCGAGGTGCGCTACATGGAGCACGAGATGGCCTATGGGGAACTGGCCCTGGTCTGCCCCGACGGCCAGATGCTGCACCACCTGGACTGGCACACCGACCAGCCCGTGCCGCTGCTGAAGAACGTGCAACGCCTGACCGCCCCCAACCCCGGCGTCATGACCGGGCCAGGCACCAACAGCTACCTGGTGGGCGACCCGCACACCGGTTACATCGCGATCGACCCGGGGCCCGACGACCCGCAGCACCTGCAGCGGCTGTGGCGTGCCGCGGGTGGCGACATCCGCCTGATTGTCTGCACGCACTCGCACCCTGACCATTCCCCCGGCGCGCGGCCGCTGCAGGCGCTGTGCGCGGGCAAGCCGCCGATCCTGGGGCTGGCGTCCGCCCCCTCCGCACGTGCTGCCAGCCAGTTCAGCCCCGACCGCACGCTGGAGGATGGCGAACGCATCTCGTTGTCTGGCGAAGGCATGCAACACACCCTGCTGTGCGTGCACACCCCCGGCCACGCAGCCAACCACCTGTGCCTGGTGCTGCTGGAAGACGGGCTGCTGTTCTCGGGCGACCACATCCTGAACGGCAGCACCACCATCGTGGACCCGCCCGACGGCAACATGACCGACTACCTGGAGTCGCTGGACAAATTGAGTGCCGCCTGCGCCGCGCACGGCATTGACTTCATCCTGCCGGCCCATGGCTACGTGCTGGGCATGGCGCCACAGGCCATTGCGCAGCTCAAGGCGCACCGCCTCAAGCGTGAAGCGCGCATCCTGGCGGCCATGCAGCAGCGCCCCGGCGCTCCGATAGAAGACTGGGTGGCCCTGGCTTATGACGACGTACCGCCGCGCATGTGGCCCGTGGCGCAGCGCTCGCTGCTGGCCCATGTGCAGCGCATCCAGGCCCTGCAGGGCAACCCATGACCGGCACGACCGAGCCGGTACGCCTGGCCAAACGTGTGGCCGAGCTCAAGGGCTGTTCGCGCAGCGAAGCCGAACGCTACATCGAAGGCGGCTGGGTTACGGTGAACGGCACCGTCATCGAAGTCCCGGCCTTCAAGGTGGCTGCGCAGCAGACCGTGGCGCTGGACCCCGACGCCACGCTCATGACGCAGGGGCCCGTCACCCTGCTGCTGCACAAGCCGCCGGGCTACGAGGCCGGGCTCGGTGACGGCCATGGTCCGCAAGGCAGCCGCAGCCGTGGCGCGCCACCGGCCATGCAGCTGCTCACGCCCGCCGCACAGGCCGGCGATGACGCCAGCGGCATTCGCGTGCTGCAAAAGCACTTTGCCAACCTCAAGGCCCTGGTGCCGCTGCCCACCGAGGCCAGCGGCCTCGTGGTGTTCACGCAGGACTGGCGGATCGAACGCAAGCTGACCGAAGACGCCGACCTGATGGAGCAGGAGGTCATGGCCGAAGTGGCTGGCACGGTAGACGCCGCGCAGTTGCGCCGGCTGTGCCATGGCCTGAGTTTCAACGGCCGCGCGCTGCCGCCCGCCAGGGTCAGCGTCAGCAGCAGCAGCGACACCCAGACCCGGCTGCGCTTTGCGCTCAAGGGCATTCGGCCCGGGCAGATCCCGTTCATGTGCGACAGCGTGGGCCTGCGCCTGCTGACGCTGCGGCGCATCCGCATTGGCCGCGTGGCCATGGCCCAGCTGGCCCCGGGCCAGTGGCGCTACCTGCTGGCGCACGAACGGTTCTGACCCCCATGACGTTGAGCACCACCCTCATACCGCGGTCCCTGTGGGTCCTGCTGCTGATGATGCTGCCCGCCACCGCCGTGCTGTATGGCAGCACGGTCAGCGGCTGGTGGTGCTGCGACGATTCGCAGCTGCTGAAGTTCGCCATCAAATACTCGCCCTGGCAGTACTTCACCGTGCCTGAAATCTGGCGCGAAGCCGTCAATTCGAGCCTGACCCCGCTGGAGGTGCTGGCGTACGACCTGGACCATGCCTTGTTTGGCACACGGGCTGCTGCCTTCTATGTTCACAACCTGCTGTCCATCGCCCTGGCGGGCTGGGCCGTGTATCTGGTAACGCGGCAATGGACGGATCGCGCGGGGCCCGCGGTGGCGGCGGGCTTGCTGTTTTTGACCGGCTCGCCGGTGGCGATCTCGTCTGAACAGCTCATGGGGCGGCACTATGAGGAAGGCCTGGTGGCGTTCCTGCTGGCGGTGTATCTGTTTGTGCGCGCCGCGCGCGAGCAACGCCCCGGCCTGGCGGCCTGGGCAGGCGTGGCGTATACGCTGGCGGCCACCGCCAAGGAAATTTTCCTGCCGCTGGGCCTGCTTCCGTTTTTGCTGCCGGTGGGGCCACTGCGGCTGCGCGCCCGCCTGGGCTGGCCGTTTTTGCTGGTGATGCTGCTGTACATCCCCTGGCGCGCCTACATGCTGGGCAACGCCCTGGGCGGCTACCAGCCGGCGGGCAGCTGGCTGAGCCTGCAGACGCTGCAGATCATCGGCCAGCAGCTGCTGGGCGTGCCGGCCTGGATGCTGTCGCCCTGGGGCGTGGCTACCGGTGGCGCAGCCCTGGTGCTGGGGGCCTGGCTGGTGCCGGCCCGCCAGCGGCTGGTGGTGCTGCTGGCAGGAGCCCTGGTGCTGGGCCTGCTGCTGATGCCCCTGCTGGCACTGGCACGCCACCCTGGGCTGAACGTACACCGCTATTTTCTGACTCTGTGGACGGCGTTCGCCATCGCGGTGCCGCTGGGTCTGGCGCGCCTGGGCAGCCATGACAGGTTCGTCTGTCGCGCCGTGGCGCCGGTCGTGGTGCTGGTGCTGGCCGCCAGCGCCTGGGGGGTGACCAGCCGCACGGTGGACGCCTGGCGTGTGCTGGCCCGTGAACAGGCCACGCAGGGCAAGGTGCTGGTGGCGGCAGGGGAAGACACCGTGGTGTACCTCACGCCGGTTTCAGCGGGCTGGTCGGCCTCGGGGCTGGTTGACCTGCGCCCCGCCATGGGTGTGGCGGGCATACCGCCCCTGATGGTGGCGGACGACATCGAGCTCGCCAGCCTGCCCCTTGCCGGCAAAAAAGTGCTGCGCTACAGCCGCGAGGGCGACCAGATGACGGACATCTCGTCGCAGGTGCCGGCGCTGCTGGCGCAGTGGCGCGCCCGGCTGGCCCCGGCCCCCCTGACGGTCATGTTTGAGTACGACTACAGGCTTCACACCATCCGCTGGCAGGTGGGTGCCGAGCCGGGGAGCCGGCTGACTTACCTGGGCAGCTACCTGGGCCAGATCGGCCGGGTGGAGCTACCGCTGCAAAGCGCCATGCGCATTCCGCCCAGCTACATCGACGCGTGCTTTCGCCTGCGACTGGACGGGCCAGGCGGGCGCATTTCGTACACACCCGCCCTGGCGTTCCCGCCTGCAGATGCCCAAGGGCTGTCGCACCTGCAATGGAGCGGCACGCCAACGCCGGCAGACGCCGCGCAGCCAGGCTGCGCCATCCGGGCCACGCGTTAACCAGCGCCCCGCTTGTCTTATGCTCACTGTCCACCATGACTGAACGTGTTGCCTTCTTCTCGGCCCAATCCGTCAACCAGGGCGTTGACCTGCAGGCCTCGCTGTCGCGCGTGCTCGCGCGGCACTGGTACGTGCTGGGCGACGAGGTCAAGGCGTTCGAGCGCGACTTTGCCGCGTACTGCGGGGTGGACCATTGCGTGAGCCTGGCCAACGGCACCGACGCGCTGGAGCTGGCCCTGCGCGCAGTGGGCGTGGGGCCGGGCGATGAGGTCCTGCTGGTGGCCAACGCCGCTTTTTACGGCAGCACCGGCGTGCACCTGGTGGGCGCGCGGCCCGTTTATGTGGACGTTGACAGCCGCAGCCTGACCATGGACCCGCAGGCGCTGGCCAGCGCGCTGGCAACACGCCGGCCCAAGGCCATCGTTGCGACCCACCTGTATGGGCAGCTGGCCGCCATCGAGCAGATCGCTGCGCTGGCGCGCGAGCATGAAGTGCCGTTGATTGAAGACTGCGCGCAGGCCCATGGCGCGCGCCGCGGCGGCCAGCGGGCGGGAAGCTTCGGTGACATCGGCTGCTTCAGCTTTTACCCCACCAAGAACCTGGGCGCACTGGGCGACGGCGGCGCCGTGGTGTGCCGCGACGCGGCGCTGGCCGACCGGGTGCGCTCGCTGCGCCAGTACGGCTGGGGGCACAAGTACCACAACGACCTGCCGCTGGGCCGCAACAGCCGCCTGGACGAACTGCAGGCCGCTGTGCTCAATGACAAGCTGCCGGGGCTGGACGCCGCCAACGCGTCGCGCGTGCAGGTCGCCGCGCACTACCAGGCGGCGCTGGCCGGGCTGCCGCTGGTGCTGCCCGCCGTGGGCGAGGGCGACCATGTGGTGCACCTGTATGTGGTGCGAACGCCCAAGCGTGACGCACTGCGCGACTTTCTGGTCGCGCGCGGCATCGGCTGCGACATCCACTACCCCGTGCCCGACCACCTGCAGCGCGCCTATGTGCACAGCGAGCCACCCCCACACCTGCCCGAAACCGAGCAGGCCTGCGCGCAGGTGCTGTCGCTGCCCTGCTATGCGGGCATGCCGCTGGCGCACGCGCAACGCGTGACCGATGCGGTGCACGCATTTTTTGGCGGCACGGCATGAGCCTGCTGTCGCTCATCATCCCGGTGTACCGCAACGAGGCGTCGCTGCCCGACCTGCTGGACGCCGTGGCAAAGCTCGACCAGACGGTGGGCATGCCGTTTGAGGCCGTGTTCGTCGTCGACGGCAGCCCCGACCGCTGCTATGAAATCCTGCGCGAACGCCTGGCGTCGTGCGGTTTTGCGTCGCAGCTGGTGCTGCTGTCCCGCAATTTCGGCTCGTTCAGCGCCATTCGCGCGGGGCTGCAGGCCGGGCGCGGCGACTGCTTTGCCGTGATGGCCGCCGACCTTCAGGAGCCGCCCGAACTGGTCATCCAGATGGCCGCGATCCTGCGAGCGGACGAGGCCGACGTGGTGCTGGGCGTGCGCAACGCGCGCAACGACCCGGCAACGTCGCGCCTGACTTCGGGCCTGTTCTGGGCGATGTACCGGCGCTACGTGATCCCCGAAGTGCCCGCTGGCGGCGTGGACATTTTTGGCTGCAACCAGGCCTTTCGCGACGAACTGCTCAGCCTGGCTGAAAGCCACACCTCGCTGATCGCACAGGTGTTCTGGCTGGGCTACCGGCGCCGCTTTGTCGAATACGAGCGCCGCGCCCGCGAGCACGGCACATCCGCCTGGACGTTTCGCAAAAAGCTCAGCTACATGATGGACAGCGTGTTTGCCTTCACCGACCTGCCCATCCGGCTGCTGCTGCGCGCAGGCGGCGTGGTGGCGCTGCTGTCTGGCCTGTTTGCCATGACGGTAGTGGTGTCGCGCCTGGCCGGCTGGATCGCTGTGCCCGGCTATGCCATCACCATCCTGGCCATCATTTTCTTTGGCGCGCTGAACCTGTTCGCGCTGGGCGTCGTGGGCTCGTACGCCTGGCGCGCTTATGAAAACTCCAAGGCCCGGCCCCTGCACCTGGTTTTGCGCCGCCATGCCTGGCCGGCGCCACCCACTGAAGATTCACCATGACCAGCCCCACCGATTTTTACGTCCACCCCCAGGCACTGTGCGAAAGCACGGCCATCGGTGCGCGCTCGCGCGTCTGGGCGTTTGCCCACATCCTGCCCGGCGCCGTGGTGGGCGCGGACTGCAACATCTGCGACGGCGTGTTCATTGAAAACGACGTCAAGGTCGGCGACCGCGTGACGGTGAAATGCGGCGTGCAGCTGTGGGACGGCGTGCAGCTGGAAGACGATGTGTTCGTGGGTCCCAATGTCACCTTCGTCAACGACATGTTCCCGCGCAGCCGCAAGCCGCCGCCCGCCTACGCCAGGACGCTGGTCAGGCAAGGCGCCTCCATCGGTGCCAACGCCACCATCCTGGCCAACATCTCCATCGGCCAGAACGCCATGGTGGGCGCCGGCTCGGTGGTGACGCAGCCGGTGCCGCCCAATGCCATCGTGGTGGGCAACCCGGCCAAGATCGTGGGCTATGTGAACGCACCCAACGCCAGTGAAAGCGATGTATCCACGGCGCCCACGGTCACCTCTGCCATCCAGCCCTCGCGGGTCAAGGGGGTGCAGCTGACGCGGCTCAAGCATGTACCCGACCTGCGCGGCACGCTGTCGGCCGGCGAATTCGGCCGCGAGATCCCGTTTGTGCCGCAGCGCTACTTTCTGGTATTTGACGTCCCTACCACCAAGACCCGCGGCGAGCATGCCCACATCCAGTGCCACCAGTTCCTGCTGGCGGTCAAGGGCAACGTCAGCGTCGTGGTGGACGACGGCACCGCACGCGAGGAATTCCTGCTGGACCGCCCCGACCTGGGCATTTACCTGCCGCCCATGACCTGGGGCATCCAGTACCGCTATTCGGCCGACGCCGTGCTGCTGGTCTTTGCGTCGCACCACTATGACGCCAGCGACTACATCCGTGACTACGTCGACTTCCTGGCGCGGGTGCGGGGTGACTGAGCCTGCGGCTGCCGCCCGGCGTGGTGTGCTGGCCAGGTTTTTGCTGTCAGGCGCGGTCAACACGCTGCTGACTTACCTGCTGTACCTGTTGCTGCTGGCACCGCTGGGTCACAGGGTGGCGTATTCGATTGCGTTTGCCAGCGGCATTGCGCTGGCCTATGGGCTGAACCGCGGCTTTGTCTTTCGCTCCCACGCCGGCTGGCGCAGTGCGCTGGCGCTGCCGCTGATCTACCTGCTGCAGTACGCGCTGGGCATGGCCATCATTGAAGTCTGGGTGGCGGTGGCGGGCCTGAGCGCGGCCCTGGCGCCGCTGGCGGCCATAGCGATCACGGTCCCTCTCGTGTATGGGCTCAGCAAAGCCGCGTTTGCGCCCCGCTAAACTCGGCGCCACAGACAAACGGGAGGAGGCATTTTCATGGACAACAGCCCTGCAGGCATTGCCGTGCGGCGTGTAGGCCCCGAGGCACACCGGGTCGATACCCGGCGCGCGGCCGGCGGCATCGAGCCGCACCCGCTGGAGTTTTCGGGCTCTGGAGGCGAGTACTTCAGGGTGTGGATCGTCAACGTGCTGCTCAGCATCGTGACGCTGGGTTTCTATACCCCGTTTGCCCGGCGGCGCACTGCGCAGTATTTCTACAGCCACACCTGGGTGGCCGGCAGCCCGCTCGAATTTACCGCGCAGCAACGCAAAATGGTGTTCGGTTTTCTGGTCCTGGTGGCGCTCTACATGGCATTCAAGGTGGCGTCTGACACGGGCCAGGACACGACGGTGAGCCTGTTCCTGCTTGCAGGCGCGGCACTGGCCCCCTGGCTGTGGGGCAGCGCCATGCGCTTTCGGCTGTCGGCCACACGCTGGCGCGGCGTGCGGCTTCAATTCGCGGCCCCCTGGCGCGAGGTCTACAAGGCCAGTTGGCCGGTGTTCGCACTGGCCCTGGTGTGGATTGCCACGTTGGCAGCCCTGAGCGCGCTGGCGCCTGCTGAACCCACCAGCGGCATGCCGGCGTTCTCGGCCACGGTCGCCGCCGCCGGCCTGATGGCGCTCGTGCTGACCGTGCTGTGTATCGTGCGGCTGGAATTCAACTACAAAAGCCTGCTGATCAAGCGGGCCCGCGTGGGCAATCAGGCCGGCCGCTGGAAACCCGTGTACGCCGACTTCCTGAAGATCTGGCTGGCCACGGTAGCTGTGTTTGCGGGCTGCGTACTGCTGCTGGGCGGGGCGCTGGCCGTGTTGGCGGGCGGGTCGTTCGCGCTGCTGGGCGGCCTGAAGAACAAGGGCTTGCTGGCCGTACTGATCATCGCTGCGCTGGTCGTGGGCATGATTTTCATGGCGTTCGTGGCGTCCGCACCGGCGCGGGCTTACCGCGAGGCACGCCTGTTCCAGCTGGTGTGGAACAACGTAGGCGTCAGCCAGGTGGCGCGCTTCAAATGCGACCTGCGCACGGGCAGCTACATCGCCCTGCGCATGAAAAACATGCTGCTGCAGCTGTTGACGCTGGGCTTTTACCGCCCGTTCGCCCTGGTCAGCGAATATCGCATGAAGACCCAATCCGTCACGCTGCACATCAAGGGCGGCGTGGACCAGCTGGCCGGTGAGCTGGTGGCGCAGCAAGGCGGCATTGGCGACGCCATGGCCGACGCCGTGGGGCTGGACGTGGTGGGCTGAGCATGCAGCCCGTGCGCGCACGCTGGTTTGACGGGCGCAGCAGCCAGGCACGCGCGGTGATGGTGGGTCTGCACAGCGCGCCGGGCGGGGCGTCACTGGTGCTGCACCCGCTGGCGCCCGGCGCGCAGCCCCTGCGCCTGGCGCATGACCAGGTCGGCTGGCCCGAGGCCTGGAGCGCCGCCAGGGCCCAGCGCACTGTGGTGGTGGACCTGGGCGCACACGGCAGCCTGGAGATCGACGATGGCGCCGCCTGGCAGGCGGCCCTGCAGGCTGCGGGCACCCGCGCGCCGCTGGCGCAGCAGATGCAGACACGCTGGCCGGTGTTTGTGGCGGTGCTGGCCGTGGCCGTACTGCTGCTGGGTGCCTTTTACCGCTGGGGCACGCCCTGGGCCGCCACACAGTTGACCCGGCATGTGCCTGCGGCGTGGGAGACCAGCCTGGCCGACCGCGCGATGCAACAACTGGACAGCGGCTACCTCCAACCCAGCAAGCTGCCGCCTGCGCGGCAAGCCGCCCTGAAAGCCGGCTTCGACGCGCTGGCCAAAGCCATTGGCCCGGCGCTGCGGCGCTACCCCGGCTACGCGCCTGAGCTGACGCTGGCATTTCGCTCTGGCATGGGCGCCAACGCCTTTGCGTTGCCCGGCGGCACGGTAGTGATGACCGATGGCCTGGTAGAAGCTGCGGCCAAGGCAGGCCTGGGCGACGACGCCCTGTTGGGCGTGCTGGCGCACGAGATCGGCCATGTGCTGCACCGCCACACCACGCGCATGGTGGTGGAGCAGGGTGTGCTCAACGTCGGGCTGGGGCTGGCGCTGGGCGACGTGTCCAGCGTGGTGTCCATGGGCACATCGCTGCTGACCGGCCTGGCTTACCGGCGCAGCCATGAGACCGAGGCCGACTGCTTTGCGATCGCACTGATGCAGCAGGCCCGCCTGCCCACGGCGCCCATGGGCCGGCTGCTGCTGGCCATCAGTGGCGAGGCAGACAAGGCAGATACGGCTAACAAGGCCGGCAAGCCGGCTGCCATGCTGGAACTGTTGAGCAGCCACCCCGATACGCGCCAACGCGCGCAGCGCCTGGCCGCGGGGCAGGCAACCGGCTGCTGAGCCTGCGCGGCCTGAAGAAAAAAAGTGTGAAGCCAGCCGTAAGCCGGATTCTGTGCACCGGGGTTGCCCCCGGCGTGACCGCCATTACTCTGGGCCGCCTGTTGCCAGACGGCTCGGTGCTACCTACCCGCCAGCTCTGCGGAACCACATCAACGCTGGCCTACTTGGTATTGCTGCGCGTAGAGATTGCCCGTTTCACCCGGACTTAACCGGCTCGTCTCTGTTGCTCTGATCCTCACCTCACGGTGGGCAGGTGTTACCTGCTACGCTGTCCTGTGCAGTCCGGACGTTCCTCCAGTGCCGTGTTTCCACGATTGCACCAGCGGCGGTCTGGCTGACTTCACAGCGGTATTATCGCCGCCTGCTTGATCAATACGAGCCGCCATGATCCGAATCGCCGAAATCAAACTGCCCCTGTGCGAGGCAGAACACCCCGACGCCGCGTTGCGTTCAGCCTGCCAGGGCTTGCTGGGCCTGCCCGCAACCGCGCTGGCAAACGTCCATATATTCAAGCGCAGCTTTGACGCGCGCAAGGCCGACCTGGCCGCCGTCTACATCGTGGACGTGACGCTGGCCGACCCGGCGCAGGAAAGCGCGCTGCTGGCAAAGTTTGACAAGCACCCGCACATCGGTGCGACGCCCGACATGGCATGGCATGCGCCTGCGCCGGCACCGGCGGATTTGCCGCTGCGCCCGGTGGTGGTGGGCTTTGGTCCCTGCGGAATCTTTGCCGCACTGGCGCTGGCGCAAATGGGTTTTCGGCCCATCGTACTGGAACGCGGCAAGCCGGTGCGTGAACGCACCAAGGACACCTGGGGCCTGTGGCGCAAGAACGTGCTGAACGCCGAGAGCAATGTGCAGTTCGGCGAAGGCGGCGCGGGCACTTTCAGCGACGGCAAGCTGTACAGCCAGATCAAGGACCCGCGCCACCTGGGCCGCAAGGTGATGCACGAGTTTGTGAAGGCCGGCGCGCCCGCAGAAATCCTGTACGTCGCGCACCCGCACATCGGCACCTTCAAGCTGGTGAAGGTGGTGGAAAACATGCGCGAGCAGATCATCGCCATGGGCGGTGAGATCCGCTTTGAGCAGCGCGTGACCGACGTGCACGTTGAAGGTGGCGCCCTGCGGGGATTGACCGTGCAGGACCAGGCCACCGGCCAGCCGTATGAGCTGCGCGCCGACCATGCGGTGATGGCGCTGGGCCACAGCTCGCGCGACACCTTCGCCATGCTCTACCAGCGCGGCGTCTATATGGAAGCCAAGCCCTTTTCCATCGGCTTTCGCATCGAGCACCCGCAGGGCGTGATCGACCGTGCGCGCTGGGGCCGCCACGCGGGCCACCCGCTGCTGGGTGCAGCCGACTACAAGCTGGTGCACCACGCGGCCAATGGGCGATCGGTGTACAGCTTTTGCATGTGCCCGGGCGGCACGGTGGTGGCGGCCACGTCGGAGCCGGGGCGCGTGGTGACCAACGGCATGAGCCAGTATTCGCGCAACGAACGCAACGCCAACGCCGGCATGGTGGTGGGCATCGAGCCGCGCGACTACCCCACCGACGCCACTGCAGTGGCAGCCACCTTGGGCGAAGAATTTGGCGAGCTGCCGCCCCCGCCCGGCCATGAATTCCATCCGCTGGCAGGCATCGTGCTGCAGCGCCACCTGGAGTCACTGGCGTACACGATGGGCGGCGGCACCTATGAAGCACCCGGCCAGCTCGTGGGTGACTTCCTGGCGGGCAAACCGTCCACGACATTCGGCGATGTGCTGCCCTCGTACAAGCCAGGGGTCAAGCTCACCAACCTGCACGACGCCCTGCCCCGCTACGCCATAGAAGCCATGCAGGAGGCCCTGCCCGTGTTTGGCCGCAAGATCCGCGGCTACGACATGCCCGACGCGGTGCTGACCGGTGTGGAGACACGCACGTCGGCGCCGCTGCGCATCACACGCGGCGCCGATTTCCAGAGCCTGAATGTGCGCGGCCTGTACCCGGCCGGTGAAGGCGCGGGCTACGCCGGCGGCATCCTGTCGGCCGGCGTGGATGGCATCAAGGTCGCGGAGGCCGTGGCGAAAAGCATCGTCCCATGAAAAAGCCGCCCGAAGGCGGCTTTTAGTGGTTGACCTGAAGGGCTCACACCTGCGAGTTCTGCAGCGCGGCAATGCGCTCTTCAATCGGCGGGTGGGTGCTGAACAGCTTGCCGATGCCACCGGCAATGCCCATGGCCGCCACGCTCTTGGGCAGCTCGCCGGGCACCATGCCGCCCAGGCGGGCCAGCGCGTTCACCATGGGTTGCTTGCGGCCCATCAGCTGCGCGGCGCCCGCATCAGCGCGGAACTCACGCTGGCGGCTGAACCAGGCGACCACGATGGCAGCGGCAAAGCCCAGCACGATGTCCATCACGATGGTGGTGACGTAGTAGCCAATGCCGGGGCCATCGTTGTTGTTGCGCAGTACCACTTTGTCCACAAAATAGCCCACCACGCGTGAGATGAACACGACGAAGGTGTTCATCACGCCCTGGATCAAGGTCATGGTGACCATATCGCCGTTGGCGATGTGGGCAACCTCGTGGCCGATCACGGCCTCGACCTCTTCGCGCGTCATGCCCTGCAGCAGACCGGTAGACACAGCCACCAGGGCCGAGTTCTTGAAAGCGCCCGTAGCGAAGGCGTTGGGCGCGCCTTCAAACACGCCGACTTCGGGCATACCGATGCCGGCCTTGTCGGCAAACTTGCGCACGGTTTCAAGGATCCAGGCTTCGTCGGCGTTGGCGGGTTGCTCAATGAGCTTGACGCCGGCGCTCCACTTGGCCACGGGCTTGCTGATCAGCAGCGAGATGATCGCGCCGCCAAAGCCCATGATCAGCGCAAAGCCGAGCAGTGCGCCCAGGTTCAGGCCGTTGGCCGTGAGAAAGCGGTTGACGCCCAGCAGGTTGGCGACGATGCCCAGCACCACCACGACAGCGAGGTTGGTCAGGACAAAAAGAGCGATGCGTTTCATGGATTCTCCGAAAGGGGCTGAAGGGGATAAGTCCCTGTCGCGAAAAATGGGGCCAGGGCCCCCGGATTTCAAGCGGCGCGGGGTCGCAGTCGGGCTCTGTTGTTGTCGTTATGGCGTCCTGCGGGGACGAAACACCTGTGAGTCATCATAAAAGGAAAAGTTCTCGCTTTCGGGCCACCAGCCGGGCACGCCCAGCACCGGCAGCGGCATGAAAGGCTTGGTGGCCAGATGGTCGGGCGTCAGGTCGTGCGCCAGCCAGGCGTCCAGTGTCTGCTTGCCGGCCCCGGCGCCCGGCATGGGTTGGCGCGGCAGGTAGACATGAGCGGTCAGTTCCTTGCGCGGGTTCAGCAGCTTTTCCAGCAGGGCGTGACCAAAGATGAGCAATTGCGCCTGCGCCCACAGCGCCCGCTGGTCCACAAACAGCGTGCGCCACTGCCGCGCGCACAAGGCCTGCCACAGCGGCTGTGGCGCCAGCAGCAGCGCGCCGTTTTCGTCCAGCAGTGTCAGGGCGTCGCGCACGGTCCCGCGCACCGCTTGAACGCCGTCGCGCAGGATCTGCGCGGCCTGCAGCTCATTCACCCTGGCCTTGGCCTGCGGGTAGGCCAGCCACACCAGGCCGTTGAACAGGTCGTGCGGGTTGTTGCGTGTGGGCACACGGCCGGTCTGGAATACATGGGTTTCGTACGCGGTGCCCTCGGGCAGGTCGTCTTGCGGCGCAAAGTGCGGCCTGGCATTGGGGTTGGCCAGCTGCAACGCCTGCGCCACGGGCAGGTTCTGCGCATCCTGACACACCAGCTCACCTTGCGCCTGCAGCGGTGCGAACCACGGCCGGCTCCAGTCGGGCGCGCTGCTGCTCAAGAACCGCGCGCCCCCGTCCAGCGAATGCGGTCCGGGTGCTTGAGCACTTCGAAGTCTGCGGGCAGCTTGTCAAACAGCTTGATGGAGCTGGCGTTTTTGCCCAGCAGACCATCGGCGCGCAGCAGCTTGGCGATGTCGTTCAGCGCCACCTCGTTGCCGCCGCCCAAAGCCGGTACCGCACGCAGGATGCGTTGCACGTCGGCAGCAGGCGGTGCAGTGCGCGCGGCGGCCTTTTTGGCAGCGGGCGCGCGGGCGCTTGTTTTTGCGGGTACGGGTGCTGGCGGGGCCAAAGGCGCGGGTACGGTTTTGGCTGCGGCTGCAGGGGTCCTGGCTGGCGCCTTTTTGGCAGCCGCCCTTGCCGCTGTCTTGCGTGCGGGGGCCGGCCGGGTTTCTTCGCCCGCGCTGACCCTGGCCCCGCTGCGGGTGCCCTGGTGCGCCAGGTCCATGAATTCGTCGTACACCGCCACCGTCTCGTCACCGGTCTTGCCGCGCTGGCCGATGCCGCACACGCGGCAGCCCTTTTCGCGCAGGCGCCCCACCAGCGGTGCAAAGTCGGAATCCGACGACACCAGCACCACCACGTCGGGCCGCTCGGCGATCACCAGGTCCATGGCGTCCACCGCCAGCGCGATGTCGGTGCTGTTCTTGCCAGCCGACAGGTTGACCATGGGGCGCACCCACAGGCGCTTGAACAGCGTTTGCTGCTTCAGTGCGGTCTCGGCATTGCAATAGGCCCGCCGTACGTGGATGGCGCCGTAGTCCGCCATCGTGCGCGCAACCGCCTGCTCCATCACGTCAGACGACACATTGTCGGCATCAATCAGCAGCATCACGCGCAGGGTGGGGGTCATGAGAGTCTCCAGGCCAGGGGTTCACCGCCACGCAGCGGCTTGAGTTCGGCCTGGCCAAAAGGCACAGATACCGGGGGGGTCCAGGATTCGCGGCGCAGCGTCACGGTGCCGGTGTTACGCGACAGGCCGTAGAAGTCTGCACCGTTGAAGCTGGCAAATGCTTCCAGCTTGTCCAGCGCGCCGGCGGCGTCAAAGGCTTCGGCGTACAGCTCGAGCGCGGCATGCGCGGTATAGCAGCCAGCACACCCCGTGGCGTGCTCTTTCAGGTGGGCCGGGTGCGGCGCACTGTCCGTGCCCAGGAAAAAGCGCGCATTGCCGCTGGTGGCGGCATGCACCAGCGCCAGGCGGTGGGTTTCGCGCTTGAGCACCGGCAGGCAGTAGTAGTGCGGTCGGATGCCGCCGGTGAAGATGGCGTTGCGGTTGTACAGCAGGTGGTGGGCGGTGATGGTGGCACCGGTCAGTGCGTCAGCATCGGCCACATACTGTGCAGCCTCACGCGTGGTGATGTGTTCAAACACGATCTTCAGCCCGGGGAAGTCGCGGCGCAGCGGGATCAGCTGCTGGTCGATGAACACCGCTTCGCGGTCAAACAGGTCGATGTCAGGCGAGGTGACTTCGCCATGCACCAGCAGCAGCAAGCCCGCGCGCTGCATGGCCTCCAGCGTCCTGTAGGTCTTGCGCAGGTCGGTCACACCGGCATCGCTGTTGGTCGTGGCGCCGGCCGGGTACAGCTTGCAGGCCACCACGCCCGCGTCTTTGGCGCGGGCGATTTCGTCAGCCGGCAGATTGTCGGTGAGGTACAGCGTCATCAGCGGCTCGAATGTCATGCCCTGCGGCACGGCGGCGCGGATGCGGTCGCGGTAGGCCACAGCCTGCGCCGCGGTGGTCACCGGCGGCTTGAGGTTGGGCATGATGATGGCGCGGCCAAACTGCGCGGCCGTGTGCGGCACCACATCCTTCAGCGCGTCGCCATCGCGCACATGCAGGTGCCAGTCGTCGGGGCGGGTGATCGTGATCTCGTTGGTCATGCGCCATTGTCCCAGACCGCAAGAGATGACCATTCAAGTGCCACCGTGGAACCGGCTTCGCCGGGCCACCGGTGGCGCCCCCCAGTGGGGGGAGGCGGCCCTCAGGGCCGCATCGGGGGGGCGTCAATCAGTGCTGCAATATCTTGTTGAGGAAGTCTTTCGTGCGCGCCTGACGGTTCTCGGGATGGCTGAAGAACTCGTCCTTGGAGCAGTCCTCCAGAATGCGCCCGCCCACGTCGATGAAGATCACCCGGCTGGCGACCTTGCGGGCAAAGCCCATTTCGTGCGTCACGACCATCATGGTCATGCCTTCCTTGGCCAGCGTCACCATCACGTCCAGCACTTCGCCCACCATTTCAGGGTCGAGCGCCGAGGTGGGTTCGTCAAACAGCATGACGATCGGGTCCATGGACAGCGCACGGGCAATCGCCACACGCTGCTGCTGGCCGCCCGACAGCTGGCCGGGGAATTTGTCCTTGTGCACCATCAGGCCCACGCGGTCGAGCATCTTCAGCCCACGCACCTTGGCCTCTTCAGCGCTGCGGCCCAGCACCTTCATCTGGGCGATGGTCAGGTTCTCGGTCACGCTCAGATGCGGAAACAGCTCAAAGTGCTGGAACACCATGCCCACGCGGCTGCGCAGCTTGGGCAGGTCGGTCGTGGGCGAAGTCACCGAGATGCCGTCTACCGTGATCTCGCCCTTCTGCACGGGCTCCAGGGCATTGACGGTCTTGATCAGCGTGGACTTGCCTGAGCCCGACGGGCCGCACACCACCACCACGTCGCCCTTGTTGATGTTGACAGAGCAGTCGGTCAGCACCTGAACGGGGCCGTACCACTTGGAAACGTTCTTGATTTCGATCATGTTCTTGTCCAACCTTAACGAATGATGGCGATCTTGTTCTGCAGGCGTTTGACCATGTATGACAGGCCAAAGCAGACGATGAAGTAAACGATGGCAGCCAGGATGTAGGCCTCTTCAGGGCGGCCATAGATCTTGCCGGCCGTTACAAAGCCCTTGAGCAGGTCATAGGCGCCAATGGCATACACCAGCGACGTGTCCTGGAACAGGATGATGGTCTGCGTGAGCAGCACGGGCAGCATGTTGCGAAAGGCCTGGGGCAGCACCACCAGGCGCATGTTCTGGCCGTAGGTCATGCCCAGCGCCTGGCCTGCATGGACCTGGCCGCGCGGGATGGACTGGATGCCCGCACGCATGATCTCGCTGAAATACGCCGCCTCGAACGCGATGAATGTGATGGTGGCCGACAGCTCGGCGCCGATGGGGCGCCCGATCATGGTGGGCACCAGCAGGTAGAACCACAGGATCACCATGACCAGCGGGATGCTGCGCATGCCGTTGACATAGAAGGTTGCGGGCATCATCAGCACCTTCTTGCCCGACAGGCGCATGAGTGCCAGCAGCGTGCCAAAGAAGATGCCGCCCAGCGTGGCCACGATGGTCAGCTGGATGCTGAACCAGAAGCCGTTCACCACGAACTTGCTGATGATGTCCCAGTTGACGAATGAAAGGTCGAGTCCGCCCATGTCAGTGTCCCCCCGTCCCGCCAGCCACAATGAAGCCGGGGATCTGGATTTTCTTTTCGATGAAGGCGAACACGCGGTTCACTGCAAAGGCCGACAGCGCATACAGCCCTGTGACGGCCAGGTAGATTTCAATGCCGCGCGAGGTTTCCTCCTGCGCCTGCATGGCAAACATCGTGAGTTCGGCGATCGACACGGCGAACGCCACCGACGAGTTCTTGAGCAGGTTCATGGATTCACTGGTCAGCGGCGGCATGATGATGCGCACCGCCATGGGCAGCAGCACATAGCGGTAGGTCTGGGCTGTCGTAAAGCCCATGGCCATGCCCGCGTAACGCTGCCCGCGCGGCAGCGCCTGGATGCCGGCGCGCACCTGCTCTGCAATACGCGCTGACGTAAAAAAGCCCAATGCAAAGACCACCAGCACGAACCCGGGCAGGTCTTTCATAGCCGGGAAAATCTTGGGCACCACAAAGTACCAGAGGAAAATCTGCACCAGCAGCGGGATGTTGCGAAACAGCTCCACCCACACGTTGGCCAGGCGCACCAGCCAGGGACTGTTGGGCAGGGTACGCAGCGTGCCGATCAGCGCGCCCACCACCACCGCCACCACCCAGGAGCTGCCCGCCACCGAGAGCGTCCAGCCCCAAGCATCCATCATCCATTGCAGGTAGGTTCGCCCGCCACCGTCGTCGTTGAGAAATACCTGCCAGTCCCAAGCCATAAAGGTCTCCGCCAAGGCAATTGATTGCGTGTTTTGAATTGATTGTCTGCTGCAGCACAGCGAATTGCGTGCCAACCTTAAATGAGAAACCCCGCCAGAGCAATAGCCGCGGCGGGGCTTCTTCAGCCGTTCAGTGGGTTATCACTTCTTGGCGTAGTCTTCCATGGGCTTGTCGTTCGGGTTGGCCCAGGCAGCCTTGGTGCTTTCGCTGACCGGCAGGCCCACGCGCGTGTTCTTCGGCGGGATGGGCTGCACGAACCACTTGTCCCAGGTCTTGGCCATGTCGCCGGACTTGATCATGTCCTTGATGGTGTCGTCAGACAGCTTCTTCAGCGCTGCGTCGTCCTTGCGCATCATGATGGCGATCGGCTCAACGCTCAGGATCTCACCGACGATCTTGAAATCGTTGGGAGCCTTGGAGGTAGCGATGTTGCCGGCCAGGATGGCGCCGTCCATCACGAAGGCATCTGCACGGCCCGACTCCAGCAGCAGGAAGCTGTCTGCATGGTCCTTGCCGAAGACTTCCTTGAAGTCGATGCCGCCGGCGCGCTCGTTCTTGCGCAGGGTCTGCACGGACGTGGTACCGGTGGTGGTGGCCACGTTCTTGCCGTTGAGTTGCGCGATGCTGGTGATGCCGGAATTGGCCTTGACAGCGATACGCACTTCTTCAACGAACGTCGTCACCGCGAAGGACACATCCTTCTGGCGGGTGGCGTTGTTGGTGGTGGAGCCGCACTCGATGTCCACGGTGCCGTTTTGCACCAGCGGAATGCGGTTTTGCGACGTCACGGGCAGGTACTTGACTTCCAGCTTGCGCCCAGCCGCCTTTTCGACGTTGGCGATGATGCGCTGGCAGATTTCAACGTGGTAGCCAGCGTACTTGCCGTCACCCAGGGTGTACGACAGAGCGCCGGACGAGTCACGCACGCCCATGGTGATGACGCCAGAGGCCTTGGCCTTGGCAACGGTGTCATTCGCCTGCGCGAAAGCGCCACCAGCGACGGCCAGGACGGCGAGAGCCAACAGATGCTTCTTCATAGATATCTCCTTGTGTGAAGCGTTAGGGGTACGAGAACAACGAAATTCTAGAGAAACGGGCTTGCGGGAATACCCTGTGGCCCGGCACTCAAGAAGGATTACAGCCTCAGAAAGGCACCTGGTCTGTAGGGTACTTCCAGAAGTCCCGCAAAAGGTAACTGACGGGCAGGTTCAGGGGCGTGTTTTTGGGCGGGATGGGTTTGGCAAACCACTTGTCGTAGACGGGGTAGATGTCGCGGCTGACAATCAGGCGGCGCATTTCATCGTCAACGACTTTCTTGAAGTCGGGGTCGTTTTTGGGCAGCATGATCGCCAGCGGCTCGGTGGTCAGGAACTTGCCGACGACCTTCAGCGCGGCCGGATTCGGCCGGTTGGCGGCCAGGCCGTACAGCAGCACGTCGTCCATGACAAAGGCCTCGGCCTCGCCCTTTTCCACCATCTCTACGGCGCGGGCGTGGTCCGGCGCCTCCAGGAGGGTGATGCCCATCAGCCGTTCGCGGTTGGCCTGATCGGCGGCTTTCAGCGGCGTGGTGCCCTTGGTGGACACCAGCTTTTTGCCCATCAGGTCTTCAATGCGGTCCACAGCGCTGTCGGCCTTGACCAGCAGGCGCGCGCCGGTGATGAAATGCGGGATGGTGAAGGCCACTTTCTGGCGGCGCTCGGCATTGTTGGTGGTGGAGCCGCATTCCATGTCGGCCTTGCCTTGCTCCACCATCGCAATTCGGTTGGCCGGCGTGACCTGCACCAGTTCCACGGGCACGTTCTTGACGCCCACCTTCTTGCCCACGGCCTCAGCGATCTTCAGGCACAGGTCCAGCGCATAACCCACGGGCTTGCCGGTGACCGGGTCCACATACGAGAACGGCACTGACGATTCGCGGTGGGCGATGGTGATCTTGCCGCCGCCCTTGACGCGCTCCAGCACACCTTGGGCATGGACGGCCGTCGTACAACAGGCCATTACAACGGCCAAAGCAATTCCCCAACGTGGTGCGTTCATCTGGTTCCTGTACAGCGTTACGGAGGTAAGCAGCCTTTGTGCCCGGGTTGGCATCACGCGTCGGGGCGCAAGGGTTGCGTCAGTTTTTCAGGCACGAGCAGCGCTTCCAGCTGCGCGCGCGTGAGGATGCCCAGGCTTTCGGCCACCTGGTCCACCGGCGCGCCGGTGGAAATGGCCGTCTTGGCGATCAGCGCCGCTTTTTCGTACCCAATGATGGGGTTCAGTGCCGTCACCAGGGTGATGGACTCGCGCACGCGGCGCGCCAGCAGTTCATGGTTGGCCTCGATGCCTGCCACGCAGTTGACCTGCAGGGTCATGCAGGCCTGGCTCAGGTGCTCGATGCTCTTGAACAGGCTCCAGCCCATGATGGGTTCGAACGCATTGAGCTGCAGCTGGCCAGCCTCGGACGCCATGGTGACGGTGATGTCGTTGCCGATCACCTCAAACGCCACCTGGTTCATGACTTCGGGGATCACCGGGTTGACCTTGCCCGGCATGATGGACGAGCCGGCCTGGCGCGGGGGCAGGCGGATGTCGCCAAAACCGGCCTGCGGGCCACTGGACAACAGGCGCAGGTCGTTGCAGGTCTTGCTGAGCTTGGTGGCCACGCGCTTGAGCACCCCCGACAGCTGCACGAAGGCGCCGGTGTCCTGCGTGGCCTCGATCAGGTTGTGGGCCTTGACCACCGGGATGCGGCTTTCCTCGGCAAGGTACTTGCAGGCCAGGTCTGCATAGCCATGCGGCGCATTAATGCCCGTGCCGATGGCCGTGGCGCCCAGGTTGATTTCCTGGATCAGCGCACGGGCCTCCCGCAGGCGGGCCTCGTCTTCTTCGAGCATGACAGCGTAGGTTGAAAACTCCTGCCCCAGCGTCATGGGCACGGCGTCCTGCAACTGGGTGCGGCCGATCTTCAGCACGCTTTTGAATTCATCGGCCTTGGCTTCAAACCCGCGGCGCAGCGTGGCCATGGAGCCCAGCAGCCGGTCAATGCCCGACCACAGCGCCAGGCGCACGGCCGTGGGGTACACGTCGTTGGTGCTTTGCGAGGCATTGACGTGGTCGTTGGGGTGAAGGATGTCGTAGCGGCCTTTTTCAAAGCCCAGCTTTTCAAGCGCCAGGTTGGCAATGACCTCGTTGGCGTTCATGTTGGTGGAGGTGCCGGCGCCGCCCTGGATCACGTCCACCACGAACTGGTCGCGGTACTGGCCGGCGATGAGTTTTTCGCAGGCGCTCATGATGGCCGCGCCGCGCTTGCGGTCCAGCACGCCCAGCTCGACATTGGCGCGCGTTGCTGCCTTTTTGACGAAACCAAAAGCCCGGACCAGGTCGGGCATGGCCGACACGGTGGTGCCGGAAATCGGGAAGTTCTCTACCGCGCGGGCCGTATGAACGCCCCACCAGGCGTCAGCAGGAATCTGCTTGTCACCCAGAAAATCATGCTCGACGCGGAAAGCTTGAGACATTTCGTTACGGCCATTTTTGCAATGGCGCGAACTGTAGATGTCGGGCCTGTGAAAGGCCAATGCTGTTAGCGCGACGGGTTATGCAAAAAATTTATGAGTCAGAAGATTGCCTCATTTTGGTGCGTTATGGGCTGCAAGGTAGGCCCAGAGCGCCTGTGCCGTGCCCTTGGGCGCCTCTTTGCCTACGGGTTTCTCCCGATAAGCCCGCACATCCATGGTCATGTCCAGACCCGGCATTCCGGGGGGTACCGCGTTGACCAGGCGGCGCGCCCGCAGCTCTTTCTTGACGGCGCTGTACGGCAGGAACGCCACGCCGTGACCTTCCAGGGCCATGACTTTCAGGCCCTCGGCCATGTCGGTTTCATACACACGGTCCAGGTGGATGGCGGTGCTGGACTGTTTGAGGATCAGGTCGGTCACCCGCCCCAGGTAGGCGCCCGGCGCATAGCCCAGGTAAGGCAACGGCTGGCCTGCGCGGCCGGGCAGCTGGAACATCGGCTCGCCGTCGGGCCCCGGTTTGACGTAGGGCGACAGCACCTCCTGGCCCAGCGTGACCATCTCGTAACGGTCGGCGTCCAGCTGGAACGGCTGCGACGCGTGGTGGTAGGCGATCAGCAAATCGCAGCCGCCTTCCACCAGGCGCATGACCGCGTCATGCACGTTCAGTGCAATCAGGCGGCTCTTCATCGGGCCGAACTTCTCGCGCAGGCTGGACACCCAGGCCGGAAAGAAAGTGAACGCCAGTGTGTGCGGCACGGCAAACTCGATCACGTCCTGCCCGGCGGCCGAATGCCCCCGCAGCATGGCGCGGGTGCTTTGCAGCGCCTGCAGCATTTCCAGCGACTGGGCGTACAACGTCTCGCCTGCAGGGGTCAGGCGCGTGGGGTACGAGCTGCGGTCCACCAGGTCGGTGCCGGCCCACGCCTCCAGCGCCTGGATGCGCCGTGAGAACGCGGGCTGCGTGACATGGCGCAGCGTTGCAGACCGGCTGAAGCTGCGGGTTTCAGCCAGGCTCACAAAATCTTCAAGCCATTTAGTTTCCATAAAACATTATGGACGCCCCCCGAACGGCCTTCGGCCGCTCCCCCCACTGGGGGGCAATGCAGCGGCCCGGCAGAGCCGGATCCGCGCATTCCCGCAACTGCTAGTCCGCTGCGGCTTGCTGTTGTAGCGCCCACATGTCGGCGTACCGTCCTGCGCTCGCCAGCAACTGCGCATGGGTGCCGCGCTCGATGATGCGGCCAGCCTCCATCACCAGGATCTCGTGGGCGTCCACCACGGTGGACAGGCGGTGGGCGATGACCAGGGTGGTGCGGCCGCTGGCGGTGGCACGCAGCTCGCCCTGAATGGCGCGCTCGTTGGCGCTGTCCAGGGCAGAGGTGGCTTCGTCAAAGATGATGATGGGCGGGTTTTTGAGCAGGGTGCGGGCAATGGCCACGCGCTGCTTTTCGCCGCCCGACAGCTTCAGCCCGCGCTCACCCACCATGGTCTGGTAGCCGCGCGGGGTGGATTCAATGAAGCCATGGATGCGCGCGGCGCGCGCGGCGTCTTCGACCTCGGCCCGGGTAGCGCCGGTGCGGCCGTAGGCAATGTTGTATTCCACCGTGTCGTTGAACAGCACGGTGTCCTGCGGCACGATGCCGATGGCCTGGCGCACGCTGGACTGCGTGACCTGGCGGATGTCTTGCCCCGCAATGGTGATACGCCCGTCCTGCACGTCATAAAAGCGGTACATCAGCCGCGCCAGCGTGGACTTGCCCGAGCCCGACGGGCCCACCACCGCCACCGTCTTGCCCGCGGGGATTTCAAAGCTCACGTCGTGCAGGATCTGGCGCGCGGGCTCGTAGGCAAAGTTCACATGCTCAAAGCGCACGGCCGGCTGGTGCAGACCGCTCAGCGCCTGCGCGCCCGGCGCATCGGCCACCTCACGCTCCTTTTCCATCAGCGTGAACATCTTGTCCAGGTCCACCAGGCTTTGCTTGATCTCGCGGTACAGCACACCCAGAAAGTTCAGCGGGATGTACAGCTGGATCATGAAGGCGTTGATCATGACCAGGTCGCCCAGCGTCATGCGCCCCGCCACCACGCCCTGCGTGGCACGCCAGAGGATGGCCACCAACCCGATGGCGATGATGAGCTGCTGGCCGGTGTTCAGCAGGCTCAACGTGGTCTGGCTCTTGAGGCGCGACTTCCTCAGCTTTTCCAGGCTTTCGTCATAACGGCGGGACTCAAAGCCCTCGTTGTTGAAGTACTTGACGGTTTCGTAGTTCAGCAGTGAATCCACCGCCTTGGTGTGGGCCGCGGAATCAAATTCGTTGGCTTCCTTGCGGAACTTGGTGCGCCATTCGGTCACCGTGACGGTAAAGATGATGTAGACCACCAGCGCGGCGATGGTGATCCAGGCAAACCAGGCGTCGAATTTCACCGCCAGGATCGTCAGCACCAGCGTCACCTCGATCAGCGTGGGCACGATGCTGTACAGCGAATACGAAATCAAAGACTCAATGCCGCGCACGCCGCGCTCGATGTCGCGCGTCATGCCGCCGGTCTGGCGCTCCAGGTGAAAGCGCAGGCTCAGGGCGTGCAGGTGCTCAAAGGTCTGCAGCGCAATGCTGCGCGCCGCGCCCTGTGTGGCCTTGGCAAAAACCAGCTCGCGCAGCTCGGTGAACGCAGACGTGCTCAGGCGCAGCAGCCCGTAGGCCACCAGCAGCCCGATGGGCACCACCAGCACGGCAGCCGGGTCGCCGGGCTTGAACGACAGGCTGTCCACCAGGTCCTTGAGCAGCAGCGGCACGCTGACGTTGGCCAGCTTGGCGCCCACCATGAAGGCCAGCGCGGCCAGCACGCGCCATTTGTACTGCCACAGGTAGGGGAACAGGCGGCGCAGCGTGGCCCAGTCGGATTTGGCGGGAGAGGGAGCGGCGGCGCCTGGAGAAGGCGCGGCGGAAGCGGGTGCAGACAATTCGCCAGAGCGGCGCATGGGAGACAATCGTGTTGGTTACTTACCCACAGATTGTGCCCATGTCCTCCAACTCAAGTCTCGAGCCTGTCGCCCTGCCCACAGACAAGGAACTGGTACTCAAGGTCATCCCCATGCCGGCGGACTGCAACGCCAACGGCGACATCTTTGGCGGCTGGGTCATGGCCCAGGTGGACCTGGCAGGGTCCGTGGTACCCGCGCGCCATGTGGACGGCCGCATGGCGACCGTGGCGGTCAACCAGTTCATCTTCAAGCAGCCGGTGCGCGTGGGCGACATCCTGAGCTTTTTTGCCGAGGTCACACGCATTGGCAACACCTCCATCACCGTGCAGGTGGAGGTGTATGCCGAGCGCTTTCGCGCGCAGGGCCGCTATGTGAAGGTGACGGAGGCGTCGCTGACGTATGTGGCGATTGACGACAACGGCAAGCCGCGGCCGATTCCCAAAGACCCTGCGGCCTGAGGGCCAGTCAGAATTTGCCGTGCCGGCCCGCGCCAGCCGCAAAGCGTCCCGCGCCCTCCAGCCCGTCGCCAATGCGGTGCTTGCCTCGCTCCCATTCCTGGTGCAGGGCCTGCGCCACGGGCAAGTCCCATTGCACATAGGCACTCATGCGGTCGGCATTCATGGTGGCTTGCGGGAACTTTGCCAGGTCACACGCCAGCGCAATGGCTGACTCACGCGCCTGGCCCGTTGGCACCATGCGGTTGGCCAGGCCCATGGCCAGTGCCTCTGGCGCCGCCACCTTGCGCCCGGTCAGGATCAGGTCCATGGCGTGACCCATGCCCACCAGCCGGGGCAGGCGCACGGTGCCGCCGTCGATCAGCGGCACGCCAAAGCGGCGGCAGTACACACCAAAGTAGGCATCGTCCTCCATCACGCGCATGTCGCACCACAGCGCCAGCTCCATACCGCCGGCCACGGCCGCGCCGCTGACGGCGGCGATCACCGGCTTGGACAGCAGCAGGCGTGAAGGACCCATGGGGCCCAAGGGTTGCGCCTGGCCCGGGTCGAAGTCCAGGTCAGTCAGCACGCCCGGCCCGCCTTCGTTGCGCGCCATGCGTGCGCCGGCCTGCAGGTCCCAGCCCGCGCAGAAGTGCCCGTGCGCACCGTGGAAAACGGCCACACGTGCCTGAGGGTCTGCATCAAACGCCACAAAGGCCTCGTACAGGCTGCGCGCAGTGGCCGCGTCCACGGCATTGCGCACCTCGGGGCGGTCCAGTGTCACGACGGTGACGTCGCCCATCCTCTCAACATGTACAGATTCAGTCATGCCCCCATTAGCCGTGATGCCCAAGCGACACGGTATGCGGAACAACCCTGTAACCGATAGCAGTACGGGCAGATATAACCGAGCCACTCAAGTCAACCGGCAACCCTTCAGGAGATACGGTGCAAGTTTTTCAACTGCTGATCAGCGGCATATCGCAAGGCTGCATTTACGGGCTGATCGCTTTGGGCTTTGTACTGATCTACAAGGCCACCGAGACAGTGAGCTTTGCCCAGGGCGAGCTCATGATGCTGGGCGCGTTTGGCGGGCTGGCCTGCATGACCATGCTGGGCTTTCCGTTCTGGCTGTCGGTCATCAGCGCCATTGTCGCCATGGCGGTATTTGGCGTGGTGCTGGAGCGCCTGGTGATCCGCCCCATCCTGGGCCAGCCTGCGTTTTCCATCGTCATGCTGACCATCGGTATCGGTTATGTGGCGCGCGGGCTGATCACCATGATCCCCAACATCGGCACTGAAACCCACACCCTGCCCGTGCCCTACAAGGACATGATCTGGAAGATGGGCGGCGACGCCAACGGCATTGGCGCGCTGGTCATCAACATCGAGCAGGTCGTGGTGATTGCCTCCACCGCCGCGCTGTGCGCGGTGCTGTTCGCGGTGTTTCGCTACAGCAAGATCGGCATTGCCATGCAGGCGTCGTCGCAGAACCAGCTGGCAGCGTACTACATGGGCATTCCGGTCAAGAGCCTGAACGGCCTGGTCTGGGGCCTGGCGGCTGCGGTGGCCGCCATTGCCGGGCTGCTGCTGGCGCCCATCACCTTCGTGCACGCCAACATGGGCTTCATTGGTCTCAAGGCCTTTCCGGCGGCCGTGGTGGGCGGCTTTGGCAGCCTGCCCGGGGCCATCGTGGGCGGGCTGATCATCGGCATCGTCGAATCGCTGTCGGGCTTTTACTTGCCCGACGGCTTCAAGGACACCGCCGCCTACATCGTGGTGCTGGTCATGCTGATGGTCAAACCCAACGGTCTGTTCGGCGAAAAGCTGCGAAAGAAAGTCTGATGTCTTGTGGGTCAGACCACGAATTTGCACAGCAAATTGTGCTCTGACCCCAACTGATTAGGGAAACATGCGTTTTATCTTTAAAACCGATTACGGCCAGGACATCAAGCTGGCCAAGCATGGCGGCCATGTGTTCTGGTACAGCGTGTTGTGCGCGCTGCTGGTGCTGGCCCCCTGGCTGATCAGCGAATACCTGCTGGCGCAGCTGACCTTCATCCTGATCTACGGCATCGTGGGCGTGGGGCTGATGCTGCTGGCCGGCTTTACCGGGCAGTTCTCGATCGGCCACGCGGCATTCTTCGGCGTGGGCGCTTACACGCAAGCGGTACTGACCGGCATGGGCTGGCCGTTCCCGCTGGCGCTGGCCGCCGGTGCGGCGCTGTCGGCGGCGGTGGGCATCATCGTCGGGCTGCCGGCGCTGCGGTTGAAGGGCATCTACCTGGGCATTGCCACGCTGTCGTTCGGCTTCATCGTGGAAGAAGTCTTTGCCCGCTGGGAAAGCGTGACAGGCGGCAACGCCGGCAAGACGGTGGGCCAGATCAAGATGTTCGGCTGGACGGCTGACACCGGCGCGTCGTTTTACTTCGTCTGCCTGGTGATCACGGTCATTGCCACGCTGGCCGTGGTGAACCTGCTGCGCTCACACACAGGGCGTGCGTTCGTGGCGATCCGCGACTCCGAAATTTCCGCGCAGAGCATGGGAATCCACCTGGCCTATTACAAGACCATGAGCTTTGCCATCTCTGCCGCGCTGGCCGGCATTGGCGGCGCGCTGTATGCGCACCAGATCCGCTTCTTGTCGCCAGACCAGTTCAACATCATCCAGTCGATCGACCTGCTGCTGATGGTGGTGATCGGCGGTCTGGGCTCCATCCATGGCGCATTCCTGGGCGCGATCTTCCTCATCGGGCTGCCGCAGGGCATCAGCGCGGTCAAGGACTACCTGCCTGACGCCGTAGGCCAGGCACCGGGCCTCAAAGCCGTGATCTACGGCGCGGTGCTGATCGGCTTTGTGCTGTTTGAGCCGCTGGGCCTGTATGGGCGCTGGCTGAAGATACGCACCTACTTCCAGTTGTTCCCGTTCTACCGCAAGGGCCTGTTCAAGCGGCAGAAATCGTTCCAAAAGTCAGACAGGCTGAAGTAAATGAGCGAAATCCTTCTCTCTGCCAAAAACCTCAGCGTGCGCTTCGGCGGCGTGCTGGCTGTCAACAACGTGAGTTTTGACGTCAAGCCCGGCGAGGTGTTCACCCTGATCGGCCCCAACGGCGCGGGCAAGACCACGGTGTTCAACCTGATCAGCCGCATCTACACGCCCACCACCGGCAGCATCGACTACCTGGGTGTTCCGCTGACCGACCAACCGCCGCACAAGATTGCGTCGCTGGGCATCGCGCGCACCTTCCAGAACATCGAGCTGTTCGAGCACGCCACCGTGCTGCACAACCTGCTGATCGGTCGCCACACCCACGCCACCAACAGCCTGTTCAGCCAGATGTTCTTCACGGCCAAGGTGCGCCAGGCCGAAATCGAAGCGCGCGAGAAGGTCGAAAAGGTTATTGAGTTCCTGGACCTGCAGCACCACCGCGACTCCATGGTGGCCGGCCTGCCCTACGGCGTGCGCAAGGTGGTGGAGCTGGCGCGCGCGCTGTGCACCGAGCCCAAGCTGCTGTTGCTGGACGAGCCCTCGTCCGGCCTGAACGTGGAAGAAACCGACGACATGGCCTTCTGGATCCAGGACATCAAGCATGAGCTGGGCATCACGGTGCTGATGGTGGAGCACGACATGTCGCTCGTGTCCAAGGTGTCTGACCGCGTGCTGGCCATGAACCAGGGCGAGGTGCTGGCCACCGGCACCCCGCGCGAAGTGCAAAACGACCCCGGCGTGATCGAGGCCTACCTGGGCTCGGTGGACGACGTGTCATCCCTGCGGAGGTCGGCATGAGTGAGGTACCCCCCGCAGTGAGCGACCTGCCTGTGTTGAAGCTGCTGAACGTCGAAAGCGCCTACGGCCCCATCAAGGCCATCCGTGGCGTGAGCCTGCAGGTGCGCCGCGGCGAGATCGCCACCGTACTGGGCAGCAATGGCGCGGGCAAGACGACCATCCTCAAGACCATCAGCGGCATCATCGACCCGCGCAAGGGCAGCATTGAATTCAAGGGCAATGACATCACCGCGCGCGACCCGGCGCTGATCGTGCAGCAGGGCCTGAGCCATGTGCCCGAGGGGCGCGAAGTGTTCCCGCTGCTGTCTGTACGCGACAACCTGACCATGGGTGCCTACACCCGGCGCGACCGCGACGGCGTGGCGCGCGACATGGAGGCCGTGTTTGGCTATTTCCCCATCCTGCGCGAACGCGCAGCGCAAGATGCGGGCTTGCTGTCGGGCGGCCAGCAACAGATGCTGGCCATCAGCCGCGCGCTGATGGCGTCGCCCGATTTGATCCTGCTGGACGAGCCCAGCCTGGGCCTGAGCCCGAAGCTGACCAAGGAAATTTTCGAGATCGTCGTGCGCATCAACCGCGAACGCGGCACCACCATCCTGCTGGTCGAGCAGAACGCCAACATGGCGCTGAATGCGGCCGACTATGGCTACGTGCTGGAAAACGGTCGCATCGTCATGGAAGACACCTGTGCCCGCCTGCGCGAGAAGGAAGACATCAAGGAGTTCTACCTGGGCATGAAGGAAGAAGGCGTGCGTGGGGAACGCCGCTGGAAGAAGAAAAAGAATTGGCGTTGAAAGGCAAGACACATGAGCAACCTTTGGGACCTTTCACATATCCAGCCCGAGACGCGCGTCGTACTCGAAGGCGACA
Organism: Ramlibacter sp. 2FC; assembly: GCA_943372515.1. GTDB lineage: Bacteria > Pseudomonadota > Gammaproteobacteria > Burkholderiales > Burkholderiaceae_C > RAM1. Next base: position 8,143 of record CALRYY010000031.1, on the reverse strand, counting down.
CCATTCCCGCCATGTTCTGGAACGGCGTGCAGCAACGCGGCGACAACATCTGGATGCGCCAGAAGCAGCTGGGCATCTGGCGCAGCTGGACCTGGAAGCAGACCGGCGAGGCCGTGCGCGAGATCGCAGGCGGCCTGATGAGCCTGGGCTTCAAGCCGGGCGACACCGCGTCCATCCTGTCCAACACGGTCGTTGAATGGGTGCTGGCCGACCTGGCCGTGCTGAGCGCAGGCGGTGTGGCCAACGGCATCTACCCCACCGACGCGGCCAGCCAGGTGCATTACCTGTGCGAAGACTCGCGCACCAGCGTGCTGTTTGTGGAAGACGACGAACAGCTGGACAAGGCGCTGGAAGTGCGCGCCCAGCTGCCGGGCTTGAGCAAGATCATCGTGTTTGACATGGAGGGCCTGCGCGAGCTGAACGACCCGGCCGTGATCAGCCTGGACGCGCTGCGCGAGCTGGGCCGCGCCTACAACACCCGCCAGCCCGACGACATGATGCGCCGCGTGAATCAGTGCAAGCCGGGCGACCTGGCCATCCTGATCTACACGTCAGGCACCACCGGCAAACCCAAGGGCGCGATGCACAGCCACGCGGGGCTGGTGTACACCGTGCGCGGCTACAACACGCTGATCGCGCAGGACGAAACCGACGAGCGCATGTGCTTCCTGCCGCTGTGCCACGTGGCCGAGCGCCTGGGCGGTGAATACTTTGCGATGTACACCGGCGCCAAACTCAACTTTGTGGAAAACCCCGAAACGGTGCCCGAGAACGTGCGCGAGATCGCACCCACGGTGTTCACCGCCGTGCCACGGGTGTGGGAAAAGTTCTATTCCGGCGTGATGATCGCGCTGAAGGAAGCCAGCCCCCTGCAACAGGCCGCGTATGCCTGGGGCATTGGCGTGGGCATGCAGATTGCCGACAAGGTACTGGCCAGGGAGCCAGTGGACGGCTTTTTGAAGTTCAAGTTCACCATTGCCCGCTGGATCGCGCTGAACAATGCGCGCAAGCTGATCGGCATTCACCGTGCCCGCTTTTGCGTAACGGGTGCGGCCCCCATCTCACCCGAGCTTGTGCGCTGGTACCTGGGCCTGGGCGTGCCCATGCTCGAGGTGTGGGGCATGACCGAGACCTGCGGCGCGGCCACCGGCATACCGGCGGACCGCATGAAGCCGGGTTCCATCGGCCCGGCTGCCGGCTACAACGAGGTGCGCATTGATGCCGACACCGGCGAGATCCGCGTGCGCGGGCCCAATGTGTTCATGGGCTACCTGAACCAGCCCGAGAAAACCGCCGAGACGATTGACGCCGACGGCTGGCTGCACACGGGCGACGTGGGCCTGGTGGACGAGGATGGCTTCTTTCGCATCACCGACCGCATGAAGGACATCATCATCACGGCCGGTGGCAAGAACATCACACCCAGCGAGCTGGAAAACGAGCTGAAATTCAGCCCCTACATCACCGACGCGGTGGTCATTGGCGACAAGCTGCCCTACCTCACGGTCATCATCATGATCGACCAGGAGAACGTCGAAAAATACGCGCAGGACCACGACGTGCCGTTCAGCAATTACGCGAGCCTCACGCGCGCCACCGAGGTGCAGGCGCTGATCCAGGGAGAGATTGACCGCGTGAACAAGAAGTTTGCGCGCGTCGAGCAGATCAAGAAGTTCTTCCTGCTGGAAACCCAGCTGTCGGCCGAGGACGAAGAGCTCACCCCCACCATGAAGCTCAAGCGCAAGCTGGTCGAGAAGAAGTACGCGCCCCAGATCGAGGCGATGTACCGCTGACGCCGCCATCTGCCGCGTCTCGCATGCGACAGAAAAGCCGCCTTCGGGCGGCTTCTTTACGTCGGCGAGTCGCCTACGTGAAAGCGCGCTACCACGGCAACCCCAAAAATCCGTCCGGGCACTGCCCTTTCAACACTACAAGGACGGAGACATCAGATGAACATCAGACTTGCACTGTTTGCATTGCTGGCGCTGTGCGCGGGCGCCGCTTCTGCGCAGAACGCCAGCGGCATCAGCAAAACCGAGATCACGCTGGGTACGCTGCAGGACCTGTCGGGCCCGCTGGCCGGCTACGGCAAGCACATCCGCAACGGCATGCAGATGCGCGTGGACGAAGCCAATGACATGGGCGGCGTCTTTGGCCGCAAGATCCGCCTGCTGGTCGAAGACGACGGCTACGACCCCCGCAAGGCCGTGCTGGGCGCACAAAAGCTCGTCAACAGCGAAGGCATCTTTGCCATGGTGGGTCACCTGGGCACGGCGCAGAACCTGGCGGCCATGCCGGTGCAGTTTGAAAAAAACGTGATCAACTTCTTCCCGATCACGGCGGCGCGGGAAATGTACGAGCCCTTTCACCGCCTGAAGTTCGCCAACGCCGCAACCTACTTTGACCAGATGCGCATTGCCGCGCCGCGGCTCATGAAGGAACGCGGCCTGAAGAAAGCCTGCACGCTGTACCAGGACGACGATTTCGGGCTGGAAGTGATGCGCGGCGCAGAAGCAGGGTTGAAGGTCATCGGCGCGCAGTTTGCCGAGAAGACCACGTACAAACGTGGCGCCACGGACTTTTCGTCGCAGGTGGCACGCATGAAGGCGGCCAACTGCGACCTGGTGGTGCTGGGCACCATCATCCGTGAAACGGTGGGCACCATGGCCGAGGCGCGCAAGACCGGCTTTGCGCCTGTTTTTGTGGGCTCCAGCGCCGTGTACACCGACCTGATCCCCAAACTGGGCGGCAAGGGCATGGACGGCCTTTACGCCACCATGACCTCGCAATTCCCCTACCCCGACGACGCCATCCAGCAGGTGCGCCACTGGGTCGCCAAATACCGCACCAAATTCAACGAAGACCCCAGCGTGTTCTCGGTTTATGGCTACGGCAACATCGACAACTTCATCAAGGTCGCCTACAAGGTGGGGCCCAACCTGAGCACCGACAGCTTCATCAAGACCATGGACACCATGAGCTTCCCGCGCGACATGTTCGGCACGGCCGAGATGACTTTCAGCCCCACCAAACGGCTGGGCAACCAGTTCTCGCGCCTGTCGCAGATCCAGGACGGGCGCTGGAAGGTGGTGTCGGATTACGTGGCGTTTTCGGGTCTGAAGGCCGTGATGAAGAAGGACGGCAAGTTCGTTATCGAGTCAGAGTTCTTCCAGGACTGACCCGCCTACCTAGTGAATACGCCAGCTTGACACCCAAAGCCAACGGGCAAAAATGCAGATAGCCCGGCTGTCTGGCCGATCCGATCAAACAAGGAGACACAGAATGAAATTGAAGACCATTGCGGCGGTCGCCGCCCTCGCCGGTGCCACCGGCCTGGCCCTGGCGCAAAACTCGAACCAGGGCGTGAGCAAGGCCGAAATCACCATCGGATCCATTCAGGACCTGTCGGGCCCCATCGCCGGCTTCGGCAAGCAGGTGCGCCTGGGCATGATGCTGCGCGTGGACGAGATCAACGAGCAAGGCGGCATCAACGGCCGCAAGCTCAAGCTGTTTGTCGAAGACTCCGCCTACGACCCCAAGAAGGCCGTGCTGGCCGCGCAGAAACTGGTCAACCAGGACAAGATCTTCGCGATGATCGGCCACATCGGCACCGCGCAAAACCTGGCGGCCATGCCGGTGCAGTTTGAAAAGAACGTGATCAACTTCTTCCCCGTGACGGCCGCACGCGAAATGTACGAGCCTTTTCATCGGCTGAAGTATTCGTTTGCCGCCACGTATTACGACCAGATGCGCACCGTGGTGCCCAAGCTGGCCAAGGAAAAAGGCGCCAAAAAACCCTGCACCATGTACCAGGACGACGAGTTCGGCCTGGAAGTGATGCGCGGCGCTGAAGACGGCCTGAAAGCCGCCGGCATGACGCTGGCCGAAAAAACCAGCTACAAGCGCGGCGCCACCGACTTCAGCTCGCAGGTGCAGAAGATGCAGGCCTCGGGCTGCGACTTCGTGGTGCTGGGCACCATCATCCGCGAAACCATCGGCGCGATCGGTACGGCGCGCAAGCTGGGCTACAGCCCGACCTTCGTGGGCTCCAGCGCGGCTTACACCGACCTGATCCACAAGCTGGGTGGCCCGGCCATGAACGGGCTGTATGCCACGCACACGTCGCAGCACCCGTACCTGGACGAAGCCGACCAGCCCATCCGCTTCTGGGCCAACAAGTACAAGACCAAGTTCAACGAAGACCCCACGGTGTTCTCGGTCTATGGCTACAACGCGATTGACGCCTTTGCCGCTGCCGCCCGCAAGGCCGGCCCCAACCTGAACACCGACGGCTTCATCAAGGCCATGGACACCATGGTGATCCCCAAGGACATCTTCGGCAGCCCCGAAGCCACCTTCGGCCCCAAGAAGCGCCTGGGCAACGAAACCTCGCGCATGTCGCAGATCACCGACGGCAAGTGGAAGGTGGTGTCGGATTACGTGAAGTAAGCCGCGCAGCGCTGATGCACAAGCCGCCTTCGGGCGGCTTTTTTTTCACGAAACGATGTAAGCACCTGCCCCGGTCGACAACAGCTTGCCGTCCGCCGCGCGAAACTCCATGCGGGTGCTGGCCACGCGCGAGCCCAGGCGCAGCACCTCGGCATGCAGGTCAAAGTGCTCGCTGATGCCGGGGCGCAAGTAGTCGATACGCAGGTCGATGGTGCCCAGCTTGCCGAATCGCTGCAGGCGCTGCGCGGGGGATTCGTCCATGTGGCGCGCGCCGATGGCGGCCATGCAGGCCAGGCCGCCCATGGCGTCCAGCGTGGCGCTGATCACGCCGCCGTGCACCCGGTTGTGGGTGAAATGGCCCACCAGCTCGCGACGCATCGCAATGCGGCCGGTCACGTGGTCAGGTTTGACGCTGGTGATCTTCAGCCCCAGCACCTGGTTGAAGACCACCTTGTCCTCAAAAATGCTGATCAGGCCATTGATGAATTCGGGCTCGAAGGCCACAGGGTTGACGGGCGTTTTGGGCATGACGTGATCTTTACAGGCCGAGCTGACGCGCAGCCAACTCCTTCATGATTTCTTCAGCGCCGCCGCCAATCATCATGACCTTGACCTCGCGGTAGATGCGCTCGCTGCGCGTGCCGCGCATGAAGCCCATGGCACCCAGGATCTGCACGGCCTGGTCAGCGCAAAACTGCATGGCCTGGGTTGAATGGTTCTTGAGCATGCAGACCTGGGCGACCCATTCGGGGCCTTCGTCGCCGCCGTCCGCGCGCGCCGTCACCGCGTCCAGCCAGGCCTGTGTGGACGCAATGCGCATCTGCATGTCCACCAGCTTGTGGCGGATCACCTGGCGCTCCACCAGCGCCGCGCCAAAGGTCTTGCGCTGGCGGGCCCAGTCCAGCGCCTCGTCATAACAGGCCTGTGCAAAGCCCAGCGCCAAGGCCGACATGGCCAGCCGCTCGCCATTGAAGTTGGTCATGATGATGCGAAAGCCCGCGCCCTCTTCGCCCACCAGGTTGCCTGCCGGCACGCGCACATTGTCAAAGTGAAGGTGGGCGGTGTCAGAGCACCACCAGCCCATTTTTTTCAGCTCGGTGCGGTGCAGGCCGGGGGCGTTGCCGGGCACGACGATCATCGACACACCGCCCGCACCTTTGGCTGCGGCTTCACCGGTTCGGACGGCCACCGTGATCCAGTCGGCCCGCATGCCCGAGGTGATGAAGACCTTCTCGCCATTGATCACCCATTCACCACCTTCAAGCCGCGCGGTCGTGCGCAGGCTGGCCACGTCGGAGCCGCCGCCGGGCTCGGTGATGGCCAGTGCCGCAATCTGCTCGCCGCGCAGCACGGGCGGGATCACCTGTTGCTGCAGCGGCGCCGAGCCATGGCGCAGCACCGGCGGCAGGCCGATGTTGTGCGAGAACAGGCTGGCCAGCACACCGCCGCTGCCACAGTGGCGCGCCAGCGCAATGGACACGGCGTTGCGCAATGCGTATGGCGCCGGTGTGCCGCCCAAAGACTCGGGGTAGCCCAGGCCCAGCAGGCCGGCAGCAGCAGCCCTGGCGTACAGCGAACGCGGAAAGGTTTCTGCCTCGTCCCATTCATTGATGTAGGGCGCGATTTCCTTTTGCGCAAAGCGGCGTGCCGTGTCATGCAGCGCTGCGGCGTCGGCTTGCAGGTCTGCGTTCATGCGGGCTCCAGCGTCACCAGCACCTGGCCGGGCGTCACCTGCTGGCCCGTATCCACCGCCACTGCGGCGACCACACCCGCGCGCGACGCAGCCAGCGAATGCGCCAGCTTCATGGACTCGACCACCACCAGCACGTCGCCCTGCGCCACCGTGGCACCGGGCTGCACCGGCACGGCCACCACCTTGCCGTTGAAGGGCGCGCGCAGCTCGTTTGCGCCCGCGCTGCTGCCCGCGCCCGCAGGCGGATCGAACGACACATCGTCGACAAACAGGTCGGTGCCTCCGCACTGCACGTGCCAGCGGTTGCCGTCCACGCGTACGGCGGTGGCTTGTGCTGTGCTGTCGTGGCTGGCCTGTGTGAAGTCAAACACCTCGCCCCGGTGGCGCAGCCGCGCCGGGCGCGTGAACGAACACGCCAGGGTGGATGGCGAGGCCGGGTAAATCACGGTACGCGCCGCTGTGTCGCGCACCGCCAGTTCATCACGCTGCAACACCCCGCGGATCGCGTCGGCCTGCTGCGTCAGGAACGGGATCAGCGCCTGCCCGGTGGCAAAGGTTTCATGACGCAGGCACGCCGCCAGAAAGGCGCGGTTGGTCGGCAGGCCCAGCAGCTGCAATCGGTCCAGCGCACCTGCCAGCTGGGCAATGGCTTCGCCGCGGGTGGGGGCGTGGGCGATGAGCTTGCCGAGCATGGAGTCGTAGAACGCAGGTACCTGCTGGCCATCAAAAAGCGCATGGTCAAAGCGGATGCCAGCAGGGGCACTGAACTGGCGCACCGTGCCCGCGTGGGGGGTGAAGTCTTCGTCTTCTGCGCACAGGCGAACTTCGACGGCGTGGCCGTTGAACTTCACGTCGGCCTGGGCCAGCGGCAACGGCTCGCCACGCGCCACGCGGATCTGCCACTCCACCAGGTCCAGGCCCGTCACCATTTCGGTCACGGGGTGCTCGACCTGCAGACGCGTGTTCATCTCCATCAAGTAGAACTCGCCGCCGTCCAGCAGAAATTCCACCGTGCCAGCACCCATGTAGCCTGCGGCCTGCGCAAGATCGACCGCGCAGCGGCCCATGCGCTCGCGCAGCGCAGCGTCCACCGCGGGGCTGGGTGTTTCTTCAATGATCTTCTGGTGGCGCCGCTGCACGGAACAATCCCGCTCACCCAGATGGATGCAGTGGCCGTGCGCGTCAGCAAACACCTGCACCTCGACATGGCGAGGGTTCAGCAGCGCGCGCTCCAGCAGCAGCTCGCTGCTGCCAAAGGCCGACTGCGATTCGCTGCGGGCGCTGTGCACGGCCGCCACCAACTGCGCCATGTCGGTCACCAGCCGCATGCCGCGGCCACCGCCACCGGCCGCCGCCTTGACCATCACGGGCAGGCCGATGCGCTCGACCTCTTGCATCAGGCGATCGTCTGTCTGGTCGCTGCCGTGATAACCCGGCAGGCAGGGCACACCACGTGCTTGCGCAATGACCTTGGCCGCGCTCTTGCTGCCCAGCTGCCGTATCGCTGCGGGCGGCGGGCCCACCCAGATCAACCCGGCGTCGATCACCGCCTGCGCAAAGTCGGCGTTTTCACTGAGGAAACCATAGCCGGGGTGTACAGCGTCGGCGCCCGTGGCCTTGGCTGCAGCCAGCAGCTTGTCGATGCGCAGGTAGGTGTCTGCAGACGCATTGCCCTGCAGCGCAAAGGACGATGTGGCTTCGCGCACATGCAGGGCTTGCGCATCGGCATCTGAATGCACGGCGGTGGTGCTGATGCCCATGGCATGGGCGGTGCGGATGATTCTTCGGGCTATTTCGCCACGATTGGCTATCAGGAGTTTTTTCATTTGAAGGTACGCCACCTGCAAACTGTGACGCGCGCCCCGGTCTGGCCGACGGCCCCAACTGTTGCGCCAGGGCTGTGGTTTGCACAGGTGGTGGCGACGGCTCCCTGTTTCTCCGTAGCCGGAGCAAAGCACCAAAATCCAGGCCCCCCCTTTCCGCCCCGGCGGGGGCGGAAAG
>CALRYY010000030.1:0-43509 GCA_943372515.1 Ramlibacter sp. 2FC | reverse complement strand
GTCCTGATCCTGTCTTTCGGGCTGCTGGCCATCGGCAACATGATGGCCTATGCCGTGCAGTTGCCCAAGGTGGCCGGCAACCGGGCAGTCGCATCCACCCTGGCCATCGAACTCACGGAGCGCATGCGGGCGAACGCGGGCGCGTACACCAGCAAAAATTACAGCACCATGACCTATACGGCCACGGCACAGATACCCGAGGTGAACGCCGGGCAGCAATGCGCTTACCCCACCTGTACGGCCGAGGCCCTGGCCATGCAGGATCTGCAGGACAGCGCCAGGGAGGTTCGCATGCAATTGCCCGCCGGTGGCGTGTTTGTGGAAAACCCTGGCAGCGGCGGCGATGGGCGCGTTTTCATTCTCTGGAAGGAAGCTGCCAGCGCAGGCTCCCTTGGCAAGTCGGGTGAACTTTACGCGGGCGATATCTGCCCCGCCCTAGACAGCCAGCTGGCCGCATCCGCCCCGCGTTGTGTCATGGTCAAGTTCAAGCCATGAAGCCCCGCAGCTGCCCCCATCAACGCGGGGTCACCCTTGTCGAGTTGCTGGTTTCGCTGGTCATCGGGCTTGTGATCATGCTGGCCGTAAGCCAGGCCTACCTGGGTGCCTCCGCCAGCAGCCGCATTGCCGAGACACAGGCCCGAATGAACGAAGACGCACAAACTGCACTGGCCATGCTGGTGCACCAGCTCAAGCTGGCCGGAGCCAACCCCATACGCGCCGACCGCGCAGCAGAATCGATCCGCAATCCGTTCACGGCAAACCACGTCGTCAGAGGCTGTGACATCAATTTCAGCAACACATCGTCCGCCACATCCATAGACAACCTGAACTGCGCGCATACAGCCACCAGCACAGGCCCTGACGCATTGGCCATCAGCTACGAGGCGGACGTCTTCAATACGATCAGCAACTCCATCGGCGTGCCCACCGACTGCATAGGTTCCGGGCTCATTTCCACCAACATAACCTACACCACCAACGCAGGCATCAGCACCGCCGGCGTCATGTATGTGGCATCCCCGGTGTACTACGTTGACACCTCCAAAACGCCCAGAACGCTGTCATGCAGCAATGCCGACACAGCCGTTACCGCCCAGCCGCTGATTGAGAACGTGATCGACATGCAAGTGACATACGGCGTGTCCAGCAAGGTGAGCCCTACTTCGGTGCTCGGCTATCTGACTGCCCGCGAAATTGACGACAGCGCAGGCCCGATCACCGGCACGACCACGCCGGCCGAGCGCTGGGCGCTGGTCAAAACCGTCAGGGTCTGCATTCTCATGAGCAGCAATGAGGCTGTGGCAACCAGCGCGGATTCAGCCCAATACCGCAACTGCGCCGGCACCGTGGTGACCAATCCACCCGACCTCAAGCTGCGGCGCGCCTACACCACAACAGTTGCCCTGAGAAACCGGGAGCAACCGCAATGAAAGCCAAACAGGCGCAAGCCGGTGTGGTGCTGATCATGTCCATGGTCATGCTTGTGATCGTTTCGCTCCTGGTGGCCACCGCCATGAAGAGCGCCCTGTCCAGCGAGTCCATCAGTGGCAGCGTAAGACTCAACCAACTGGCCCATCAATCGGCGGAAGCGGCGTTGCGTTTCTGCGAGGACGCAGCGATCAAGACGCTCAGCGGCACACCTGTATCCGGCTTCAGCATACAGGCGCAGTCATCTTCACTCCAGGGGAACTCCACGACCATCTGGGACGATACCTCCAGCACTGCGGTGTACGCCCTGGCACTGTCCAGCGTCAACAACAACGGCCAACCCTACAAGCGCCCGCCGGAATGCATCGCGGAGCAACTGGCGCCTGCGGGCTCCGCAAAGGCCGACATGCTGATCGCCATCACGGCACGCGGCTTCGGGCCGGAAGTTGCCCCCCTCCAGTCTGGCGCAACAAACCGGCGCCCGGCAGGCAGCGAGGTTTTCCTGCAGTCCACGCTTGAATTGCAATGAATGGAGCAAAGCCATGAAACATGCGAGCCCGATTCTCAAAATCATTTCTGGTCTGCTGCTTGCTGTCCTGACCTGCACCGCAGCCGCGCTGGAGCCCACGCAACAGCCCCTGCTGACCCGGGCCAGTGCCGTGGCGCCCAACCTGCTCATCCTGTTTGACGACTCGGATTCCATGTCCTACGGCCACTTGTACACGGCGGCCATCCGCTCAGACCCGGTTCGCTGGTACGGCTCCAACGCCACCGCTCAGGAAATGTTGTACCTGTCTGGTGATCACAGGCCCCTGAATGCGGACAGCTATGCCTACTGTTCTCCGGATATCAACAAGATCGCCTACCACCCCGACAAGCGCTATCAGCCCATGAAAAAGGTGGACGGCACTCTGGAGACCAAAGGCAGCGTCGCCCAAATGCTGGGTGAACTTGCGGCGAACACCACTGCGATGAAAAACTGCAAATTCGAGTGGTTCGGCGTGAAGTACCCGGTCGTTTACCGGCACATCAACAAGTACTTCATCAACGATGTGACCAAGTACGATGCGTTGGCAATCATCCCCGGCAGGGCCTATGTCAAGGCGACCAAGCGTTCCGATTGTGCGAATGCGACCTACTGCACCTATGAAGAAGAAATCCAGAACTACGCCAACTGGTGGTTCTATCACCGTACCCGGCTGGACATTTTCAAAACAGCGCTGAGCCATGCGATCACGGCCGCACCAGATTCGCTGCGGCTGGGCTACGCGGGCATCAACCAGTTCTCCTCGTCCGCCAACGTGGCTATGGCACCAGTGCCTCTGGGCTTCAAGTTCTCACACGCAGAGGTGCCCCTCATGGGCGAAACCAGCCGTCACCTGTTCTACAAGATCCTGAAGCAGCAGGGCACTTCGCCGGGGACCATGAGCAACCTGGCACTTGTCAGGGCCGGCCTTTTCTTCGCGCGCAATGACAGCGACGGTCCGTGGGGCACCTGGCCAAACCCGTATTCCCTGACGCAGGCATCACCGGCCACCACAGGATCAACGGAAGCCAAGACCAGCCATGCCAGTTGCCGGCGCTCTTATGCGATGCTGGCCACCGACGGCTACTACAGCGAGCTCTACAACATCGGGGAAAAAGACTCGTTGACAGGTTCCCCGGTCCCCCATCCCCGCGGTGGCAGTTACGTCTACCAGCCTGTGGCGCCGTACAGCAGCCCCCACTACGGCATGGCCGACATCGCGATGCATTTCTGGCGCGAGGACCTGCGGCCAGACCTCCCCAACAACGTCGACCCCATCAAAGGTGATCCGGGGGACCCGGCGTTCTGGCAACACCTGAACTTCATGGCCGTGACCCTGGGCCTGGATGGCACCCTCGAAAGAACGAAGCAGACGCTGGACGCGATAAAAGCCGGGAGCACGTCATGGCCAGCGCCGGCCGTTATCTCACCGACCTCAATGGATGACATCTGGCACGCTACCATCAACGGCCGTGGGGACCTGATCAACGCGACGGATGCAGAGGAGATGACCCAGGCGTTTTCCACCTTGGTGTCTGGCATTCTTCGTGCATCGGCAACCCAGGGCGGCGTGTCGGCATCAACGGTCAGCCTGACCAGCGGCACCAAGAAGTTCATCCCGGTGTTCACCACCGGCCAGTGGAGTGGCAACCTGATCGCCGCCGCACTCGACGCCAAAACCGGGAAAGAGCTCGATTCGCCGCTCTGGCAAGTCGAGACAACCGACAAGGACACCAAAGAGGAACTGACCAACACCCTCGGCCCGCATGCGGACCGCAACATCTTCGTGGGCACCGGCGACACCACCCCCAGGGCCGTTCCTTTCAAATACGCCGACATGAGCACTGCCTTGCGCGACCGTGTGTCCACGACCGACGCGGCCAACCTCATCAACTACCTGCGGGGCGACCGGACGTACGAGACCGGTGCCAACGACATTTACCGCAAGCGCGCCTTCGTCCTGGGCGATATCGTCAATTCCAACCCGACCTTTGTGGGGCCGGATATCGACCAGGGCTACGGCAAGCTGGCCAATAAAACCAATGCCGACAGCTATATCTCTTACCTTGGCACCAAGCGCGCGCGTGCGGAAGGCCTGATTTTCATAGGCGCCAACGACGGCATGCTGCACGCCTTTCGCGAATCCGACGGCAAGGAAGTATTTGCCTATGTGCCCCATGCAGTGATGCCCCAGTTGCACAAGCTGGCCAGAAAGGATTACGAGCATCGATACTTTGTGGATGGCCCGACCAGCCAGGGAGATTTTCAGCGCCCCAATGGCGTCTGGAACACGGCCGTGCTGGTATCCGCCGGGGCGGGCGCCAAATCGGTCTTTGCGATCAATGCCACAACCAACAAGCTGCGTGCGTCGTCTGTGATGTGGGAGGTCCACAGCGGCATGGCCGGGTTCGAAGAAATGGGCAACGTGCTGGCCGAGGTGCGCATGGGCCGCAGGAATGGCGGCATCCACTATGCCTTTTTCGGCAATGGCTATTACAGCGCCAGCGGCAAGGCGCAGTTGTTCGTTGTCGACATGAATACGGGCGCGCTCGTCACGGTGCTGGACACCAAAGCAGGCGACAACAACGGTCTGGGTGGCGTCGAACTCGTGCTTGACGACAACAACATTGTGGTCGGAGCTTATGCAGGCGACCTCAAGGGCAACCTCTGGAAGTTCGACATGCGCTCGTCCGACCCCAATGACTGGAAGGTCAGCACCAACCCCGTGTTCAAGGCCAAGACTTCAACGGGCGCGGTACAACCCATCACGGCATCGCCGCTGTCAATCAAGCATCCCCAGGGGGGTCGGGTGGTCGTCCTGGGCACAGGCCGGTTTTTTGATGCCGCCGACGTGACAACGAAGGACGTGCAGACGATTTACGGCGTGCGCGACAAAGAGGCGTTCGCCGATATGAACAGTACCAGCATCGATGGAGTCTCGACGCTGATCAAGCAGGAATTGATCACCAAACAAGACTCCTCCCGCGTCGTCACGGCGTTTGATGACACGACGTCGACACACACCGTGACCTACTATGAAGTGTCCGTCAATCCGATCAACTGGTCCGTCAACAACGGCTGGTACTTCAACCAGCCGTTCAGCGGACAGCGCATGGTCTATCCCGTCACGTCCTTTGTGCATGGGCTGGCCAAAGTGGATACCATCGCCCCGGAATCTCAAAGCGGCGACCCCTGTACCGCCGCGACGCCGGGCACTGGATACAACTACATCATCGACATACTTACCGGCGGGTCACCCCAGGGAGCGTTCCTGGATACCAACGGCGACAATGTAGTGGACAGCAAGGATATCAGCGCAAGCGGCTACAGCACGTCCATAGACGGCCGTGACCAGGTACTCCAGGTCGGAACCGGAGGCGACTATGTGATCGTGGATTCATCAGGCGGCTCACAACGGCTGTGCGCTGGTTGTGGCGGGACTACCAAAATCGTCAAGCGCCGCTCCTGGCAGCAACTGTTCCTGCGTTGAGGGGCACGCCATGCAGCACCCGAACACAGCGCGCGGCTTCACCCTGATCGAACTCATGGTGGTGGTCGCCATCGCGGGCATCCTGATGGCTGTCGCGCTCCCGGCCTATACCTCGCACATCGCGCGCTCACAACGGGCCGATGCCCGCACGACCCTGCTGCAAGCCGCCCAGTTCATGCAGCGGTTCTATGCTGCCAACGACAACTTCAAGGAAACCCGCTCAAGCACGCCCGTAGGAGTCGAAACGGAAATGCCTGCTGCGCTCAAGAACTCACCCGCCAACGGCGCAGCTGTCTATGCACTGACCGTCACGGCCGCCACGGAAGACGCCTACACCTTGACCATGGCACCCCTGGCCGGCGCTCGCATGGCCGCCGACAAATGCGGCAGCTTCATCATCAATTCACTGGGCCGCACCAGCAACCAGAAAGACGGAACCGAGCTGTCCGCAGACGAGCGCAACACCTGCTGGAAATAGCCCTTTCAGACCCGCCTGCCCAATCCCTGCGAAAATACGGGGATGTTCACCGGAATCATCACCGGCGTGGGGCGCATCGCCGCCCTCCACGACCTGGGAAGCTCTTTACTGCATGGCAAGCGCCTGACTATCCAGGCGCCGCCCGGCTACCTTGACGACACCGGCCTGGGGGACAGCATCGCGCTCAATGGCGCCTGCATGACCGTCACCTCGCTGGACCTGCCCCGCCACACCTTCACCATCGATATTTCTGCGGAATCGCTGGACAAGACCGCCGGGCTGGCCGATCCCGGCCCCGTCAACCTTGAAAAAGCCCTGCGCGCCCACGACAGGCTGGGCGGGCACATTGTGTCGGGCCATGTGGACGGGGTGGGTACCGTCACCCACTTTGCCCAGGTGGGCGAGAGCTGGGAATTGCGTGTCATGGCGCCCCGGGCGCTGGGCAAGTACCTGGCGTACAAGGGTTCCATCACCATCAACGGCGTGAGCCTCACGGTCAACCGCATCGCCGACAGCGATGCGGGCACCGAGGCCAGCATCAACCTCATCCCCCACACCGTGCAGAACACGGCGCTGGGCTCGCTTGCCGCGGGCAGCCGCGTCAACCTCGAAATCGACCTGATCGCCCGCTATGTAGAGCGCATGCTCAGCGACGGCGCCAGCGCACTGAAAGACACCGCATGACCTCCCGCACCCCAGCCGGCATCTCCCCCGTGGAAGACATCGTGGCCGACATGCGTGCCGGCAAGATCGTCATCCTGATTGACGAAGAAGACCGCGAAAACGAAGGCGACCTGGTGCTGGCGGCTGACCATGTGACGCCGGATGCCATCAACTTCATGGCGCGCTATGGCCGCGGCCTGATCTGCCTGACGCTGACGCGCGAGCGCTGCGAACGCCTGCGCCTGCCACCCATGGTGCCCCACAACGGCACCAAGATGGGCACCGCGTTCACCGCATCCATTGAGGCGGCCGAGGGCGTGACCACGGGTATTTCTGCTGCCGACCGCGCCCGCACGGTGCAAGCCGCCGTGGCCCGCGACGCCAAAGCCGAAGACCTGGTCCAGCCCGGCCACATTTTCCCGCTGCAGGCGGTAGATGGCGGTGTACTGATGCGCGCCGGCCATACAGAGGCTGGCTGTGACCTGGCCACCATGGCCGGCTGCACCCCCGCCGCCGTGATCTGCGAGATCATGAAAGACGACGGCACCATGGCCCGCCTGCCCGACCTGCAGGCCTTTGCCGCCGAGCACGGCCTGAAGATCGGCACCATTGCCGACCTGATCGAGCACCGCAGCCGCAACGAATCGCTGGTGGAAAAGCTGGGCGAGCGCGTCATTGAAACTGCTTTTGGCACCTTCACCGCCCACGCCTTCAAGGACAAGCCGTCGCAGGGCCTGCATCTGGCGCTGGTCAAAGGCACCTGGCAGACGGGCGAAACAGTGGCCGTGCGCGTACACGAGCCGTTGTCGGTGCTGGATGCGCTGGAAGTCAACCGCTCCATGCACTCATGGGGCCTGGACGCCAGCCTGAAGCACATCGCCACCGAAGGCAAAGGCGTGGCTGTGCTGCTGAACTGCGGCGAAAGCGCCGCGCAGCTGCTGACGCAGTTTGAAGGCACAGCCCGTGCAGCCCAGGCGCCCGAGCGTGGCCGCATGGACCTGCGCACCTATGGTGTGGGTGCACAGATCCTGCGTGAATGCGGTGTGCACCGCATGAACCTCATGGGCAACCCCCGGCGCATGCCCAGCATGGCCGGCTACGGCCTGGAAATCGCGGGCTACATCGCCCGCTGACACTTATAAAAAACACCGAAGGAATCAAACATGTTTGGCGCAGACAAGGGAACGGCGGACAAGCTCGATGGCAGGCGGCTGCACATCGGCATCGTGCAAGCCCGTTTCAACGAGGGCATCACCAACGCACTGGCAGCAGCATGCAAGACCGAGCTGGCCGCGCTGGGGGTGGACGACAAGCACATCACCCATGTGCTGGTCCCCGGCGCGCTGGAGGTGCCGCTGGCCCTGCAGGCCATGGCCGAGAAAGACAAGTTCGACGCGCTGATTGCGCTGGGCTGCATCATCCGCGGCGAGACCTATCACTTTGAGCTGGTGGCCAATGAATCGGGCGCCGGTGTCACACGCGTCGGGCTGGATTACCAGGTGCCCATTGCCAATGCCATCCTGACCACAGAGAACATGGAGCAGGCTGTAGCCCGCCAGACCGAAAAAGGCCGCGACGCAGCCCGCGTGGCGGTTGAGATGGCCAACCTGCTGGACGATCTGTCATGACCGACGACGTTATCAAACCCCCGGCCGGCAAGCCACGCCAGTCGCGCACCGGCCTGACCTCCACCGGTGCGCGCAAGGCATCGGCCAAGTCAGCACGCAGCCGTTCGCGCGAATTTGCGTTGCAAGCGCTGTACCAGCACCTGGTCGGGCGCAACGAAGCGGCGGCCATTGATGCCTTCACCCGCGACCTGGCAGGTTTTCACAAGGCCGACTCGGCCCACTACGACGCGCTGCTGCACGGCTGCGTGGACGAAGCGGCCGAGCTGGACGCCATGATCGTTCCGCTGCTGGACCGCAAGCTGGAAGAGATCTCGCCCATCGAGCACGCCGTCATGTGGATAGGCGCTTATGAATTCCGCCATTGCCTGGACGTGCCCTGGCGCGTGGTGCTGAACGAATGCATTGAGCTGGCCAAGGAATTTGGCGGCACCGACGGCCACAAGTATGTGAACGCGGTGCTCAACGGCCTGGCGCCATCGCTGCGCGCCGCCGAAGTGGATGCCGACAAGGCCAGCGGCAAAGCGCGCGGATGAAAGCCCGCGCATGAGGATCTCGGCACGCGCCCAGCGCATTGAACCCTTCTATGTCATGGAAGTGGCCAAGGCGGCATCCGCACTGGCGCAAGAGGTGGCCCACAGCGGCCAGCCCATGATTTTTTTGAACATTGGCGAGCCGGACTTCACTGCGCCACCGTTGGTACAAGAGGCAGCCGCCCGGGCCGTGCACAACGGCACCACGCAGTACACCCAGGCCACGGGCCTGGCGCCCCTGCGCGAACGCATCAGTGCCTGGTATGCCAGCCGTTTCGGCGTGAACGTGCCGGCGCGGCGCATCGTCATCACAGCCGGCGCCTCGGCGGCCTTGCAGCTGGCCTGCCTGGCGCTGATCGAGTCGGGCGATGAGATCCTCATGCCGGACCCGAGCTACCCCTGCAACCGCCACTTTGTGAGCGCGGCCGAAGGCCGTGCGGTGCTCATCCCCACCACGGCCCAAGAGCGGTTTCAGCTCAGCGCCGCCAAGGTCGAAGCAGCCTGGACGCCCCGCACACGCGGCGTGCTGCTGGCGTCGCCGTCCAACCCCACGGGCACGTCCATTCACCCGTCAGAGATGGCGCGCATACACAATTTCGTCAGCGGCAAGGGTGGCATCACGCTGCTGGACGAGATCTACCTGGGCCTGAGCCACGACGACGCCTTTGGCCAGACGGCGCTGGCGCTGGACGACCAGCTCATCAGCATCAACAGCTTTTCCAAATATTTCAACATGACCGGCTGGCGCCTGGGCTGGCTGGTGGTGCCTGACGCGCTGGTGCCTGTGGTGGAGCGTCTGGCGCAAAACCTGTTCATCTGCCCCAGCACCATTGCGCAGCATGCGGCCCTGGCCTGTTTTGAGGCCGAGAGCATCGCCGAGTACGAACGCCGCCGCGCCGAATTCAAGGCGCGTCGCGACTGGTTCATCCCCGCGCTGAATGCCATGGGCTTACGCGTGCCGGTCATGCCCGACGGCGCGTTTTACGCATGGGCCGATTGTTCGCAAGCCTGCGCCAAACTGGGCATTGAAGGCTCATGGGACTTTGCTTTTGAGGTCATGCGCCGCGCCCATGTGGCCATCACGCCCGGGCGCGACTTCGGCAACCATGACATGCATCGGTACGTACGCTTTTCCACGGCCAGCTCCATGGCCCAGCTGCAGGAAGCTGCAGCGCGGCTCAAGGCGCTGCTCGCATGACAACACCCGTATTCCAGTGGCCCGTGCGCGTCTACTGGGAAGACACCGACGCGGGTGGCATCGTGTTCTACGCCAATTACCTGAAGTTTTTTGAGCGCGCGCGCACCGAATGGCTGCGCTCGCTGGGCCTGGGCCAGCAGCAGCTGCGCGACAGCACCGGCGGCATGTTCGTGGTCAGTGAAACCCACGTTCGCTATCACCTCAGCGCACGGCTGGACGATGAACTTATTGTTACGGCGCAGCTCACAGAATCAGGCCGGGCGTCCCTGACAATTGCGCAGCAGGCACTGCGGCAGGGTAAAGTGCTTTGCGAAGGCACCATCCGCATCGGCTGGGTGGATGCCGCCAGCCTGCGGCCTGCCCGTATACCCGCCCCCCTTCTGGAAGCACTCAACACATGAACCAAGACCTGTCCATCCTCCATCTGGTGCTCAACGCCAGCCTGGTGGTGCAACTCGTCATGCTGCTGCTGGTGGTCGTCTCGGTGACCAGCTGGGCCGCCATCTTCCGCAAGCTGTTCGCACTTAAGCGCGTGAAGTCGCTCAATGACGAGTTTGAACGCGAATTCTGGTCCGGCACCAGCCTGAACGACCTGTTGGCAGCCGCCACGCAGAACGCCAAGCAATCCGGCCCCATGGAACGTATTTTTGCCAGCGGCATGCGTGAATTTCAAAAGCTGCGCGAGCGCCGTATCAGCGACCCGTCCACGTTGCTGGACGGCGCCCGCCGCGCCATGCGTGCCAGCTACCAGCGCGAGCTGGACGTGGTGGAATCCAACCTGTCGTTCCTGGCGTCTGTGGGCTCCGTGAGCCCGTATGTGGGCCTGTTCGGCACCGTGTGGGGCATCATGCACGCCTTTACCGGCCTGGCCAGCCTGCAGCAGGTCACGCTGGCCTCGGTGGCGCCCGGCATTGCCGAGGCCCTGGTGGCCACGGCCATCGGCCTGTTCGCGGCAATCCCCGCCGTGGTGGCCTACAACCGCTTTGCCCGCGACATCGACCGCGTGGCCATCAAGCTGGAGACCTTCATTGAGGAGTTCTCCAACATCCTGCAGCGCAACGTAGGCGCGCATTCGGCGTCCGGCCACTAGGCAAGTCACGATGCCAGCCGTCACCTCCCGCGGCAGGGGCCGCCGTACCATCAACGAGATCAACATGGTCCCGTTCATTGACGTGATGCTGGTGCTGCTGATCATCTTCATGGTCACCGCGCCGCTGATCACACCCAGCCTGATCGACCTGCCCAGCGTGGGCAAAGCCAACAAGCAGCCCGACCAGGTGCTGCAGATCGTGATTGGCAAGGACGAATCGCTTGAGCTCAAGAACAAGGACAAGACCACCAAGCTGGGCCTGAACGACATCGCGATTGCCGTGCGCCAGGCGCAGGGCACGGCCCAGCCCGGCGCGTCGGCTGTCGTCATCAGCGCCGACCGCAGCGTCAAGTACGAAACCGTGGTCAAGGTCATGGACACCCTGCAGCGCGCCGGCGTGCAGCGCGTGGGTTTGTCCGTGCAACTCGCCAAGTAAGCTGCACCGGGCATGAACGCAGCCGCCGACCGCCTTGAATTTGCACCGCCCCCGCAGCCGGGCATGCTGCGTGCGTTCGTGCTGGCGGTCGTGGCCCACCTGCTGCTGCTGGCCGCGCTGACCTGGGGCGTACGCTGGAAGAACGACACCACCGAACTGTCTGCCGAGGCCGAATTGTGGTCCAGCGTCCCCCTGCAGGCGGCGCCCAAGCTGGTGGAGGCACCACCTGCACCACCACCGCCCCCCAAGGTGCAGCCGGCCCCCGCACCGCCGCCGCTGCCGCGCGAGGCCGACATTGCGCTCGAGCGTGAAAAGCAGAAACAGGCCGAAGCCAAAAAGAAGCAGGACGAACTGGACCGGCAAAAGCGCCTGCTGGCCGATAAGGCAGAAGCCCAGAAGAAACTGGAGCTGGCCAAAAAGGCCGCCGAGGACCAGAAGAAGCAGGACGCCGCGCTCAAGGCCCGCGAGCAGCAGGAAGAAGCCAAACGGCTGGAAGCCCAGCGCCAGGAAAACCTGAAACGCATGGCCGGTCTGGCAGGCGCCACGGGCGGCCCTACAGCCAGCGGCACGGCGCAGAAGTCTGCCGGCCCATCCGACAGCTACGGCGGGCGCATTCGCGGCCGCGTCAAACCCAACATCGTGTTCACCGACGACATTCCGGGCAACCCGGTGGCCGAGGTGGAAGTGCGCGCCGCACCCGACGGCACCATCGTGGGTGTGAAAGTCATCAAGTCCAGCGGCACCAGGTCATGGGACGACGCGGTGGTGAAGGCGCTGCACAAGACCGAGGTGCTGCCGCGCGACATCGACGGTCGCGTGCCCTCCCCCATCGTCATCAGCTTTCGGCCCAAGGACTGAGCCAGCACCCGACACGGCTCCTGCCGTGCAGCCTCAAGCCGATTCGTAAACGATCTGCGCCTGCCCCTGATCGGCCTGCGCCATCCAGCTGGCCAGCGCCGCATCGCTTGGGAAAAACTTCGCTTCTTCGCCCAGTTGCAGTTCCGCCGTCGCGGCTTCGCGCCGTACGGCCAGGCGCACAGGCAGGCCGCGCACCAGCTCGCCCTGCTCCGTCATTTCGCGCCGGGCAGGGAAGTCGCGCACCAGGCGCTGGACGTCGGGCGCCTTGCCGTTGACCGCGACCTTCAGGTATTTGCCAAAGCGGCAGCGCGCCGTTGCCAGGTCCCAGACCTGGTTCACGGTCAGCTGCAGTCCGCCGGAGAAACGGTCGGGCTGGAGCTTGCCCATCACGATGATGAGCTCATCTTCTTTCAACAGGTTGCGGTTGGCGTTGATCAGCGCCTCGTCGGCCCGCGCATCAATGGTGGCCGACTTGTCGTCCAGCTTGAACAGCGCCAGCTTGCCGCGCTGGCCGTTGATCACGCGAAAGTCGCTGACGATGCCGGCCAGCAGCTGCGGCTCGCGGCTGTCGATGAGTTCCTCGATCTCGCGCTTGACGAAACGCCGTACCTCCTGCGACACCTCGTCAAACAAATGGCCCGACAGATAAAAGCCCACTGCCGTCTTCTCAAACGTCAACCGCTCCTTCACGCCCCAGGGCATGGCCTCCACCAGGTCGGGCTCCTGCGTGCTGGCCGCATGGCTGTCGCCCATGTCAAACAGGCCGCCCTGGTTGGCGTTGGCCTCGGTCGTGTTGGCGAATTCAAATGCGCGGTCGATGCTTGCCACCAGTGACGCACGGTTGAGCTGCAGGGCGTCAAAGGCGCCGGCCTTGATCAAGGCCTCGACCGTGCGCTTGTTGATGCGGGTGCGGTCCACCCGCACGCAGAAGTCGTACAGGCTGGTGAATGCCCCGCCCCCTTCCCGCGCCCGCACGATGGCTTCAATGGCCTGCTGGCCCGTGCCCTTGACGGCGCCCAGGCCGTAGCGGATGACCTTGTCGGACATCGGCTCAAACCGGTAGTTGCCGCGGTTGACGTCGGGCGGCTCAAAGGTCAGGCCGAAGTTCTTGACCGCGTCTTCAAACAGCACCTTGAGCTTGTCGGTGTTGTCCATTTCCACGGTCATGTTGGCGCAGAAGAACTCGGCCGTGTAGTGCACCTTGAGCCAGCCCGTGTGGTAGGCCAACAGGGAATAGGCGGCGGCGTGCGACTTGTTGAAGCCGTAGCCCGCGAACTTCTCCATCAGGTCGAAAATTTCGTCGGCCTTGACCTGCGGGATGTTGTGCGTCACTTGCGCACCGGCGCGGAATTTCTCGCGGTGCTCGGCCATCTCCTCGGCCTTCTTCTTGCCCATGGCACGGCGCAGCAAATCCGCGCCGCCCAGCGAGTAGCCGCCCAGGATCTGAGCGGTCTGCATGACCTGCTCCTGGTAGACCATGATGCCGTAGGTCTCGCTCAGCATCTGGGCCACGGCCGGGTGCGGGTACTCCACCTCTTCCCTCCCGTGTTTACGTGCAACGAAACTCGGGATCAGGTCCATGGGGCCCGGGCGGTACAGCGCGTTCAGCGCAATCAGGTCCTCCAGCCGCGTGGGCCGCGCGTCACGCAGCATGCCCTGCATGCCGCGGCTTTCAAACTGGAACACGGCTTCGGTCTTGCCGTCGCTGAACAATTTGTAGGTGTGCGCATCGTCCAGCGGAATGTCTTCAAAGGCAAATTTCTCCTGCCCCTTGTGGCGCGCCACGATGAAGTCCTTGGCGATCTCCAGGATGGTCAGTGTGGCCAGCCCCAGGAAGTCGAACTTCACCAGGCCTGCGGCCTCCACATCGTCCTTGTCGTACTGGCTCACGGCCGAATCGCTGCCCGGCTGCTGGTACAGCGGCGTGAAGTCAGTCAGCTTGCCCGGCGCAATCAGCACGCCGCCCGCGTGCATGCCCACGTTGCGGGTCATGCCCTCCAGCTTTTGCGCCAATGCCAGCAGCGTTTTGACGTCGTCTTCCTTTTCCAGCCGCTCGGCCAGGATGGGCTCTACCTTGAGCGCGCCGTCAATGGTGATGTGCTGGCCCGGCTTGTTGGGAATGAGCTTGCTGATGCCATCGCAGAACGTGTAGCTCATGTCCAGCACGCGGCCCACGTCGCGGATGGCCGCGCGCGCGGCCATGGTGCCGAACGTGGCGATCTGGCTGACGGCGTTCTTGCCGTATTTGTCCTTGACGTAATCGATCACCAGGTTGCGGTTGGTCTGGCAGAAGTCGATGTCGAAGTCGGGCATGGACACCCGCTCGGGGTTCAAAAACCGCTCGAACAGCAGGTTGTACTGCAGCGGGTCCAGGTCGGTGATCTTGAGCGAATACGCCACCAGCGAGCCCGCGCCCGAACCGCGGCCTGGCCCCACCGGGCAGCCGTTGGCTTTGGCCCAGTTGATGAAGTCGCCCACGATCAGGAAGTAGCCGGGGAACCCCATCTTGAGGATGGTGTTGATCTCGAATTCAAGCCGGTCCACATAGCGCGGCATTTCAGCGTCACGCTTCGCGGCGTCCGGGTACAGCCGCAGCATGCGTTCCTTCAGCCCCTCGTGCGACGCAAAGCGGAAGTACTCCTCGATCGGCATTCCGTTGGGCGTGGGAAAGTCCGGCAGGCGCGGCTTGCCCAGTTCCAGCGTCAGGCTGCAGCGGCGCGCGATCGCGGCCGTGTTGGCAATGGCCGAGGGCACATCGGCAAACAGGGCCTGCATCTGCGCGGCTGATTTGAAATACTGCTCGCGCGTGAACTTGCGCACGCGCCGCTGGTTGCCCAGGATCTCGCCTTCAGAAATGCACACGCGCGCCTCGTGCGCCTCGTAGTCATCCTCCAGCGTGAACTGCACGGGGTGGGTGGCCACCACCGGCAGCTTCAGGCGCGCGGCCAGCTGCACCGCCGCCGTCACATGGGCCTCATCGTCGGCCCGGCCCGCGCGCTGCAGCTCGATGTAAAAGCGGTGCGGAAACAGCGACGCCAGTTGCAGCGCCACCTCGGCCGCACGGGCCTCGTCGCCCTGCACCAGCGCCTGGCCCACGGGGCCGGCCTGCGCACCCGACAGCACGATCAGCCCCTCGCCCAGCTCCTGCAGCCAGGCGGGCTTGCATACCGCCTGCGCCTTGACCACGTTCTGCGTCCAGGCGCGTGCCAGCAGCTCGCACAGGTTCAGGTAGCCCTGGCGGCCCTGCACCAGCACGATGATGCGTGACAGCTGGGTCGGGTCCTTGGCCAGGCCCTGCACCATCACCTCGGCGCCGATCAGCGGCTTGACGCCCTTGCCGCGCGCTTCCTTGTAGAACTTGATGGCGCCAAACAGGTTGTTGAGGTCGGTGATGGCCAGCGCGGGCTGGCCGTCGGCCGCGGCGGCCTTCACGATTTCGTCAACGCGGTTGGTGCCGTCAACGACGGAAAATTCGGTGTGCAGGCGCAGATGGACAAACATGCGGGCATTGTAGGAAATGAAGAGCGCTTGACACCTTCTTAAAATCGCAGGTGTGAACGCCATCCTCAATATTTCCGCTTACAAATTCATCCCGCTCAGTGACACCGCAGCCCTGCGCGCCACCTTGCACGAGCGCGCCCTGGCGCTGAACCTGAAAGGCACGGTGCTGCTGGCCGAAGAAGGCATCAACCTGTTCCTGGCAGGCGCCGCAGACGCTGTGCATGCGTTTGTGCGGCAACTGGCCGCCGACGCGCGCTTTGCCGACCTGGCACCGAAGGAAAGCTGGTCCGCCACCCAGCCCTTTGGCAAGCTGCTGGTCAAGGTCAAGCGCGAGATCATTCGCATGAACCACCCGGCCATCCAGCCCGCCAGCGGCCGCGCACCGGCCGTCGACAGCGCCACCGTCAAGCGCTGGCTGGACCAGGGCCATGACGACGCCGGCCGCCCTGTGGTGACGCTGGACACGCGCAACGCGTTCGAGGTGGATCACGGCACGTTTGACAACGCGATCGACTGGCGCATCAACAAGTTCACCGAGTTCCCGGACGCGCTGCAGATGCACAAGGCAGACCTGGCCGGCAAGACGGTGGTGAGCTTTTGCACGGGCGGTATCCGCTGCGAAAAGGCGGCCATCTACATGCGTGAAGCGGGGCTTGAATCGGTCTACCAGCTGGACGGCGGCATCCTCAAGTACTTTGAGGAAACGGGCGGGGCGCACTTCAAGGGCAACTGTTTTGTGTTTGATGAGCGGGAGGCGCTGGATCCTTCGTTGGCTGCTACCCGGTCAGTCGGCTGAGTTTCTTGCCTGCGCTTCTTCTGGATCATGCGGACAGGGCACTCTGCTCCGCGAATGTCCTCCGGCGTGCTGCGCCCGCCTTCCCCTTTATTTCGCTGCGCAGAGCGCCCTATCCACCTGATCCCGCTGACATGTCGGCGCGCCAACGGTGGTGCGCCACACATGCAGCGGGTTGGTGGTGATGGTGCCCGCCGCAGCGAAATAAAGGGGGAGAACTGGCGAAGCCAGTTCGGAGGACATTCGCGGAGGCGGGCACCGTCAGCGCCAACCCGCGGGGCCAAAAACACTCAGTCACGCAAAACGTGCAACACCTCAGACCGGTACTCCCGGCTGTACAGGATCAGCACCACCATCCCCGCAGCCAAGGCAAACGCAACCGGAGAGAAGAACCACGCAATGGCAGCAAACGCAAAGTAATAGGCCCGCACTCCGTCGTTGAACGTCTCCGCCGCCATACCCAACAACGTCCCCGCCCGGTCAGCAAAGTGGGTACGGTCAAACTTGCCGCTGTCAAAGTCCTTGGGGTCGGGCATGGAGCCGATCACCAGCGCGGCAAAGGTGTACTGCCGCATGGACCAGCTGAAGCGAAAGAACGCATAGACAAATATCGACAGCAGCACCAGCACCTTCAGGTCGAACACCAGCATGGTCGTGCGCACGGCAAAGGGGATTTCGCGCACAAAGTCTGCAGCCTTGTCGGTGGTGCCCAGCAGGGCCAGCAGGCCGCCGATGATGATGATGGTGGTGGACGCAAAGAACGACGGGCTGGTGGATAGCGTCTGCGTGATGATGCCGTCCAGCACGCGCGGGTCGCGTGCGGTAGCCTGCAACATCCAGTACCGACGGTAGCGGTTGGTCGTCTGCAGCAGCGACGCATAGCGTTCACCGCGATTGCGCGCAAACCACGCATAGCCCGACCAAGCAGAGAAAAACCAGATGACGGCGGCCCAGTCGTACCAGGGCAGGATTTCAAGAGCTTTCATGCCCGCATGGTACGGGCGTTCAGCAACCGGCGAAAGCCAATCTTCTACGTGAAGTGCCGCTCAGGCAACGGGATGAACTCCGTCTCGCCCGGCACAGGCGCAAAGCGGCCCGCTTCCCAGTCATCGGCCGCCTGCACGATGCGCTCCTTGCGGCTGGAGACAAAGTTCCACCACATGTGGCGCGGCCCATCCAGCGGCTCGCCGCCAATCACCACGAACCGGGCAGGCCCGTCAGGCGCGGCCAGGGTGCTGGCAGCGCCGGGTGTCAGCACCGCCATGGTCTGCGCTGCCTGCGTGTTGCCATCCACGACAAGGTCACCATCCACGGCATACGCGGCCATCTCGGCGCACACCGGCGGCAGCTGCAAGGCCGTGCCCGCAGGCACCTGCACATCCAGGTACAGCGTCTGCGAAAAAGTGGACACAGGTGACTTGCGGCCATAGGCCTCGCCGATCAGCACGCGCACTGTGGCGCCGTCCACCACCAGCTCCGGGATGTCGGTTGCCCGCGTGTGGGCAAACGAGGGTTCCGCTTCTTCAAAATCACGCGGCAACGCGGCCCACAGCTGCAAGCCATGGTTCACAAAAGTGCTGCCCCGCAGGTTCTCTGGCTTGCGCTCCGAATGCGCGATGCCGCGCCCGGCCGTCATCCAGTTGATGGCGCCGGGCTCGATCTGCTGAACCACACCCAGGCTGTCGCGGTGCATCATCGCGCCCTCAAACAGGTAGGTCACCGTGGCCAGACCGATGTGCGGGTGGGGCCGCACATCGTGGTTGTCCTGCGGCCGCTCGGTGGCCGGACCGAAGTGGTCAAAGAAGATGAAGGGGCCGACCGAGCGCCGGCGCGCCGCCGGCAGCAGACGGCGCACGGTAAAGCCGCCGCCCAGGTCCTTGGTGTGCCCCTGCAGGATGTCTTCGATGCCCATGGGGACCGCCTTTTGCCTGATGTGTATGGATCAGGCCAGCGTATCAGCCGCGAAGGCGCGCCGCAACATCGGCCACCCGCTTGCCAAACAGCTTGGCCGTTTCCAGGTCGCCGGCGGCCATGTCGTTGGCACCACCGTCAGACGGCGACTGCGCGATGGCGCCGCTGTACGACACCAGGTAGTTCACGTCGTCGCGCTTGGCTGCCTTGGTGTTGGACGGCATCAGGCCCTGGCTGACCCAGATCATGGCGTGCTGCATGGCCAGGGTGAACAGTGTGGTCAGCGTTCCCTGCTTGTCGCCGTTCATGCCGGCGCTGTTGGTAAAGCCGGCCGAGACCTTGTCTTTCCACCCTTGGGTGAACCACACCTTGGACGATGCGTCGGCGAATTTCTTGAACTGCCAGCTCACGCTGCCCATGTAGGTGGGGCTGCCGAAGATGATGGCGTCGGCCGCGGCCAATGTTTCCCAGCCGCCTTCGGGCAGGTTGCCTTCGGCGTCGATCGCCAGCAGCTGGGCATTTGCGCCTTCGGCCACGGCCTGGGCCATGCGCTGGGTGTGGCCGTAGCCAGAGTGGTAGACAACAACAGTTTTTGCCATGGTTTGCTTTCTTTGGGGGGTTGAGGGAAATTACTTGCGCTTGGCGTCCATGCTGAAGCCGCCGGGACCAAAAGCCACCAGCATCAGCAGGCCGCCCACGACGGCGATGTTCTTGAAGAAGGCTTGCTGCTGTTGCATGACCTGCTCGGCCGGCACGGCCCAGAACGCGTGGAAGATGAAGGTGATCACCACCGTGAAGATGGCAATGGCCAGCGCCGCCCAGCGCGTTTGCCAGCCCACCAGCACCAGCAGGCCCAGGCCCAGCTCCACGGCAATGGCAATGGCAGCGGCCACGGCCGGCAGCGGCACGCCCTTGGAGGCAATGTAGCCCGTCACGCCGGCAAAGGCGGCGATCTTGCTGAAGCCCGCGGGCACAAACAGCAGGGCAATCAGGGCGCGGCCGATCAGGGCCAGCGTGTTTTGGGTGGATGCGGAAGGGTTCATGGTCAAGGTCCTTGGGTTGGGTAAAAAATTCAGGCGGCCAGGTCAAACACCAGCACTTCGGCGTCCTTGCCCTGGGACAGGGTAAGGCTTGATTCGTTTTCGATCAGTGCGGCGTCGCCCGCAGCCAGGCTCTTGCCGTTGACTTCCAGCTGGCCGCGCACCAGGTGCACATAGGCCTTGCGCGCCGGGTTAAGCGGCAGCTGCGCAGACTCTGCACCGTCAAACAGGCCCGCACGCAGCGACGCGTCGGCATGGATCGTGACCGAGCCCTGGGCGCCATCTGGGGACGCCACCAGCCGCAATGCACCGCGCTTTTCAGCGTCGGCAAAGCTTTTCTGCTCGTAGCTGGCGGGGATGCCGGTCACATTCGGCTCGATCCAGATCTGCAGGAAGTGTGTGGTTTCATCCGGCGCATGGTTGAACTCGCTGTGCTGCACGCCGCGCCCCGCGCTCATGCGTTGAACGTCACCAGGCGGGATGCCCTTGACGTTGCCCAGCGTGTCCTTGTGCGCCAGGTTCCCCTGCAGAACGTAGCTGATGATTTCCATGTCACGGTGGCCGTGCGTACCAAAGCCGGTGCCGGGGGCGATGCGGTCTTCGTTGATGACGCGCAGGTTGCCAAAACCCATGTGGCGGGGGTCGTGATAGCCGGCGAAAGAAAAACTGTGAAACGACTTGAGCCAGCCGTGGTCGGCGTAGCCGCGGTCCTGGGATTTGCGAAGGGTCAGCATGTCGGGCTCCTTGGGTTGCTGTCGTGGTCTGGGTATGAATGTAGGGCCGGCATGCCCCGTCCATGAGCATCCGGAATTGATGGCATCATTCAAATTATTCGAATATAAATAGCTGTTATATGCAAAGCGCACGCCACGTATTAACGCCGGATTCGCTCAGCCTGCTGCAAACAGTGGCCGACAGCGGCAGCTTTGCTGCCGCCGCGCGCGCACTGGGCCTGGTACCCAGCGCGGTGACCTACCGGGTGCGCCAGATCGAGGACGCACTGGATGTCCTGCTGTTTGACCGCAGCTCGCGCCAGGCCCGTCTGACAGAAGCTGGCTCCGAGCTGCTGCGCGAAGGCGCGCGGCTGCTGGCTGACATTGACGCCGTGGCCAATCGGGTGCGCCGTGTGGCGACGGGCTGGGAGCCGCAGTTCACGATTGCGGCGGACAGCGTGATATCCCGCTCGACCTTGATGGAGCTGGCCCAGGCTTTCTTTGCGCTGTCTCCCCCTACCCAGCTGCGCATCCGCCATGAAACGCTGAGCGGGACGCTGGAGGCACTCACGTCTGGTCAGGCCGACCTCGCACTGGGTGTGAGTCTGGAGTCCGGCAATGCCACGGGTATTCACGGCAAACCGCTGGGCGGGCTGTCGTTTGTGTTTGCCGTGGCGCCCCACCACCCGCTGGCCACGCAGGCAGAACCACTGCGCGATTCGCTGCTGCGCAATCACCGCGCCGTGGCCGTGGCCGACTCGGTGCAGCGCGGCGGCGGCGTCACCATCGGCCTGCTGGGCGGGCAGGACGTGTTTACCGTCCCCAGCATGGCGGCCAAGCTGGACGCCCAGCTGCGGGGCTTGGGCTGCGGCTTTGTCCCCGAGCCCATGGCACGGCCGTTTCTGGAGACCGGCCGGCTGGTAGCCAAGCGCGTTGAGCGGCCTGCCCGCGTGGTTCGCGTGGGCTACGCCTGGCGAGGCGCCAGCGGCGCCAGCCAGGGCCGCGCGCTGCAGTGGTGGCTGGGCCAACTGGAGAGCCAGGCGACCCGCAGCGCATTACTGGAACGCCACCGTGTAGAGTAGGCCCACTGCACGCGCACCTTTTCTGCACAACAACACGAGACGTCCAATGCCACCCAAAACCGCTGCAACCCGGCCCCAACACTTTGCCGTCATTGGCGCCGGCATGGCCGGCATCACCTGCGCCCGCACCCTGGCGCAGGCCGGCCACCAGGTCACGGTGTTCGAAAAAAGCCGCGGCTTCGGCGGGCGCATGTCCACGCGCAGCACCCCCTTTGGCACGTTTGACCACGGCGCGCAGTACTTCACCGTGCGTGATGCGCGCTTTACCAAGGCCATTGCCACGGCAGCAGCCAGCGTCAAGCCCTGGAGCGCCAACGCCGTGCGCGTGCTGGACCCCCACGGCCGCGTGGCCGAAGCGGCCCTGCCCTCGCCCGAGGCGCATTTCGTGGGCACACCTGGCATGACGGCGCTGGTACGCGCCTGGGCCCAGCCGCTGGTGCAGCAGGGCCGCGTGGAACTGCAAACGCAGGTCACGCACATTGAGCGCGACGCGCTGGACGCAAAACGCTGGCAGCTGCGCACCACGGGCGCCGGCGATTCAACGCATGTGTATTCGGGTTTTGACGGCGTGGTGCTGGCCGTGCCCAGCGTGCAGGCCCACACCCTGCTGCAGGCGTCGGCCCTGGCCCCGGCGCTGGCACTGCAGATCGCTGATGTACAGGTCGCGCCCTGCTGGACGCTGATGCTGGCCTTTCCCAATGCCGTGCAACCCACCCTGCCCCACCTGGGCCCGCAATGGAATGCCGCGCTCAGCACCCATCACCGCATTGCCTGGCTGGCCCGCGAATCGTCCAAGCCGGGGCGCGACGCGATCGAGCGCTGGACCATCCAGGCCAGCGCCGCCTGGTCGCGCGAGCACCTGGAAGACGACGCCCCGCGCGTGCAGGCCAAGCTGCTCAAGGCGTTTGCCGAAGTCACCGGCATCCGCGCCGAACCGGCCCACGCCGAAGTGCACCGCTGGCGCTATGCCAAGACAGAAAAGCCGCTGGGCAAGAGCTTTTTGTGGGACGCGCGCGCGCGCATTGGCGTCTGTGGCGACTGGTGCCTGGGGCACCGCGTGGAGAACGCGTTTGTGTCGGGGCTGGAACTGGCATTGAAGGCGGCCTGACCCAGGTTCATGGGCTACATCGGCAGGTTTGCACCGTCGCCTACCGGGCCTTTGCATGGGGGGTCGCTCGTTGCGGCGCTGGCCAGCTGGCTTGACGCCCGTGCCCACGGCGGCCGCTGGCTGGTGCGCATCGAGGATGTGGACGCGCCGCGCTGCCTACCCGGCACAGACCAGCTGATCCTGAAGCAATTGGCCGCCTGCGGACTCATGCCTGACGAAGCACCGCTGTGGCAGTCCCAACGAGACACGCTGTACCAGGCAGCACTGGACCCATTGATCCACGCAGGCCAGGCCTACGCCTGCACCTGCTCGCGCAAGGACATTGAAGCCGTCCATGCCGCGCGCGGCATGCAGCGCGGCCGGTTCACCGAGCTGGTGTACCCCGGCACCTGCCGCAAAGGCCCCACGCACCCCGGCCGAGCCCAAGCCTGGCGCCTGCGCGTGCCAGATGGCACCGTGCACTGGCACGACCGCCGCCTGGGCGCCCAGCAGCAGGACGTGGCCGCTGCCGTGGGCGATTTCGTGCTGCAACGCGCCGACGGGCTGTGGGCGTACCAGCTGGCCGTGGTGGTGGACGACGCCGCGCAGGGCGTCACCCACGTGGTGCGCGGCGCCGACCTGGCCGACAACACGGCCCGCCAGGCCGTGCTGCAGCGCGCGCTGGGCCTGCCCCTGCCGCAGTACCTGCACGTGCCGCTGGTGCTGGGCGCCAACGGAGAAAAGCTGTCCAAGCAAAACGGTGCTGCGGCGCTGGACCTTACAGACCCGCTGGCGGCGCTGAATGGGGCGGCCCTGGCATTGGGCCTGAGCGCCGCCGCACAGGGCTCCCCCGCAGACGCACTGGCCGGATGGGTCACGCGGTGGCGCGACTCCTACAATCCCGCTCGTGACTGACACCGTACCCACCACCCCGCCCGACCTGCCCACCCCGCCCGGCGGCGCGCCGGACCACATCGCCCATCCCCGCACCGTGCGCACCTTTGTGCGTCGCGCGGGTCGCACCACCATAGGCCAGGCCCGGGCGTTTGAAGAGCTGGGGCCGCAGTACCTTTTGCCCTACACCGGCGCGCCGCTGGAATTTGCCGCCGCCTTTGGCCGCAACGCCCCGGTGGTGCTGGAAATAGGCTTTGGCATGGGCGAGGCCACAGCCCACATTGCCGCCCTGATGCCGGGCACCAGTTTCCTGTGCTGCGAGGTCCACGAGCCCGGCGTGGGCGCCCTGCTCAAACGCATCGGCGAACAGGGCCTGACCAACATCCGCATCCTGCCGCACGACGCGGTACAGGTGCTGGACCACATGCTGCCGCTGCAAAGCCTGGACGGCGTGCACATTTTCTTTCCCGACCCCTGGCACAAAAAGAAGCACAACAAGCGCCGCCTGATCCAGCCCGAGCTGGTGGCACGGCTGGCCCAGCGCCTGCGCCCGGGCGGCTACCTGCACTGCGCAACCGACTGGGAACCCTATGCCCGCCAGATGATGGCTGTACTGGGCGCCGAGCCCCTGTTGTGCAACACGGCGGACGGGTTTGCGCCCAAACCGGCCTACCGGCCCCTGACCAAATTTGAAAATCGTGGCCTGAAACTGGGCCACGGCGTGTGGGACCTGGTGTTCAAACGCGTGTGATTGGCGCGACAGGTTGCTAGGTGTTGCCGGCAAACCTCATTAAAATCAACGGCTTGTGTTCAAGAGTTCATCCAGCATCTCGCAAGCCGCAACACCTTGAAACCTGACTCTCCACCGCCGGCGGACACCAAGCTGTTTCGCGACGCAGTGCTCAAAGCGCGCAGCGCGCGCTCGCTTGGTCAGATCATCCTCACGCCCCATGCCAGGACCACCTGGCTGGTGCTGATCGCCGCCTTGCTGGGCGTGCTGGTGGTGCTGTTCCTGACCTACGGCACCTATACCCGCCGCGCCACCGTCACCGGCCAGCTGGTACCCTCGGCCGGTGTGATCCGCGTGCACACGCCGCAAGCCGGCGTGGTACTGGAGCGCAAGGTCATTGAGGGCCAAGTCGTCCAGAAGGGCGACGTGCTGTTTGTGCTCAACAGCGACCGCCAGGGCAGCGGCGCAAGGGAGATCCAGGCCGACATCGGCCAGCAGGTGGATGAGCGCCGCCGCTCACTGGAAGCAGAGCTTGCCCGCAACAAGGGCGTCGAAGCCGGCGAGGTGGGTCACCTGGAGCGCCGTGCCGGCACACTGCGGGCCGAGCAGCAATCCATCGAGCGCCAGATGGACCAGCAGCGCATCCGCCTGAAACTGGCCGAGGACGCCCGCAAACGCTACCAGGGCCTGGCCGACCAGGACTACATCGCGCGCGACCAGCTGTTCCAGAAAGAAGCTGAGCTCAGCGAGCAGCAGTCGCGCCTGCAGGCGCTGGAGCGCGACGCGCTGGTGGCGCAGCGCGAGCTGGCCACCACACTGCGCGAAATCGAAAACACCCGCGTTCGTTACGCCAACCAGAACGGCCTGCTGGAGCGCGGCGTGTCCTCCGCCCAGCAGGAGCTGACCGAAGTCGAGTCGCGCCGGCGGGTGGTCATCACAGCACCTGAATCGGGCCGCGCCACGCTGGTCAGTGGCGAGGCGGGCCAGTCGGTGGACACAACCCGCCCCCTGCTGAACCTGGTGCCCAGCGATTCCCGCCTGGAAGTACGCCTGTATGCGCCCAGCCGCACCATGGGCTTCATCCGCCCGGGCGACACCGTGCTGCTGCGCTACCAGTCGTTCCCGTACCAGAAATTCGGCCAGCACGAGGGCGTGGTGGCGTCGGTGTCCAACAACGCCGTGACCAGCACCGAGCTGGCGGGCTTCCAGATCCCCGATGTGCCGCCGGGCGAGCCGGTGTATGCCATCGTCGTCACGCTCAAGCAGCAAAACGTCACGGCCTACGGCAAGCAGTGGCCGCTGTCGGCCGGCATGCGGCTGGACGCCGACATCCTGCAGGAAACGCGGCGCCTGTGGGAATGGATGCTCGAGCCGCTGTACAGCATCACGGGGTCCATGTGATGAAGGGGCACACCACGCATGGCCTGGCTTGAATCGCTTTCATTGGGGTTGCGCAGGCGCCTGCCGGTGATCCTGCAGACCGAGGCCGCCGAATGCGGCCTGGCCTGCCTGGCCATGGTCATGGGCTACCACGGCGTCATCACCGACCTGGCCACGCTGCGCGCACGCCACGCCATCTCGCTCAAGGGCATGTCGCTGGCGTCGCTGGCCAAGCTGGCGCAGGACGAACGCCTGGGTTTTCGCGCTGTGCGCCTGCAGCTCAAGGACATGGCCAACCTGAGCACGCCGGCCATCCTGCACTGGGACCTGAACCACTTTGTGGTGCTCAAGTCCGTCAGCGGCAACCATGTGACGGTGCACGACCCCGACGTGGGCGAGCGCCGCTACACCATGCAGGAGGTCAATGAGCACTTCACCGGCGTGGCGCTGGAGCTGTGGCCTGACCCGGGCTTTGAGCCGCGCAAGGAGGCCGTGCCGATTGCACTGGGCCAGCTCATCGGCCAGGTCACGGGCTTCTGGCCGGCGCTGGCCAAGATCCTCACGCTGTCGCTGGTGCTGCAGATCTTTGTTTTGACGGGGCCGCTGTTCATGCAGTGGATCCTGGACCACGTGATCGTCTCGCGCGACACCAACCTGCTCACCACGCTGGCCCTGGGCTTCCTGCTGCTGCTGTTCATCCAGCAGGGCGTGGGCATCATGCGCACCTGGATGCTGCTGACCATCAACACCTCCATCCGCGTGCAATGGAAGGCCAACATCTTCACCCATCTGCTGCGCCTGCCGCTGGACTACTTCCAGAAGCGCCACCTCGGCGACATCGTGTCGCGCACGAACTCGATTGACGAAATCCAGCGCGTGCTCACCAGCGCGTTTGTGGAATCGCTGCTGGACGGGCTGATGATGGTCCTCACCCTGGTGATGATGTTCATCTACAACCCCACACTGGGATGGATCTCGCTGATGGCCGTGGGGCTGTACCTGGCGCTGCGCCTCTTGTGGTTCAAACCACTGTACCTGGCCACAGAAGAGCAGATCGTGCGCGGGGCCACGCTGTCCACGCACTACCTGGAAACCATCCGCGGCATGCGCACCATCAAGCTGTTTGCCCGCCAGCTGGTGCGCCGCAGCGCCTGGCAGACGCTGCTGGTCAACGAAACCAATGCCACGCTGCGCATCCAGAAACTGAAGATCCTGTACGGGCTTGCGCGCACCATGCTCAGCGGCGTGTTCAACATCGTGCTGCTGTGGATGGGCGCCACGCAGATCATCGCGGGCCAGCTGAGCGTGGGCATGCTGATGGCCTTTCTGGCGTACCGCAGCCAGTTCGATGCGCGCGTCACGGGCCTGATTGACCAGTTCATTGACCTGAAGATGCTGCGCCTGTACGGCGAACGCCTGGCCGACGTGGTGCTGACGCCGGGAGAAGAAGAAGTCCGCCGCACGCTGACCGACCACGTGAGCGACACCGCGCCCGAGATCGTGGTCACCGACCTGCGCTTTCGCTATGCCGAGCAGGACCCCTGGGTACTGGACGGCGTAAGTTTCAGCATCAAGCCGGGTGAGGCCGTGGCTGTCACCGGCCCGTCGGGCTGCGGCAAGACAACGCTGGCCAATCTGCTGCTGGGCGTGCTGAAGGCACAAGAAGGCTCCATCATGGTGGGCGCCGTGCCGCTGGAAAAAATGGGCAACGATGCCTGGCGCTCCATGGTGGGTACCGTCATGCAGGACGACACGCTGTTTGCCGGCTCCATTGCCGAAAACATCTGTTTCTTTGACCCCCGCCCCGACAACGAACGCATCGAGCAATGCGCCCGGCTGGCGGCCATCCACAAAGACATCGAAGCCATGCCCATGGGATACCAGACGCTGGTGGGCGACATGGGCACAGTGCTGTCGGGCGGGCAAAAGCAGCGCGTGACGCTGGCCCGCGCGCTTTACAAGCA
This sequence comes from Ramlibacter sp. 2FC, assembly GCA_943372515.1. Lineage (GTDB taxonomy): Bacteria > Pseudomonadota > Gammaproteobacteria > Burkholderiales > Burkholderiaceae_C > RAM1. The sequence goes on along the minus strand of CALRYY010000030.1, from coordinate 16,089 downwards.
GCCACAGGTGCTGCTGCTGGACGAAGCCACCAGCCACCTGGACGTCAAGCGTGAAGCCCAGGTCAATGAATCGATCGCCGGGCTGAACGTGACACGCATCGTCATTGCCCACCGGCCCGAGACCATCGGCTCGGCCCAGCGGGTGATCGAGATGAAGCGCGGCAAGGTCATCTACGACGGCCCGCCTGACGGTTACTTCGAGCGGCTGGGCCTGCCACGGCCGGCCAAGGCCGCGTGAAACCCCTGAGCGCACGGCTGACGCGGGTGGCCGCCGCGGCCGCCCTGCTGGGCACATGCGTCATCGCGCCCTGGCCGGCCGGTGCCCAGACGGGGCTGGAGCAGGTGGCAGCGTCGCTGCCCGGCCGGGGCGCCTGCCGCGAGCTCGCTCCCCAGTCGCTGGACGAGTTGACGCTGATGGCCGCCGTGGAGCATGTGCTGTGCAAAAGCCCGCTGCTCAACCAGGCGCTGCTGCTGGTCGACGAACAACAGGCCGGCGTGGACCTGGCGCGTTCGGCCTTTCGCCCGCGCATGTCGGCCAACGCAGAATTCGCCAGCAACCGCATCCCGTCCAGCAACAGCGGCGCGGGTTCGCTCAGCTCCAGCGTCACGGGTTCTTTGGGCGTGACCTGGGTGCTGTACGACGCCGGCATCCGTGACGCCAACCTGGAGCAGTCGCGCCAGCTGCTCAATTCAGCACGGGCCGGCCAACATGCGTCATCGATCAACGCCGTCAATGAAGCGCTGCGCCTGTATGTGGAGGCCGCCACCGCCTGGGCCCGGCTGGAAGCCCTGCGCGACACCGAATCGGTGGCCCGCCAGAGCCTGGAGGCCGCACAGGCCAAGCATGCCGCCCAAGTGGCGTCGCTGGCCGAAAAGCTGCAGGCCCAGACCGCCCTGGCCCAGGCCACGCTGGACCGGGTGCGTGCTGAAGGCGTCTGGGAAACATCGCGCGGCCTGCTGGCCGTGGCCATGGGCTTTACCGTCAATGCGCCGCTTACGCTGGCGCCCATCAGCGCGGCGTTTCCGGCCATCAGCGCCCGCGGCCCGCTGGACGAATGGATCGACGAGGCCAAACGCCAGCACCCGCGCGTGCGCGGTGCGCGCGCCGACATGCTGGCGCTCAAGTCACGCGTGGACGCAGTGCGCGCCGAAAGCAAAGGCAATGTGCAACTGTCGCTGGGCGCGGGCAGCACGCGCGACCTGGGCACGCCCGGGGCACGGTTTGAGCACAGCCTGAGCGGCTACGTGATTGCGAGCATTCCGCTGTTCAACCACGCGGAGCAGCAGGCACGCGAAACCCAGGCCCTGGCCCAGGTGGCCAGCCGCGAAGCCGCCCTGACCCAGGTGGAGCGCGACATCGAAGCCGACCTGTGGCGCAATGCCAAGTTGCTGGAAACCGAGACGCAAAACCTCAAGGCGGCCAAGATGCTGCTGTATGCAGCCACCCAGAGCTACCAGATCACCTTTGGCCGTTACAAGGCCGGCGTAGGTTCCATCCTGGAATTGATCAGCACCCAGGTGGCGCTGTCCACGGCCCGCGCCCAGCTGACGCAAGCCCAGCTCGGCCATGCCCAGGCCCGCCTGCGCCTGGAAGTTGCTTCAGGCCGTGTGGTGCTGAACAAATAAAAAAAGCCCCTGCGAACAGGGGCTTTTTTGATTCCGCCGATCAGATTGGCATCGGGGGGGGAGGCGGGGGCGGCGGGGGGGGAGGAGGAGGCGGGGGCGTGCTGCCACCACCACAACCACCACGACCGCTGCTGCTGGAGCCGCCGCTGCTGGAGCCGCCGCCGCAGTTGCCACCGCGACCGCTGCTGCTGCCCTTGCCGCCGCTCTTCTTCTTGCTGGACTTCTTGCTGCTCTTGCTGGAACAACCCCGCCCACCGGCGACCTGTTCCATTTCTTCGAGAGTCAAAACACGCATGCTGAACTCCTGGTTACTAAAAAAACTGTTACCGGCTATCGGTTTGAACTGCGAACTGACATCCGGTGCGTCTTATTACGTTGTGAGCTTGTTACAGCCTGCAACTTGTTGTAATGACTGCAGTATAGGTAAATTCATTAACCGTAACTAGTTTGTTACGAAAAAAATCGTGAAGTAATTCGCGGAAATGACAACTTGCAACGGCTTTGTTACAAATCGAGCTGCAAAGAGTCCACTTCGTACTTCAAACGGATCTCGCGCGTCAAACGCCGGGCCGCAAAGCGCTGCATCAGTTGCGGGTTGGCAAAATCCCGCAACAGCGGCGGGCGAGCCGTGCTGAAGTAAACAGGCCCGTTGTCATACATCTCGCTGGAGCCTGCCAGGCCCACGTCCTCCCAGTGCGCGCACACCTGGATCAGGCAGGGTACGTGGGTGACCCCCAGCTCCTGCAGCGCCAGGGCGCGGTGGTAGCCGTTGTTCAGCACGATGCGCGTGCCATAGCGCACCACGTTGAGGACGTTGGTCGTGAAGCCCACACTCAGGGCCACCACCGCCTGCGCATGGCCGTTGACCTTCAGTCCCTTGATATCAGCGGGGTTGACCAGCTGGGCACCCAGGAAGCGGGTGTCATGCGTGTCTGATATGAAAACAAAGCGTTCGCCGTCCTGGTGGGCCACCTTGAACCCCGCGTTGGCAGCCGTCAGCGGCAGGCATACGGCGGCCAGGTCGGCATCGGACACCGGCTTGGCCAGGCTGGCCACCATGCGGTCCACGCTGGCGCGACCAATGTGCTGCTGGCTGACGATCAGCTTGTCCAGCTCGACCATGCCAAACGCCACTGGCACCGCAGAAAAGGTCTGCTGGAAACTGGGGAGCTTGACGAGTTTGGCCACATGCGCCGCAAGTGCCTTGGGCAGCGGCAGGATCTGCGGCTTGTCGGCCGCACCGGCTTCGGTGGTCTGCAGCTCATCGAACACCTGCGATGCATCACGCCACATCTGGGCCAGGTCGCCGCGGTCCATGTCGCGCCCGCCTATGGCGCGCTCACGCACAAAGTCAATGAAGTCAGACATCCGGGTGGCGCCCATGAGGCACAGCTCGTGGTCCAGCGCGTCAACCGGCCGCGGCGCGGCTGGCAAGGGGGGTTTGGGCATCATATGGGTCGCATTGTAGGGAGCGGCGCCCATGACCCGCCTGCATGCCGGTATTCGCAATCAGCACAGGCCCTGTATTGCCAGCAGCGGTGGGATCGGGTACCTTTTGGCGACCTGCAGGCTGGCATCAACTTTGCAAGCGGGCACATATCACTACAAGGAGTTCAGTCATGAACACCAAGCGCAGAACAGTGTTGGGAATGGGTCTGGCAGGGCTGGGCCTGTGTGGCGCTGGTTTGGCGCACGCGCAGGCCAAACCGCCGGCCGGCCGCAAAGTGGTGCTGGGGCAATCGGTCCCCCTGACCGGCGCCGCCAGCGAGATCGGCCTGGCCTTTGCCGCAGGTGCCAAGCTCTATGTGGATTCGTTCAACGCCCGCAAGAACAACCCCGGCTGGAATTTTGAGCTGCGCCAGCTGGACGACGGCTACGAATCCGCCAAGGCCACGGCCAACGCCAAAAAGCTGCTCGAAGACGGCGCCGATGTGCTGTTCGGCTTTGTGGGCACCGCCAGCTCCGACGCCGGTGCTGCGGTCGCCAAGGCCGAGAACGCCATCTTCTTCGGCCCGTTCGCCGCGTCAGACACGCTGCGCGACGCCGCCCACCCCTTTGTATTCCACGTGCGCCCCAGCATGGCCGACGAGGCCTTCAAGATGGTCCGCCACTGCGCCACACTGGGCCAGACCCGCATTGCCGTGCTGGCCGAAGACGACACCATGGGCCGCGCGGGGCTGGCCGCAGTGAACCAGGCCATGAGCGAGCTGAAACTGCCGCCGCTGGTCGGCTCGGCCTTTGTGCCGGTCAACAGCGACAAGGTAGACGCTGCGGTGGCAAGCCTGTTCAAGGCCCAGCCCCAGGCCATCATCCAGGTGTCGCTGTTCAACTCCACGGCAGCCTTCATCCGCAAGATGCGCAAGGCAGGCTACGCCGGCGCCTTCATGAACTTCTCGGTCGTGGGGATCGACCCGCTGTTCACCGCTTTGGGCAAGGAGATCGGCGGCGTGGTGGTGTCACAGGTGGTGCCGTCGCCGCGCAGCTCGGCCACGCCCATCGTCAAGGAATACCTGGCCGCCATTGAAACGTCGGACCAGTCGCCTTCCTACGAGAGTCTGGAAGGCTTCATTGCCGCCAAAGCCCTGGCCGAGGCCGTGCGCCGCGCCGGTAAGGGTTTTGACAAGGGCAAGCTGCAGGCCTCCATGACCGGCATGACCGACTACGACGTGGGCGGCTTTCGCATCAACCTGCGCGCGGGCATGCGTGACTCCGTGCGCGCGATCGACCTGGTGACCATCACCCCGGACGGCAAGATCATCCGCTGATCACTCAAGGCGATGGCGTCGCTCCCCGGCACTTCGCTGGACGCCTGGATGCAAGGCGTCCTGGCCATGCCGGGGATGGCAGCCATGGGCCACGCGCAGGACGCCCAGCGCGGCGACCCCGGGCTCGGATGGCTTTACTACTCACTGGCACGGCTGGTCAAACCATCTGTTGCCGTGGTCATCGGCTCCTGGCGGGGGTTTGTACCGGCCATGCTGGGGCGGGCACTGGCGGACGATGGCGACGGCCAGGTGGTGTTCATTGACCCTTCCCTGGTAGACGATTTCTGGCGCGACCCCGCTGCCGTGCAGGCCCACTTTGCAAGCCTGGGCCTGTTGAACGTGACGCACTGGTGCATGACCACGCAGCAGTTCGTGGCCTCGCCCGCCTACCAGCAGCTCACCGAGACCGCACTGGTCTTCATCGACGGCTACCACTCGCTGGAACAGGCCCGCTTTGACTACCTTGCGTTCAGGCACCTGGTGCCCGCGCACGGCATGGTGCTGTTCCACGACAGCGTCCGGGTGCGGCCGTCGCGCATTTACGGCGAGCACAAGGTGTACGAACACCGGGTGCGCGACCTGATGGAAGCGCTGCGTGCCGATGCCGGCCTGCAGGTACTGGACCTGCCCTATGGCGACGGCCTGACGATGGTGCGCGCACGCGCGCTGCCTGAAACATCGCAGCCATGAACCGCAAGGGCCCGGCCGGCACAGACGGTGAGCTCTGGGTGATCACCAGCTATTTCAACCCCGCCGGGTCCCGGCGCAGGCTGCTGAACTACCGGGAGTTTCGCCGCTACCTGGCTGCACCGCTGCTGACGGTGGAGCTCAGCTTCGGCGTACCGCCGGCTCTAGCGCCGCCCGACGCCGACATCCTGCTGCATTGCCGCGACGGCGATGTGATGTGGCAAAAAGAACGCCTGCTCAACCACGCCCTGCCCCATCTGCCCGCAACCTGCAAAGAGGTCGCCTGGATTGACTGCGACCTGATTTTTGACAGCGCCGACTGGGCTGCGCAAGCCCGCACGGCCCTGGCGCAGGCGCCGCTGGTGCAGCTGTTCACCACTTTGCGCCATGCACCGGCCGACGCCGATCCAGCAAGCCTGCGTGGCCGCACCCTGGGCTGGTCGCAGCCTTCGGTAATGGCCAGCATCAAACCCAACGGCGACCCCGCTGCAGCCCTGGGCCAGGTCATGAACCGGGGGCCGGGCAGCCCCTCCCCCGGCATGGCCTGGGCCGCGCGGCGCGCGCTGCTGCGCCCGTACGGGCTCTATGACCGGTGCATCGTGGGCGGCGGCGACACTGCCTTTGCCTGTGCGGCGCTAGGCTGCCCCGATGTAGCAGCCCGGCTGCACCAGATGAACACGCACCAGCGCCAGGCTTATCTGGCATGGGCAGAAGGCCTGTTCAAACAGCTGGGCGGCCAGGTGGCCTGCCTGGGCGGCACGTTGCATCACCTGTGGCACGGCGACGTGCAGCACCGGCAAAGCAGCGCCCGCCACGCCCGGCTGGCACCGCATGACTATGACCCGGCGCGCGACCTGGCCCCGGGGCGCGACGGTGCCTGGCGCTGGGCCCGCGGCAATGCAGGCCTGCATGCACTGGTGCAAGGCTATTTCCACGAGCGCCGCGAAGACGGCTGAGCCATGCAAGCAGCCCCTTGCTCTGCTGGCGAGCCCACGCCGCAAATCCTGGTGGTCGAGCACGCGACCTGCCAGCGTGGCTTCTACCAGGTGATTCTGGATTGGATGGACGCCCATGTGCCCGAATGCAAAGCCTGCTTTGACCTGCAAGTGCTGGGCGAGCACTTGGCCCCCCTGCCCCGCCACACGCTGTTGGTTCCCTGGCTGCAGGACCCGGTGCAGGCCTGGTCGGCTGAAGCCTACCGCCAGGCCCTGGCCCTGACGCTGCGCTGCGACGCTGCCGCCATCCCCGTCATCAACCGGGTCGAGCGCCTGGCCCGTGCGGCCAAGGCAACAGGTGCGCAGCTGATGCGTGAAGCCGGCCTGCGCACGCCGCGCCATGAGCGCATCAACGACATCGCTGCGTTCCGGCGCAACTTTCTGGGTTTGCGCTTGCCGCTGATCGTGCGTGAAGACTGGGGGCATGGCGGCGTCATGCTGCTGGCCAGCACCCCGCACGAAGCCCGATTGCTGCCGCTGGAGACGCTGACGCGCCCCGTGGCGGCCGAGGTGATCGACCTGCCCGACCCGCACGACGCCCTGTACCGAAAATACCGCTACGTGGTGGCAGGCCACCGGGGCGTGCCACACCACCTGCAGGCATCGCGCGAATGGATCACCCGTGGCAGCAACCGCGTCACCAACGAACAGACGAAACAGGACGAGCTGGCCTACATCAACGCACCCTGCCCTCACCACGACCTCTTCATGGCAGCGGCACAAAGGCTGGGGCTGGATTTGGTGGCATTCGACTACGGGCTGGACGCCCAGGGCCAACCCGTGGTGTGGGAGGCCAACCCGTTTCCGTACATCCAGTTTTCGCAGAAAACGCTGGTCTACCGTAACGAGGCCCTGCACCGCACGATAGGCATCATGGTGGCGATGTACCTGGAGCGCGCAGGGCTGGCGCTGCCGCCGCAGCTGGCTGCGTGGCTGGACGCCAGCGCGGCCGTGCGTTCGAGTGCGGCTGTTTAAGCCCGCTCGGCCACCCAGGCCTGCACCGACTGCAGCGCGCCAGTGAGTTTGCTGGCATCGGTGCCGCCAGCCATGGCCATGTCGGGCTTGCCGCCGCCCTTGCCGCCCACCTGCTGGGCCACAAAGTTCACCAGCTCGCCGGCCTTCACGCGGCCCATCACGTCGGCGGTGGCGCCGGCCGCGATCTGCACCTTGGCGCCGTCCACCGCCGCCAGCACGATGGCGGCGGACTTGAGCTTGTCTTTCAGCTTGTCCATGGTGTCGCGCAGGGTCTTGGCGTCCGCACCTTCGAGGCGCGCAGCCAGCACCTTGATGCCCTTGACGTCCACGGCCTGGCTGACCAGCTCGTCGCCTTGCGAAGAAGCCAGCTTGCCCTTGAGCGCGGCCACTTCCTTCTCCAGCGCACGCACCTGGTCCATCACCTGGCCAATGCGGCCCTGCAGCTCGGCGGCCGGCGCCTTGAGCGCGCCCGCGGCCTGTGCCACGGTGCTTTCCAGCTGCTGCAGGTAGGCCAGCGCGTTGGCGCCGGTGATGGCCTCCACGCGGCGGATGCCTGCGGCCACGCCCGATTCGCCCGTGATCTTGAACAGGCCGATGTCGCCCGTGCGCTGCACGTGCGTGCCGCCGCACAGCTCGCGGCTGCTGCCGATATCCAGCACGCGCACGGTCTCACCGTACTTCTCGCCAAACAGCATGACGGCGCCGGTCTTCTGCGCCGATTCAATGTCCATCACGCGCGCCTGCGTGGCGGCGTTGGCCAGGATCTCATCGTTCACGCGCTTTTCAATCTCGCGGACCTGCGCGTCGGTGACCGGCGCGTTGTGCGTGAAGTCAAAGCGCGTCTTGTCGGCGTCCACCAGGCTGCCCTTTTGCTGCACATGGCTGCCCAGCACTTCGCGCAGGGCCTTGTGCATCAGGTGCGTGACGCTGTGGTTGCGCTGGGTGGCATGGCGCCGCGCCATGTCCACCGCCGCCGTTACGGCGTCGCCAACCTTCAGCGTGCCCTGCGTCTGCACACCGTGGTGGCCAAACACGTCGGACTTGATCTTCTGCGTGTCTTCCACGCCAAACTGCGCGCCCTGCGCCGTCAGCACACCGCTGTCGCCCACCTGGCCGCCCGACTCGGAATAGAACGGGGTCGTGTCCAGCACAACCACACCCGCGTCGCCTTCATTCAGCTGCTGTACCGGCGCGCCGTCCTTGTACAGGGCCACGACCTTGGCGGGCTCTTCGAGCTTGTCGTAGCCGCTGAACAGGTTGCCAGCGCCGCTGTAGTCCAGCGCGCGGTCCATCTTGAACTTGCCTGCCGCACGACCCGCGGCCTTCTGCTTGTCCATGGCGGCATGAAAGCCGGCCTCGTCCACCGTCACGTCACGCTCGCGGCACACGTCGGCCGACAGGTCCAGCGGAAAGCCGAAGGTGTCGTGCAGCTTGAAGGCCACCTCGCCCGGCAGCACCTTAGCGCCACCGGCCAGAGCCGTGTCCAGAATCTCCATGCCGTTTTCAAGCGTCTCAAAGAAACGCTCTTCTTCCATTCGCAGCACGTCCATGATGCGGTCCTGCTGCGCAGCCAGGCTGGGGTAGGCCGCGCCCATGAGCTTGACCAGGTCAGGCACCAGCTTGTGGAAGAACGGGGTCTTCTTGCCCAGCTTGTAGCCGTGGCGGATCGCGCGGCGCACGATGCGCCTCTGCACATAGCCGCGGCCTTCGTTGCTGGGCAGCACGCCGTCGCTCACCAGGAAAGCAGTGGCGCGGATGTGGTCGGCAATCACGCGCAGGCTCTTGTGGTTCAGGTCCATTTCGCCAGTCTCGCGCGACGCCGCCTTGATCAGCGCGTCAAAGATGTCGATCTCGTAGTTGCTGTGCACATGCTGCAGGATGGCGGCCAGCCGCTCCAGGCCCATGCCGGTGTCCACGCAAGGCGCGGGCAGCTTCACCACGCTGCCGTCAGGCTGCATGTCGAACTGCATGAACACGTGGTTCCAGATTTCAATGAAGCGGTCGCCGTCCTCACCGGGGCTGCCCGGGGGGCCGCCGGGGATGTGGTCGCCGTGGTCGTAAAAGATCTCGCTGCAGGGACCGCAGGGGCCGGTGTCGGCCATCATCCAGAAGTTGTCTGACTTGTACTTGCCGCCCTTGTTGTCGCCAATGCGGATCACGCGCTCGGGCGGCAGGCCGATTTCCTTGGTCCAGATGTCGAAGGCTTCGTCGTCATCGATGTACACGGTGGCCAGCAGGCGCTCGGGCGGCAGCTTGTACACCTGGGTCAGCAGCTCCCAGCCCCACTTCAGGCTGTCGCGCTTGAAGTAGTCGCCAAAGCTCCAGTTGCCCAGCATTTCAAAGAAGGTGTGGTGGCGCGCGGTGTAGCCCACGTTCTCCAGGTCGTTGTGCTTGCCGCCGGCGCGCAGGCAGGCCTGAACAGACGCTGCACGCACATAGGGCCGCTTGTCGGTGCCCAGGAACACGTCCTTGAACTGGACCATGCCCGAGTTGGTGAACATCAGCGTGGGGTCGTTGCCCGGCACCAGCGGGCTGGACGCCACCACGGTGTGGCCCTTGGAGGCAAAGAAGTCCAGGAAACTCTTGCGGATGTCTGCGACGGTGAATGTGGTTGTGCTCATGGGGTTTTCTGGTGCCGGGCGCTGCGCCGGTGGCGCGTATATGCTTGATCTGGCTGAACATTTGATTATAAGTTTGACGCTTTCCCCTCAGGAGACGACCCCGTGGACATGAAGACATCCCCCCTGGCCCTGCTCAAGGACCCCACCCTTTTGAAGACCGACGCGCTGATCAACGGCCAGTGGGTCAAGGGCGCGGCCGCTGCAAGGTTTGACGTGAACGACCCCAGCACCGGCGCCAAGCTGGCCGATGTGGCCAACCTGGGCCCCAGGGATGCCGAGCTGGCCATAGCCGCCGCCAACGCCGCCTGGCCGGCCTGGCGCAGCAAGACGGCCAAAGAGCGCAGCATCATCCTGCGCAAGTGGTTTGACCTGCTGATGGCCAACCAGGAGGATCTGGGCCGCATCATGACCGCCGAGCAGGGCAAGCCCTTTGCCGAGGCCAAGGGCGAAGTCGCTTATGGCGCCAGCTTTGTGGAGTGGTACGCCGAAGAAGCCAAGCGCGTCAACGGCGAAACCCTGCCCCAGTTTGACAACAACCGCCGCCTGATGGTGGTGCGCCAGCCCATTGGCGTGTGCGCGGCCATCACGCCGTGGAACTTCCCTTTGGCCATGATCACGCGCAAGGTGGCGCCAGCGCTTGCTGCCGGCTGCCCGGTGGTGATCAAGCCGGCGGAGCTCACGCCGCTGACCGCGCTGGCCGCAGCGGAGCTGGCCATGCGCGCAGGCATCCCGCCCGGCGTGCTGAATTTGCTGACCGCAGACGGCACCAACAGCATTGCCGTGGGCAAGGTGTTTTGCGCCAGCGACGTGGTGCGCCACATCAGCTTTACTGGCAGCACCGAGGTGGGCCGCATTTTGATGGCGCAAAGCGCGCCCACGGTCAAGAAGCTGGCGCTCGAATTGGGCGGCAACGCCCCCTTCATCGTGTTTGACGACGCCGACATCGACTCAGCCGTTGAAGGCGCCATGGCCAGCAAATACCGCAACGCCGGCCAGACCTGCGTGTGCGCCAACCGCATCTATGTGCAAGACGGCGTGTACGACGAATTCGTTCAAAAATTCGCCGACAAGGTCCGCGCGCTGAAGGTGGGCAACGGCTTTGAAGACGGCGTGGTGCAGGGCCCGCTGATTGAAGACGCGGCCGTGCAAAAGGTGCAGCGCCATGTGGCCGACGCCCTGGGCAAGGGCGGCAAGCTCATGGCCGGCGGCAAAAAAATGCAGGGCCAGTTTTTTGAGCCCACGGTGATTGCCGAGGCCACAGCCGACATGCTGTGCGCCAGGGAAGAAACCTTTGGCCCCTTTGCGCCCGTGTTCCGCTTCACGACCGAACAGGACGCGATAGACGCGGCCAACAACACCGAATTCGGCCTGGCAAGCTACTTCTACAGCCGCGACGTGGGCCGCATCTTTCGCGTGAGCGAGGCGCTGGAATACGGCATGGTCGGCATCAACGTGGGCATCATCGCCACCGAGCACGTGCCCTTTGGCGGCGTCAAGCAAAGCGGCCTGGGCCGCGAGGGCTCGCACCACGGCATGGATGAATACGTAGAGATGAAGTACCTGTGCATGGGCGACATCCTGAAATAGGCCCCAGGCCAGGTTGTCATGCCGGGCTCGACCCGGCATCCACGGCGCCCCACCCTAGCCGCTGTTGTGGCTGGAGCCGCCCCGTGAATTGCCCACACTGTTGCCGCTGCTGCTGCGCCCGCGCGATTCGTTGACCAGCGCAATGCGCTTGGGCGGCACCAGCGCATGGCAGGCATCCTCCAGGGCGCCCATCAACGATTTGAGCCCGCCCGGCGACAGGTGGCGCTGGGTGCAGGCAATGCGCAGGTCAAAGTCATTCACCGGGCCGATCACGTCTGACAGGCGCGCGCAGTTGGCCAGCACCTGCGTGGCCACGGCCAGCACGTCGGCGCTGCGGGCGTCGCCCATGCCGATGCAGGCAAAGCGCGTCTTGCTGATACGGGCGATGGACCATGAATCGCCCAAGGCGCCCTGCAGGCTGGCGGCAAACCGCACCACCACGCGCTCTGTCAGCACAAAGCCATGGTCCACCGCGCTTTGCTCCATGCCCGGCAGCAAAAACAGCATGACGGGCGTCTGCTTTTCGCCCGCGCCCTGGCGCAGCAGGGCCTCGTCATACGCCAGCTGAAAGCCCTGGTACGACAGCAGCGCGGTCAGCGGGTCGCGGTTGCCGGTGACGGCCGCGCGGCCCAGCACGTCGCGCCCATAGCGTTCGCGCAGGAACAGCGCCTGGTAGAACACCAGCAGGCTGGCAAACAGCAGCACGCCCACCGCAGCCGCGCGAATGTCCAGCCCCGCCACAAAATCAAACGGCGTGTACACCAGGGTCACGGCCAGCGCGTAGCAGGCCAGCGCGGCCATGATCCAGCGCACATAGCGCCCGCCGCGCAGCACGCTCAGCCCGCACATGACCATGCTGCCCGCCAGCGTGGCCAGCGTGATCACCGCCGCCGCCGGCAAACGCCAGGCACCGGGCAGCCAGGTGGCCTGCACCACCGCATACACCAGCACCACAGCGGGCACCGCCCACTTGGCCCAGCGCTCCACCCGCGTGAGGTAGCGCTGGTCCAGCGCCTCAGCCGTCAGCGCAAACATCAGCGCCGACATCATCACGCCGGTGAACTGCTTGCTGGCGTCGTTCAGCGCCGGCCATTCGGGCGTGAGCCACACCGCCATGTAGCCGTTCAGGCTGATCACGGTGATGAACACCCAGGCGGCCACACCCGCCAGCAGCACGCTGGCGCGCCGGCGCTGCACCGCAGCGCCCAGCACCGTGAACACCACCACCATCAGGCCCAGCCCCATGTTCATCCCCGACAGGTTGGCCTGGCGCACCTGCCCCTCGCGGTAGGCGGCGTCGGTCACCAGCCACACGGGCGCACGTGAGGTGGCTTCGTTGTCCATCACCACCATCAGGTGCACGGGCGCGGCGCCCACGTTCACCACAAACGCCGGGTTCTGGCTGACAAAGGGCCAGCGCGACAGCGCCACGCGGTCGCCCGCCATCGCGCTGGACCAGGCGCCGCCGGGCTCGCGCTGCCAGACCTGCACCGCGTCAAACCAGGCGGTGGGGATGTGCACCAGGTACGTGCCGGGCGCGACGGCACCCTGCAACACAATGCGCCCCACCAGTCGCGAACCGGCCTGGCTTTGCCAGCGCGTGGCAGGCTCCAGCAGCGGCAGGCTGGCGTCGCCCTCCCAGGCCTGGTCAGGGTCCAGCGGGGCGGTGGGTAAAGCGGCAGGCAGTTGCTGCGACGCCATGTGCAAGGTCAGGTTGACGCGCGGGGCATCCGGCGCCAGGCGCAGTTCGGGTGGCGTGGCAGCCACGGCCAAAGACGCAAAAAAAACGGGAAAACAGGCCAGAACGATCTGTAAGGCGGTGGCCATGCGGCCGCGCTGTGCAACGGTCAAAAAAATTTCGGGCCTCACCCTCTGGAATGTGTGGCGTGAGAGTACCAAAGACACATGCAAACACGACAGGCTGGGCTTGTCGATGCGGTAACAGAACGTTACTATTGCGGCCCGGGGTTGACTGAGAAATTTTTCACAACAAATGGGCTCCCCGCACCTTGACAGCCTGGCCCAGCTGTACCTAAGAGGGCCTCATGAAATTTGAACGTAAAGCACTAGCCGTGCTGCTGGGCGGCTTGGCCGTGGTCATTGCATTGACCACTGTGTTGACCAACCGGCTGTTTGTCAGCACCACCGAACAGACTGAAAACACGCAATACGCGTTGATGAAGTCGATCATTGAATTCAACCTGTCGGGCACGGAAACCAACGTGCAGGCCCGCGCCGAGCTGGTGGCCAGCCTGCCGCGCGTGAAAGAGCTGTTTGCCGCCAACAACCGCGAAGCCCTGACGGCCGAACTCAAGCCCATGTTCGACATGCAAAAGGACAAGTTCAACGTGGACCAGGCGCAGTTTCATTCACTGCCTGCGATCTCCTTCCTGCGTTTGCACAACCCCAGCCAGTTTGGCGATGACCTCTCGACGGCCCGCCCTATCGTCGCGGCCGTTCAAAAAGACTTTGTCTCGCGCAAGGGTTTGTCCATCTCGCGCGCGGGCCCCGGCATCTTTGGCGTGGTGCCCGTGTTTGACAAGGCCAACAAGCCCATCGGCACGTTTGAATTTGGCGCCGACTTTGGCGGCGTGCTGGACCGCCTGAAGACGGCCTATGGCCTGGAAACCGTGCTGTTCATGGACGAGGCCCGCCTGAAGGCTGCCGCGCCCAACCTGGGCGGCGATGTGTACAGCGAAAAGAACCGCGTGGGCAAATTCATCAAGTACAAGTCCACCAACTGGGAGCTGATGCGCAGGCTGGTGACCGACACCGAGCTGTCCACCCCCGGCATTGAAAACAACCCCTATGCCCGCGAAGCACAAGACACGCCCTATGGCGTGGTAATGGTGCAGCTGCGCAACCCCGCCGGCGACGTGCTGGGCATGATCGCCGTGGCCAAGGACTTCAGCGCATCGCGCAGCACCATGGGCAAGTCGATGATCTGGCTGGCCATGTATTCGCTGTTTGCGTTTGTGATCCTGGCCGGCATCATCACCATGGTGGTGCGCGGCGCCATCACCCGCCCGCTGGGCGCGCTGAATGAAAAATTCGACGCACTGGCCAAGGGCGAGGCCGCCGAGCCGATCGACAACCCCGAGCAGTATTACAGCGAGCTGGGCACCCTGGCGCAGCACTACGAAACCCTGCGCACCCAGCGTGAGGCCGCCACCCCGGCGGGCCAGGCATGATCCGGCGCTGGCTGGCCGCAGCAGCCCTGGTGCTGCTGGCAACGGGCGCAAGTGCCCAGAACAAACCCGCACCAGCCGCTGCAGCGAAAGCTGCGCCGGCACCGGCGGCCACGACCACGGCCACGGTGGACAAGACGCTCACCGTCATACCGCAAGGCCGCGGCATGCCCATCATGATCCGTGTGGGCCTGACCTTCATCGAGCTCAAGGGCATCAACGAAAACGAGGGCAGCTTTACCGCCACGGTGGACATGCGCGTGCGCTGGCAAGACCTGCGCCTGGCGTTTGCCCGCAAGGCGGGTACCAGTGACTACCAGGAATGGAACGGCGACGACGCCCAGCAGAAGATGGGCGAGATCTGGACGCCCCAGCTGGAGTACGGCAACTTGAAGGGTGAGCCCACCTACAGCAAACGCGGCCTGCGCATTTATGCCGACGGCACGGTCGAATACATGCAGCGCACCTCGGGCACCTTCAACGCCGACTATTCGCTGGAGAACTTTCCGTTTGACCGGCAAAAGCTGACCGTAGAAATGATCTCGCGCATCGAGCCGCTGCAGCGCGTGCTGCTGGACTTTCGCCAGGACGAGCTGGAGTTCAGCAACAACGACAACGGCAACAAGCTGGACGGCTGGTCGCTGGGGCTGGTGGAGCTGGCCAAGGACAGCGTGCAAGCCTGGCGCGGCGAACACAATTCGCGCGTGAAGGCATCGCTGGTCGTCAAGCGCGACCAGCCCAGCCTGCTGGCCACCATCTTTGTGCCGCTGGTGGCGTCGCTTTTGATCCCGCTGCTGGTGCTGTGGCTCAACAGGTACCAGGACGGCGAATTTGCGGTGGATGCCTTTGAGCTGACCAACATCAGCATCGGCGGGCTGTTTGCCGTGGTGGCGCTGAACTTCACGGTGAACTCCAGCTTTGTGCAGCTGGCCACCGGCGACAACCCGGTCATGCGCCTGTTTGCACTGAACTACTTCATGCTGGCACTGAGCATTGCGGTGGGCATCTTGCTGTACCAGTTCAACCTGGTGCGCCGGTGGTTTGGCACCCATGTGCAGGCCGAGTTTTATGCCTTCATCTGCTGGGCCGTGCCTGTGCTGGCCTTTGGCACGGCAGCGGCCATGGTGCTGATGGCGGTGTTCTGAGCCGCATGAAACCCTGGCTTGCCATGCTGGCGGCCCTGGTGGGGTGGGCGGGGCTGGTGGTGTCCCCCCAGGCCGCCACGGCCGGGCCGGTGCAGGAGTATCTGGACCGCCTGGTCCGCACTGAAAAGCTGCCCGGCGCCGTGCTGCTGGTGTCGGGCCCGCGTGGGCGCGAGCTGGCAACGGCCGGCGTGGCCAACCTGCAAACGCGCGAGCCCGTCACCGCGCAAACCCGCTTTTACATCGCGTCCAGCGGCAAGCTGGTCACCGCCGTGGCCACCCTGCAGCTGGTGCAGGAGCGCCGCCTGGGCCTGTCCGACAAGGTGTACCCGCTGGTGCGCGGCATCCCCGGCATCAGCCGCCTGCGCAATGTGCAGGCCGTGACGGTAGAGCAGCTGCTGAGCCACCACTCGGGCATGGCCGACTACTTTGACGATGACTTCGAGGCCATGGCCCTGGCCGCGCCCGAGCGCATCTTTACCGCCGACGAATCGCTGGCCCAT
>CALRYY010000029.1:0-46494 GCA_943372515.1 Ramlibacter sp. 2FC | reverse complement strand
AAAACATGTACTCGGAGTGCAGCTTTGTGCTGTACAACCTGCGCAACCCGGTCGTGCGCAAGTTCATCACGGACCACACCGACTACTACGCTCAAGACAGGATCTTCCAGCTGGTCCGCTGGACCGACTGCCATGTGTTTGACGCCATGGTGGCCGCACACCGCAAGGCGGGGACGCTGAAGTTCTACAACCTCAACCAGGGCGTGCCCGACTCCATGCACCCCTTTGTCAACGGCCCCCTGGGCAGTTACATGGACCACCTCAAGGGCGGGCGCAAGGACGAGGGACGCTCCAGCGACAAGGACCTGGTGGTGGCGCGTACCGAGGAATACTGGACCCGCGCCCGCGGCTCCAAGTGAGGATCCTCGCAATGGCGTGAGGTGTTTGCCGGACAGGCAGACGCCCGCGTGTCATCCATTTGCCCGTGGACTGACGCTTACCAGATAGCCGGCCGTTTCTGGTTGTTCGCTGGGGAACGATGCACATACTGACTTTTGCATCGACTCTTCAAACCCTCAGGAAACGCCATGAGCTACACCCCCAACGCCACCGCCGGCGACGACATCATCACGGGCGATGCGCAGCCCGACACCATCGATGCCCTGGAGGGCAACGACATCATTTTTGCAGGTGGCGGTGACGATGAGCAGCTGGGCGGCCCCGGCAACGACAGGCTGTACGGCGAGGCGGGCAATGACCGCCTGCTGGGTGGCACAGGCGACGACCGCTACGAAATCGACCGCACCGATACGGTCATCGAGCAGCCCGACGAGGGGATCGACAGTGTTTACTTCCGGGACGACAGTTTCACCGGCACTTACTACTTGCCCGCTCATGTTGAAAACCTCTACATGGTGGGCCGCTTCAACAACATGACCGCTGCCGGCAACGGCGTGGGCAACCGCATCTTTGGCAACAACACGGGCAACGACACCGTGTACGGCGGCTGGAACAACGACTACATCCAGGGCGACTTTGCCTACCTGCAGGGCTCCAACTCGTTCTCGGGCAACACTGGCTCTGACCTTTTGTACGGCGGCGCTGGCGACGATGTGATCTGGGGTGATCAGGGTGAGGGAAGGGAGCTGGTCTACACAACCGCAGACGACCGGCTGTTCGGCGACAACGGCAACGACGCCCTGTACGGCCAGGCCGGTGCCGACACCCTGGACGGCGGCCTGGGCAGCGACATGTTGTACGGCGGCGCGGGCGACGATGTGCTGGACGGCGGCTTTGACCTGCTGCCCCCCGGCAAGGAGGCGGATCTTTTTGGTGCTGATTACTTTCCCGGCAACGACACGCTGACGGGCGGTGCGGGCGACGACATTTACCTGTTTGGCCGCAGCTCGCGATCAGACCGGGTGGTGGAAACAGCTGTGGACGGCGAAGCCAACCAGCTGCGCTTTGAAGACGGCGTGATCGCCGCCGACGTGGCCGTGCGGCATAAGGGCAACGACCTCAATTTCTACATCGTGGGTTTTGCGGACAACAAGCTGTCGGTGGTGGATTACTTCAGCTCAACCGTGCGCCTGCTGACGACGGCGGTGTTCAGCGACGGCACGGTCTGGACGGCGGCAGAATTTGAAGCCGCGCAGGTGGGGCCCCTGGGCGACGGGGACAGGTTCATTCGCGGCACCGACGGCAATGAAACCCTGACGGGGCCCGGCGGCAACGACACCATCGACGGCAAGGACGGCGCCGACCGCATCTTTGGCGGCGGTGGCAACGACTACCTGTTGGGTGGCGCAGGGCGCGACGCGATCCTGGGCGAGGGTGGCGACGACTTGCTGGACGGCGGAGGCGATGGCGACCGCCTGCTCGGCGGCGCGGGCGCCGACACCTTGCGCGGTGACGTGGGTGATGATTTTCTGGACGGCGGCACGGGCAACGACGTGCTGGACGGCGGCGCTGGTGCCAACCGCCTGATCTTCCAGCAGGGTGACGGCCAGGACATAGTGCGCAGCGTGGCTACGGCCGGCGGGGCCAACAGCACCACCCTGATGCTGGTGACCTCGTATTTCGTGGGCTCGCAGGGCGCGGGGCCGGTGGGCATTGCCTCTGACCAGGTGGTGCTGACCCGCCAGGGCGACAACCTGGTCATTGACCGCAACGATGGTGATGACAACGTGACCGTTGAAGACTATTTCGCAGCCGCGGGAGCCAACCTGTACCCGATTCATGCCACCCAGTTCTCCAACGTGGCATGGAACAACGAAGAAATCAACGCGCGTGTCATCACGGGCGGGCCCGTCGACCCGCAACCCGGTGGCACCACGCAGACCGGTACCGACGGCAACGATGTGATGACCGGCACCGCAGGCAACGACGCCCTGTACGGGCGGGCGGGCGACGACCAGCTGTCGGGGGGGGCGGGCAACGACTTCTTGAACGGCGAGCTGGGTGAAGACGTCATGACCGGCGGCACGGGCGACGACATGCTGATCGTGGACAACGCGCTGGACATCGTTATCGAGCAGGCCGGCGAGGGCACGGACACCGTACAAAGCTACGGGACCTATGCACTGGGCGCCAACGTAGAGAACCTGATCCTGATCGGTGACGCGGTAGCAAACGCCACCGGCAACCTGCTGGACAACGTATTGGTTGGCAACACACGGGACAACGTCATGCGCGCGCGCGCGGGCAATGACGTGCTGTACGGCCATTCGGGCAACGATTTTCTGAACGGCGAGCTGGGCCAGGACCAGATGTTTGGCGGCGTGGGCGACGACACGGTGATCGTGGACGATGCGCTTGACTATGTGTGGGAAGCCGCCAACGAAGGCACAGACACCGTGCAGAGCTACATCAGCTACACGCTGCAGGACAACTTCGAGAACCTCATCCTGATCGGCCAGACGGGGCTGGTGGCGACTGGCAATGCCCAGGCAAACGTGATCCTGGGCAATGACGCCAGCAACGTCATTGACGGCCGCGGAGGGCTGGACAGCCTGGTGGGCAACGGTGGTGACGATACGCTGACCACCTATTCAGGCCAGGAACAGGTGGCAGGCGGCACGGGTGCCGACACGCTGCAGCTGGACGCAGGCTTGGCTTTTCTGGATCTGGCAGGGCGCGCGGGCAGCAGCTTCACGGGCATCGAGGCATTCAACCTCACCAACGGCAGCGCCAACACCGTGCGGCTGACGTTGGGCCAGCTGGTGGCCGTGTCGGCTGAAAGCGACCGCCTTCAGGTGGACGGCGAAGCTGGCGACGCGCTGCAAATCGAGTCGGGCTGGCAGCTGGGCACATCCACCACCGCTGGCTACGACGAGTACACAAGGACAGAAGGCGGCGACAGTGGCGTGCTGCTGGTGGCCCAGGCCGTTACTGTCACCATGGGCGTGTGGCTGTAAGCCTCAGCGTTTGAGCAGCCCGTCTGCAATCAGCCGCCAGTGGCCCGGGTCCACCGGTATGACCGACAACCGGTTGCCGCGCTGCAGCAGCCGCATGTCGGCCAGGGCCGGTGTGGCGCGCAGCTCAGGCAGGCCCAGCAAGCGGGTCTTGCGCACGGCCTGCACGTCCAGCAGCAGCCAGCGGGGGTCTTCAGGCTTTGACTTGGGGTCGTAGTAGGGCGACGCCGGGTCGAACTGCGTGGGATCGGGCCGGGTGCCCGAGGCCACGCGCGCAATGCCCACCACGCCCGGTTCGGGGCAGCTGGAGTGATAGAACAGCACGCCGTCGCCCAGCTTCATGCCATCACGCATGAAGTTGCGCGCCTGGTAATTGCGCACGCCCGTCCAAGGCACGGTGGCTTTGGGGGCGGCCAGTGCGTCGTCGATCGAGCACTCGTCGGGCTCGGATTTCATCAGCCAGTACTGGGTCATGGGCGCATTTTCCACGAGGCCGCGCGTCAGGGCCGCACGCCCGGAGTTTCCAGCGGCATGCCCATGGCGCGTGACGCGAGGTACAGCTCCAGTTCCGCCATTTCCACACTGTGGGCTGCCAGCGGCTCGGCGCGCACGCCTGTCATGCAGCCGCGCAGGCGCCGCGGCAACGATCCCACGCCCTGCCATTCCAGCCGGTACAGCGGGTAGGCCGTGGCGTGGCCTTGCGGGATGGTGCTGCCGCCCAGGCGCAGGCCGGCACGCTCGTCGTGGCACTGCGCGCACGACAGGTTCAGCTGGCCGATACGCGTGCGAAACAGCTGCTCGCCCCGTGCGCGAAAGGGCGCCAGGCGCGGGTCGGCCGGTGGGGCGATGGAATCACCCCGCGACTGGTGGGCGACCCAGGTTTCCAGCGCCAGCAGGGGCTGGCTTTCCGGTGCGAATGCGGGCGCCTGCTGGTGGCGCTCGCGGCACAGGTTGATGCGGTGCGACAGGCTGACGGGACGCTTGAGCAACTCGTCAAACGCCGGGTAGCGCGCCGCCGTGCCGCGCAGGCTGGCGGGCGTGTGGCAGGCAATGCAGGCTTTGCTTTGCGCCAGCGGCGGGCGCTGGAACAGGGCCTCGCCCTCGGCAACCCAGAGCATGGCGGGGTTCTGGCTGTCGTCGCGCTGCATGGCCTGGGTGGCGGGGCGCATATCGTCAAAGCCGGAACGGCGGGCATCTTTGGCGGGTTGTGCTGCGGCTGCGGCGGTAACCAGCAGCAGGCTTGCGGCCAACACGCGAACGGGCTTGCGCGTCATGCCACGCTGATCGCCACGCGCTCGGTGTGCGCAAAGCCGTTGTCGCCCTCCCAGCGGAATTCGAGCGTGCCGCTTTGCGTGGCGACTGTGTGGAATGCGAGGTAGGGGTTGGCGGAGATGGCGGGGTACAGGTCGGCGGCAAAGACCGTTTCGCCGTCATAGCGGCAACTGAAGCGCTGGATGATGTCGCGCGGCAGGCGCTTGCCGTCCGCGCCGGGGCGGTAGCCGGTTTCCATCGGGTGGCCGATGGTCACGCGGATCTCGATCACCTCGCCTCGCCGCGCGGTTTTGGGCATGTTGATGAGCGTGCGCGTGGTCATGGGCATTCGCCGCCGGGCCGCCCCAAGGCGAATGAGGCCCCCTCGGGGGGCAGCGAAGTACACGAAGCGACGAGCGTGGGGGTCATTGAATATCGCCTTCTATGCACGCGGCCAACGTCACGATCACATCTACCGTCTGCTGCCAGTGGCTGCCGTCAGACAGGCGCGCCACCGCCACCAGTTTTTGCGATGTGGCCAGGCGGATGCGTGTGGCCACCTGTGCCTTGCCGGCGCGCGGGCCCAGCGTGGCCTTGATCACCTCGCGTTGCGGGTTGCGCTCGTTGAACACGGAAATGGCCACCACATGGTCGGCCGCCGTCATGGGTGAATCGACCGACACGGCCATGGGCACCGTGTTGCCGTTGTCCACCAGCTGCGCAATGTCCAGGCGGACCTTTCCGTTCTGCACGGGCGCGCCGCCGGTGAACTGGCGCACGGCGGCGGCGAGTTCGTCGCTTTGAGCGAGGGCGGGTCGCACCAGCACGCAAGCGGCAAGGGCCGCGCCGGTCGTCAGAGCGCGTCGACGTGTGGCCTTCATTGCAGGGTCACCAGGTACGCCACCACGTCTTCAATCTGCTGCGCACTCAAAAGGGGTTGACCGCTGAACGCGCGGCCCACCTGCACCAGGCCGCCGGTGTGGTGGTAGGGCGGCATGAGCGACTCGGGATTGACCTGGCGGGAATCGGCCATGCGCAGGCGCAGCTGCGCGGCACTCAGGCGCTTGCCAGCGCCGTCCAGCGGCGGCGCCAGGTTGCCCTGAAAACGCTCCTCGGGGATCGGCCCGCTGTGGCACAGCAGGCACAGGCCCTGCTGTCGGCTGGCCACGATGGCGCGACCTCGCGCAGCGTCGCCAGGCTCGGCGGTCAGCGCCTGCGCAATGCCGTCGCCCGTGGCGCGCCAGGCCACCCCCTGCGCTGCAGCCGGTGCTGCCAGGGCGGTCAGCAGCGCCAGTGCGGGCAGGGCAGGGCGCATGGACATCAAGCCCGCTTGAGGTTCTGGTCCTTCAGCGGCAGGTCGCGGATGCGCCGGCCGGTGGCCGCATAGATGGCGTTCAGCACCGCCGGCGCCGCCACGGCAATGGTGGGCTCGCCCACGCCGCCCCAGAAGCCGCCCGACGCGACGAGGATGGTCTCGACCTTGGGCATGTGACGCATGTGCATCACGGGGTAGGTGCTGAAGTTGTCCTGCTCGATGCGCCCGTCTTTGACCGTGCACGAGCTGAACAGCGCGGCTGACAGGCCATAGACAAACGAGCCTTCCACCTGCGCCTCGATCTGCTGCGGGTTCACGGCATAGCCCGGGTCTGTGGCCGCCACGATACGGTGCACCGTGAGCTGGCCGTCGGCGCTGACGGACACTTCAGCGCAGGCCGCCACATAGCTGCCAAAGCCATGCGTCTGCGCCAGTCCGCGAAACACCTTTTGCCCGTTCACATCAGGCGCCGCCGTGCCCCATTTGACGCGCTCGGCCACGGCGTTGAGCACAGCCAGATGCTTCGGGTGCTTGTCCATGAGCTTGCGGCGCAGGGCCAGCGGGTCCTGCCGGGTGGCGGCCGCTACTTCGTCCAGGAAGCACTCCAGGTACACCGTGTTCTGGTTCAGGTTCACACCGCGCCAGAAGCCGGGCGGCACATGCGGGTTGCGCATGGCGTGGTCCACCAGCAGGTTGGGGAAGCTGTACCCAATGGCGGCCTCAGGCCCGCCCGCGTTCAGCCCCTGGAACATCACCGGGTCAACGCCGTTGCGGATGTTCTGCGGGAACACACCCGCCAGGATGGACTGGCCGGCAATGCGCATGTGCAGCGCCGTGATGTTGTTCTGCGCGTCCAGCCCCGCCGTCAGCTTGCATTGCGTGACGGGGTGGTAGCGGCCGTGCAGCATGTCTTCTTCGCGGCTCCACAGCAGCTTCACGGGCACGCCGGGCATCTGTTTGGCAATGTCCACCGCCTGGCGCACCCAGTCGTGCACCGCGCCGCGCCGGCCAAAGCCGCCGCCCAGGTGCAGCTTGTAGACCTCGCATTTGGCCGCAGGCAGGCCTGATGCTTCAGACGCTGCGGCCAGTGCGGCTTCGCCGTTTTGCGTCGGGGTCCACACTTCGCAACGATCTGCTGTGTATCTGGCCGTCGCGTTCATGGGTTCCATGGTCGCGTGGTTCTGGTGCGGGTACGAATAAACGGCCTCCACCTTGCGCGCGGCAGTGGCAAGCGCCGCCTTGGCGTCGCCGTTGCTGTTGCCCACGGCGGCTTCCGGTGCGTCCAGCGCGGCTTTCAGCACCTTGGCAAATTCTTCGCTCGACGCCTTGGCGTGTTCGCCCAGGTCCCACTCAATGGGCAGTGCGTCCAGTGCGGTCTTGGCGCGCCACCAGGTGTCGGCCACCACGGCCACGGCGCTGTCGCCCACGCGCACCACCTTCTTCACGCCGGGGCGTTTCTCGATGGCAGCGGCGTTGAAGCTTTTCACTTTGCCGCCAAAGACCGGACAGTCCTTGATGGCGGCGTTCAGCATGCCGGGCAGCACCAGGTCGGCGCCATAGATCTGCTTGCCGGTGACCTTGTCGATGGTGTCCAGACGGGCCAGGCGCTTACCCACCAGCTTCCAGTCTTTCGGGTCCTTGAGCTTCACGTCGGCGGGCGCCGTGAGTTTGGCGGCTGCATTGGCCACCTTGCCATAGGTGGTGGTGCGGCCGGTGGGGGTGTGGGTGATGACGCTGTTGGCGGCGCGGCATTCGGCCACGGGCACCTTCCATTCATCGGCTGCCGCCTGCACCAGCATGGCGCGGGCCGTGGCGCCGCCCTTGCGCACATAGTCGTGCGACTCGCGGATGCCCCGGCTGCCGCCAGTTGAGAAATTGCCCCAGGCGCGGTTGCGCGCCAGGTTCTGGCCGGGTGTGGGGTATTCGGTAGTGACCTTGGCCCAGTTGCATTCCAGCTCTTCGGCCACCAGTTGGGCCAGGCCGGTCAGCGTGCCCTGGCCCATTTCAGAGCGGGCAATGCGAATGACCACGGTATCGTCAGGCCGCACCACGACCCACGCGTTGACCTCAGGCGCGGCACCCTGGGCCACGGCCACGCCGGCAAACGGCACATGAAAACTCACCACCAGCCCGCCGGCAGCGGCGGTGGACAGGAAGGTGCGACGTGAAACAGCAGCAGTTTTCATGTCGTGCTCCCGTCGGTGTGCTGGATCGCCAGGCCCGCCGTTTTGGTGTTGCCACCGGCGGCCACCACCTTGATGGCGGCGCGGATGCGGTTGTAGGTGCCGCAGCGGCAGATGTTGGTGATGGCCTCGTCGATGTCCTTGTCGGTCGGTTGGGGCTTGTCGCGCAGCAGCGCCGTGGCGGTCATGACCATGCCGCACTGGCAGTAGCCGCACTGGGGCACATCCAGTGCCACCCAGGCCTTTTGCACCGGGTGTGAACCATCGGGTGACAGGCCTTCAATGGTGACGACCTTTTCATTGGGGCCGACGGTGGACACGGGCCGCACGCAGCTGCGGGTGGGTACGCCGTCGATATGGACGGTGCAGGCACCGCAGGCGGCGATGCCGCAGCCGTATTTGGTGCCGGTCAGGCCCAGCTGCTCTCGCAGCACCCACAGCAGCGGCGTGTCGCCCTCTGCCTCGAAATCGCGCACTGCGCCGTTGACATTGAGCCTCGCCATACCTTTTGCTCCTGAGTTGGAATTGCAATGGGGACCGGGAACGCGAACGGATGTTACGCGGCTATTTGTTGTCTTGCACAGCGGAATTGAATAGACGGGAAAACACCGTCGGGTCTTTTGCATGTGCACCGCAGAATCATCTGAACCAGAGGAGTGCCCGCCATGCCCGTTAGTTCCATTTCGCGCCGCCGTTTTGCGCAAGCCGCCGCCGGCGCTGCCGCCACCGTGGGCCTGCCGCTGCTGGCCCAGGGCACCTGGCCGTCGCGGCCCATCCGCATCGTGGTTCCGTACACGCCCGGCGGGTTTACCGACCAGATGGCCCGCATCGTGCAGATCGGCCTGCAGAAAAGCCTGAACCAGACGGTGACCATCGACAACAAGCCCGGCGCCAACAGCATCATCGGCGTGGATGCGGTAGCCAAGGCACCGGCAGACGGAACGACATTTGGCGTGGTGATAGCGGCGTATGCGGCCAACACCACGCTGTACCCCAAACTGCCCTATGACCCCAGGAAGGACCTGGTGGGCGTGTCGCTCATGGGCATCTCGCCGCTGCTGGCGGCAGTCAACAACGACGCGCCGTTCAAGACCGCGCGCGAGATGATCGAGTACGCCCGCCGCAACCCCGGCAAGGTCAGCTTCGGCTCATCGGGCAACGGCTCGGCCGCGCACCTGACCAGCGAGCTGCTCAAGGCCATCACCAAAACCTACATGGTCCACATCCCCTACCGCGGTGCTGCGCCTGCGCTGACCGATTTGCTGGGTGGGCAGATCCAGCTGTTCTTTGACGCGGCTACCGGCCTCATCAACCCCGGCAAGGCGGGCCGGGTGCGGCTGATCGGCGTGTCGGCCGACCGCCGCCTGCCGGCGGTACCGGATGTGCCCACGTTCATCGAACAAGGTTTTGCGGGGTTCACTGGCAGCACCTGGGCCGGCATGCTGGCGCCGTCGGGCACGCCGCGCGAGATCGTCAAGCGCATGTCGGATGAAGTGACCAAGATCATTCGCAGTGATGAGACGCGCGCCCGTCTGGACACCATGGGCACGTTTGCAGCAGGTACAAGCCCGGAGGAGTTCGACGCCTTCATTGCGGCCGAGACCGCCAAGTGGTCGAAAGTAATCAAGGACGCCGGGGTCAAGCCCGACTGACCTGCACCCGCAGGCGTGCCGCTCAACGCGCGGCTGTCTGGTCCGCGGTGGCGGTTGAAACGCGGCGGGCGCCGTCAAATCGGCGGGCCCAGTAGCTCACGCCCATGTCCTCCACCCGGACTTCGGCGCCGGGCTTGGGGGAATGGATGAACTTGCCGTTGCCCACATAAATGCCCACATGGCTGAAGGTACGGCGCATGGTGTTGAAGAACACCAGGTCGCCGGGCTGCAGGTCTTTTTTGTCGATGGTCTGGGTGGCCGCAGCCTGTTCGTTGGCCCGCCGGGGCAACACCAGGCCGATGGTCTGTTCGTACATGGCTTTGACAAAGCCGCTGCAGTCAAACCCGGTTTCTACCGAGTTGCCGCCGCGCCTGTAGGGCACGCCCAGGAAACCCATGGCGGTGACCACCAGGTCAGACGCCCGGTCGGTCACGTTGTGGCGGACTTCGTCCAGACGTTGCATCAGGCCTTTTTCGGCCATGAACTGGCCCATGTCGTCTTCAGCGGGGGCACCGGGTGCAGCGTGGGCACTGGCACAGGCGAGCAGAAGAACACATAACCATTTGGACATGGGGGCCGAGGTTACTGGGGCGAATGCTAGAAGTCAAGTTAGATTTCCCTTCTAAGTTATTGATTTGCATAGCTTTCACAAACAGAAATGTAAAGCTGACGAGCCAGGCGCACCCCAAAGCACGCCCGCCGGTCTAAAGTCTTTGGTTGTGTGCCTGATGTCAAAGGAGTTTGCATGCTCAAGTTGGTCGTTGTATTGCTGGCCTGGATGCTGAGTGGCGCTGCCGGTGCCCAGGCGATGCGCGCCGAGACGGTGGCGGGCAATCTGGAGAATCCGTGGGCGGTCGCCTTTTTGCCCGAAGGCCGGTTTCTGGTGACCGAGCGGCCGGGCCGGCTGCGGGTGATAGAGGCAGATGGCCGGGTGGGGGAGCCGGTTGCAGGCTTGCCCGAAGTCCGGGCCAGCGGGCAGGGCGGCTTGCTGGACGTGCTGACTGATACGGCGTTTGACCGCAACCGGATGCTGTACCTGTGCTTTGCGCAAGCGGGCGAAGGCGGTGCCGGCACGGCGCTGGCCAGTGCGCGCCTGGCGATGGACCTCAAACGCCTTGAAGACGTCAAAATCATCTTCAGCCAGAACCCCAAGGTAGGCGGCGGCAACCACTTTGGCTGCCGCATCGTCGAGGCCCGCGACGGTACGCTGTTCCTGACGCTGGGTGACCGCTACAGCCAGATGGCCAATGCGCAGACGCTGGACAACCACCACGGCAAGGTCGTGCGCGTCAACAAGGACGGCACGGTGCCCAAAGACAATCCGTTTTCTGCCCGTGCCGGCGCGTTGCCCGAGATCTGGAGCTATGGCCACCGCAACCTGCAGGGCGCCACGCTGTCGCCGCAGGGCGTGCTGTGGACGCATGAGCACGGCCCGCAGGGTGGCGACGAAATCAATGTGCCGCGTGCGGGGGCCAACCATGGCTGGCCCGTGATCACGTATGGCGAAAACTACGGCGGCGGCAAGATTGGAGACGGCCAGACCGCCAGGGCCGGCATGGAGCAACCGCTGCACTATTGGGTGCCGTCCATCGCGCCGTCGGGAATGGCGTTTCTGACCAGCGACCGCTATGGCGCCGCCATGAAGGGCAACCTGTTTGTGGGATCGCTGAAGTTCCAGTACCTCAACCGCATCGAACTGGCCGGCGCCAGGGTGGTGCGCGAGCACAGGATCAACATTGGCGAGCGGGTACGCGATGTGCGCCAGGGCCCTGACGGCCTGCTGTATGTGCTGACCGACAGCCGCGCCGGGCGTCTGCTGCGCCTGGTGCCCTGAGCCGGGCGCGTAGCGCCCCGGTGCGTGTCAGGGCTTAATCAGGCCCTTGCGCACCGCGTACAGCGTGAGGCTGGCGATATCGCTCAGGTGCAGCCGCTCCATGATACGGGCGCGGTGCACGTCCACCGTCTTGGGGCTCAGGCCCAGCTCGAAGGCGATTTCTTTGGATGCCTTGCCCTGGGCGATGAGCCGCAGGATCTCGATCTGCCGTTCGGTCAGCTCGTCGCTTGCGGTTGGCTCGGACGGCTGCAGCAGGCGCTGTGCAATCGCGGGGCTGAAATAGGTACCCGTGGCCATGACACTGCGGATCGCCTGCTCCAGCTCAAACGGGGGCGCGTCTTTCATGAGGTAGCCGCACGCACCGCTGGCCACGGCGCGTTTCACGAAATCGACCGTGTCGTACATGGACAGCACCAGCAGTTTGACCTGCGGGCATGACTTGTTCAGGTGCGCAATGGCGGCAATGCCGTCCATGCCGGGCATGGAGATGTCCGTCATCACAACGTCGGGCATCAGCTCTTCGGTCAGCGTGATCAGTTCCTGGCCGTTGCGCGCTTCGGCGATGACCTGTACGTCCTTGATCATCGACAGCAACGCCTTGATGCCTGAGCGCACGAGATCATGGTCGTCGGCAAGGACAACCCTCACAGGTCTTGTCGCAGCAGCAGTATTCATCCATCCCCCTCTGGTGTCTTCATTCGCATCAGCCGGTTCATAGTACCGCGCGCAGCACCACGCCGCGCCCGGGTTTGGTACGGATGCTCAGGCGCCCGCCGGCCAGCTCGGTACGTTCGATCATGCCGTACAGTCCCACGTTGCGTTCGCTCAATTGCCCGTCCAGGATGTCGGGTTTGTCAAAACCCACGCCATCGTCTGTGACCAGCAGGCTGATGCGATCCCCCGGCAGGAATCGCAGGCGTACCTGGACCATGCTGGCTCCTGCATGGCGCACCACATTGGTCAGGGCCTCCTGCACCAGCCGCACGACAACCGACGCCGTCTCGCGCAGCGGCTTGGGCTCGGTGCCGCGGCTGGTGACCTGCCAGGCCAGGTCAGCCGGCTCGGCAATGCGCTGGGCGGCAGATTGCACGGCGGCCACCAGGCCCAACAGGTCCAGCTGGGCCGGGCGCAGCGAAAACGACAGCGTGCGGACCTGGTTCACAGCCTCCTGGGCCATCTGCATGGCGGTTTCGGTAAACGCCGTGGCGCCCGCCGGGTCGGCGCAGCGGCGCGCCGCATGCAGGTGAATCATCATGCCGGTCAGCGTCTGGCCCAGCACGTCGTGCAGCTCGCGTGAAATCAGGGTGCGTTCGCGCTCCTGAGCCACCACCAGACGTGCAGACAGCAGGCGCAGGCGCTGGTTGGCAGCCTCTATCTCCAGTGCCATGCGTTCGCGCTCAATCAGGCGCGCGCGCTCGGCCATCACCCGGTCGATGATCTGGGGCAGCGTACCCAGCTTGTCCTTGGTGAGGTAATCCTTGGCGCCGCAGCGCAGCACATGCACCGCAGCTTCTTCGCCGATGGCACGCGTGACAACCACCAGCGGCAGGGTGCTGCGCCGTGCCATGAGCAGCTGCAGCGCCGCATAGGGCGAGAACCGGGGCAGGTTGTAGTCGCACAGGATCACGTCGAACTCGGTGTCCAGGGCCTGCGCGAACGCCTCGGATTCGTCTACCCGCTGCATCAGGTAACGCCGGCCCGGGTCGGCACGCTCAAGCGCCAGCCCCATGAGCTCCATGTCGTCCGGGCTGTCTTCCACGCACAGCAGGCGGATGGTTGGCGGGGTGGCTGGTGGATTGGGTGTCACGTGGATCAAATGCTGCAAGTGAGCCCAGTTTATCCGCCTCTCGTGCCATACGGCGTGCAATACGTTCTTCCTACGGTGCGCGCCCGCTTGACAGCTGCCGCGCATGGAGGACACTGCGCCAAGGCGTCGTATGACCCATGTCGCCGATCACGGGCGCCAGAACCGTGACGGCGTGGCGGGCTCATCCAGTGAGCCCGGGAGTGAGCCAACAGGGAACCGGATGGAACGAACCTTCGGGCTGCGTGCAGCCCTGATATTGCTGGTGTTGATCGCCGTGGTGCCGGTGTTTGGCGTGGTGATCCAGGCCTCGCTGGCCGAGCAGGCGCAGCGGCTAGAAAGGGCGCAGTCCAGCTTGCGCAGCCTGGTCGGGCTGGCTGCGGCCCACCAGGAACAGTACATCGAAGGTGCTCGCCAGATGCTCACGGCCGTGGCTTTGGCGCCACCGGTCGTTCGCGGCAGCACCCGGGATTGCGAAGCCTATTTCCGCACGCTGGAGCAGCGCTACCGGCGTTATGCCAACTTTGGCCTGCTTGACCCGGCGGGCTACCTGATCTGCCGGTCATCGCTCACGGACCACCCCATTTTTGCCGGGGATCGATCCTATTTCCGGGATGCCATCCGCACCGGTGGGTTCACCGTGGGGCATTACATGGTCGGACGCGCCAGCGGCAAGCCGTCGCTGGCCTTTGGCATGCCTGTACACCACGAAGACGGCTCATTGCGCGGGGTGATTTTTGTGTCGCTGGACCTGGTTGCCGCTGATGAACAGCTGCGCAAGCTCGCCGTCCCGGCGGAGTTCACGCTGGTGGTGCTGGATCTCAAGGGCGTCGTGCTGGCTTCTGCGGGCAAGTCGCCGGCGGTGACCGGCAGTGAAATCAACGATGCCTTTGTGCGCCAGCACCTGCCCATGCACGCGGCGCGCATGGACAGCGTGGACGGCGCGCAAGGCGACCACTGGATTTACGCCATGGAACCCGTGGGCCTGCAGTCCGAAGGCGGCGTCATGGTGACGGCTAGGGTGTCGCGCGACGACCTGCTGGCGCCATCGATGCAGCGCCTGATGCAGCAACTGGCCGCGCTGGTGGTCATCGCATTGCTGGCGGCTGCGGGTGCCTGGGCTTTTGGCGACCGGGTGCTTGCCGCGCCGATCAACCGGTTGCTGCGCCGGGTGGGCGCGCTGCAGCGCGAGGAACTGCGCCTGGACCAGCAACCGCGCCCGCGGGGCCTGCGCGAGCTGCGCGAACTGGAGCGGCGCTTCAATGACATGGCACGCGCGCTGATGGAGCGCTCGGTCATGCGCGACGCCGCCATGATGGAAATGAGCGCGCAGCGCAACCTTCTCACGTCGGTGTTCGACAGCCTGTCCGAAGGTGTGCTGGTGAGCGATCTGCGTGGCTTCTATATCCACACCAACGCTGCGGCGCTGCGCATCGCGCCAGGCATTGCGCGCATGAACCGCGAAAAGGATCCGCTGGACGTGTCGTCCCACGAGTACGGCTTTTACCAGCTGGACGGGGTGACGCCCATTGCCGCACACGAGCGCCCGACCGCAAGGGCCCTGCGCGGCGAGAACGTGGACGCGTTTCGCCACATGTACCGCGGCGCCTGGAGCGACGGGGTGGAGAAAATCGTGCAGTCCAGCGCCCGGCCCCTGCGCGACCTGGACGATCAGGTGGTGGGGTGTGTGCTGGTGGTGTCGGACATCACGGCGGCCTGGCGGGCCGAGCAGGCCCTGCGCGACAGCGAGCGCAGGTACCGCACCCTGTTTGAATCCAACCCCCATCCAATGTGGGTCTATGACCTGCAGACCCGGCGCTTTCTCACCGTCAACGATGCGGCGCAGGCGCACTATGGCTACAGGCGCGAGGAATTCCTGGCCATGACCCTGGATGACATTCACCCTGCAGAAGATGTACCTGCCCTGCAGGCGGCAGTGCAATCCGCTGACGCGCCCGCGCTGAGCCGTCCGCAAGAATGGCGCCACCGGCTCAAGGACGGACGCATTGTTCATGTGGAGATTTCCTCGCATGTGCTGGACTTCGACGGGCGGGCTGCCCGCATGGTGCTGGCGCACGACATCACCCAGCGCCTGCAGGTGCAGGACGCGATGCGCCACCTCAATGAAACACTGGAGCAGCGCGTACAGGAGCGCACCGGCGAGCTGGCGCTGGCCAACCGCGAACTGGAATCCTTTTCGTACTCGGTGTCACACGACCTTCGTGCGCCTTTACAGGTGATAGACGGCTTCAGCCAGGCCCTGACGGCCCGCTACGCCGGGGCACTGGACGACCAGGCCCGGCACTACCTCAGCCGCATCCGCGCCAACACCCAGCAGATGAGCCAGTTGATCGACGACCTGCTGTCGCTGTCGCGGGTGACGCGCGTTCAGATCGATGTCCAGCCCATGGACCTGGCCCCCCGGGCCCACCATGTGGTGGAGCAGCTGCGCGCGCGCCAGCCAGAGCACAGTGTGCAGGTGGACATCGATGCGGCCATGCCCTGTGTGGGCGATGTCCGGCTGCTGACGATCGTGCTGGAAAACCTGATTGGCAACGCCTGGAAATTCAGTGCCCGGGCGCAGTCGCCGACCGTGCGCGTGGGCTGTCGCATCGGCGAGGGCGGCGAGCCTGTTTTTTATGTCGCGGACAATGGCGCTGGCTTTGACATGACCTATGCCGACAAGTTGTTCAAGGCCTTTCACCGGCTGCACACCGCCGCTGAATTCCAGGGCACGGGCATCGGCCTGGCCACGGTGCACCGCATCATCACGCGCCATGGCGGGCGGGTCTGGGCGCAGTCCGCGCCGGGGCAGGGCGCCACCTTCCAGTTCACGCTGAAAGGTGGGCCGGCGCAGGACGGACCGCCCCATTAGGGAACAGGCTTAAGGCCACCAGACCAAAGCCCTAAAGTGCGGCCCGCCGGCGGTGGTCTGATGAAACCTGGGGCACGATCGTGTTGCCCATGGGGTCACATCATGAGCATGAACAACGGGGCACAAGCAGGCGCGGCGGCCGGGCGGTCCAACGACCCGGACCGCGTGCCGCAGGCCTTTCGCCACGACTGGATCACCTACACCATGCGCCGCCTGGAGCCGTGGATTGCGGGCTCCGTTGCGCTGTACACCGCCTGGATCGCCGCCACCGTACTGCCCGGCAACACATCGCTATGGCTTTTTGTGATGTATGCCGCGCTGATCGCCAAGTGCTGTGACCTGCGCCCCGCCCACTACCAGGCGGAAATGTTCGTTCGCGCCCTGGCGCTGGTGGCCGGCTCTTTTGTACTCAACACCCATGCGCACCTGGATCAGGACGCAGCCGGCGGCGTGTTCTTCTTCTGGTTGTCCATCACTACCCTGTACTACGCCTTCATGCTCAAACCGGCCTGGGGTGCGGGCCTGGTTGGGGTGGCGATGGCGGCGCTGGTGGCAGCCGCCTGGCTAAACGGTCGCGCTGCCTGGGCGACACTGGCCGCGCCGCTGGGATTTCTGGCAGTTTTTCCGCTGGGCGTGGCCATGCGCTTTGGCGTGGCCATGCGCCGGGCCGACGAAGCAATCGAGCGCAGCCAGACGGACGCAGCCACCGGCCTGTACAACCTGGACGGCTTCATGGTGCGGGGCGCGCAGACCTTGAGCGCCTGCGCTGCGGATCACAAGCCCGTCACGCTGATGGTGATGGACTGCGCTGATTTGCAGGAAGTACGCACCATCTATGGCCGCCAGACCAGCCGCAAGGTCATGGCCCGCCTGGTGCGCAAGCTCAATGCCATCGCGGGCGAGCGCGGCGTGGTGGCGCGCATGGCGCCTTCGGAATTCGCACTGTTGCTGCCCGGTCTGGCGCGCGACAAGGCTTGCCAGGCGATTGATCGCGTGCTGGGCCGCCCGGGCTGCATTGAATATGACGCGGGTGACAGCGAGATCGTCATGGTTCCCAATTTTGTTGTCTGCGAGCTCAATTGCGAGCCTGAGGGCCTGTACCAGGCCTTCACACAGCAGCGCAGCCAGGTCCAGCAGCGCATCCAGCAGCAGGCCGAGCATGAGCGTTACCTCACGCAAGAGCGCGAGCGCCATTCGCGTCCGGCGCCGTTGGCTCCTCTGGTACCTCTGGCGCAAATGCCGCCCGCCGTGCCCGCACCCCTGACTTCATCGCCTGGTGCGCATTCACTCGGATCGTCCCGCTGACCTCGTCGGGCTGCATGATCGCAGACCGGGGAATAATCGGGGCAACCCCTGAAGGAAACCCATGCTGCTGGACGCCGACGATTCCCAACTGGTTCTGGTTGACTACCAGGCCCGCCTGATGCCTGCCATTCACGAAGGCCCTTTGGTGCTGGCCAATGCCGTGCGCCTGGCCCGGATGGCGCAGATGCTGGAGGTGCCTGCTTTCGGCACCGAACAGAATCCTGACAAGCTGGGCCCCAACGACGCCGCCGTGCGCGCGCTGTGCAGCCGCACACTGGCCAAGATGCATTTCAGCGCCGTGGCTGACGGGCTGGCCGACTGGCTGCGCCCGCCGGTGCGCCAGCAGCAGGGCGGCAATGCGCGCAGCCTGCCCAAGCATCTGCAAAAGCCCCAGGCCCAGCAGGAGCCCGGGCGCAACACCATCGTCATTGCCGGCTGTGAAGCCCATGTGTGCCTGCTGCAGACGGCGCTGGACTTGCTGCAGGAAGAGTTTGAGGTCTGGGTGGTGACAGACGCCTGCAGTTCGCGCACCGAGCGCAACCGTGATGCGGCGTTTGACCGGCTGGCGGGGGCGGGCGCGGAGCTGGTCACGACCGAGATGGTGGCGTTTGAATGGCTGCGGACAGCGGAGCATCCGGAGTTCAAAGGTGTTCAGGGGTTGATCAAATAACGTTTTGTTCGCGTTGCGATGCGCTCGTTGCACCTCGCGGCAAAGGCGTGCGCGAACACCCGTCAACACTTCACTAAAGCGGTCGCCTGCGGCGACTGCCTTGCGCTGCTCGGTCTTGCGGCCCGCCGAGGAACTCGCTTCGCGCTGCGCGCTGCGCTCAAACAGCCTCGGCAAGCCAGTCAACGTGCGCGCTAAAGCGCGTGGCCGCAAGCCCTGCGCTGCTCGGCGCTTTAGAGGCACATTGCCGGGTGTCCGCGCACGCCTTTGCAGAAACGATGTTGGCGCGCCACCGGTGGAGAGCTACCACCCGGCTTCGCGGCAGGCGGTGCCCGGTGGGGGCGATCTCTGAGGCGCAACCTCGAATCGAGCACCGCAGCGGAGTCTGCACGCAGTGCAGACCGCCGAAGTGTGAGCCCCCGCCGGGCACCGCCTGACGCGAAGCCGCGAGCGAAGTAACCCAGGGACTGGAACAAAGCGCATAGTGAAAGAACTGAAGAAAAGTCAGTTTCCCGCAAGCCCCTCATGAATAATTATGAATTCAGATCGCTGAACCCGTAACGGAGACACAGGCATGACCTCGTTTGCAGACTTCCACCGTCAGTCGCTGGACAACCCTGACGCCTTCTGGGCTGAACAGGCGAAGCTGATTGAATGGCAAACCCCGCCACAGCAGATCTGCGACTGGAGCAACCCACCGTTTGCCCACTGGTTCAAGGGCGGCACCACCAACCTGTGCCACAACGCGGTGGACCGTCACCTGAAAGACCGCCCCGATCAGGCCGCGCTGATCTTTGTGTCTACCGAGACCGGCCAGGAAAAGACCTATACCTTTCGCGAACTGCACATCGAAGTGCAACGCGCCGCCGCCATGCTCAAGGGCCTGGGGGTGCAAAAGGGCGACCGCGTCCTGATTTACATGCCCATGATTGCCGAGGCTGCGTTTGCCATGCTGGCCTGCGCGCGCATTGGCGCCATCCACTCGGTGGTGTTCGGCGGCTTTGCCAGCGTGTCGCTGGCCTCGCGCATTGAGGACGCTGCACCGAAGCTCATCGTCAGCGCCGACGCCGGCTCGCGCGGCGGCAAGGTGGTCGAATACAAGCCGCTGCTGGACGAAGCGATCCGCCTGTCCAGCCACAAGCCCGACGCCGTGATCATGGTCAACCGGGGCCTCGCATCCATGACCATGCAGGCCGGGCGCGACCATTCATGGCGCGGCCTGAGCGAGCTGCACCAGGGCGCGCAGGTGCCCTGCGAATGGCTGGCCAGCACCGACATCAGCTACACCATCTACACCAGCGGCACCACCGGCCGGCCCAAGGGCGTGCAGCGCGACACCGGCGGGTATGCCGTGGCGCTGGCGGCCAGCATGAAGCACATCTTCATGGGCAAGCCGGGCGAGACGTTTTTTTCCACCAGCGACATCGGCTGGGTCGTGGGGCACAGCTACATTGTCTATGGCCCCCTGATCGCGGGCATGGCAACCATCATGTACGAAGGCCTGCCGATCCGCCCGGACGCAGGCATCTGGTGGAGCCTGGTAGAAAAGTACAAGGTCACGGGCATGTTCAGCGCGCCCACAGCGGTGCGCGTGCTCAAGAAGCAGGACCCGGCCTTCCTGAAAAAATACGACCTGTCCAGCCTGAAGGCGCTGTACCTGGCCGGCGAGCCGCTGGACGAACCCACGGCGCGCTGGATCAGCGAAGCCCTGGGTGTGCCCATCATCGACAACTACTGGCAGACCGAAACAGGCTGGCCCATCCTGACCATTGCCAACGGCATCGAGAAGAAGCCCAGCAAACTGGGCAGCCCCGGCGTGCCCATGTACGGCTACAACGTGAAGCTGCTGCACGAGAACACCGGCGAAGAGCTGACCGAGCCCGGCCAGAAGGGTGTGGTGGTGATCGAGGGCCCAACGCCCCCCGGCTTCATGCAGACCGTGTGGAAAGACGACGCGCGCTTCGTCAACACCTACTGGAAGAGCATCCCCGGCAAGCTGGTGTATTCCACTTTCGACTGGGGCATCCGCGACGAAGACGGCTACTACTACATCCTGGGTCGCACCGACGACGTGATCAACGTGGCCGGTCACCGCCTGGGCACGCGCGAGATTGAGGAGAGCATTTCCAGCCACCCCAATGTGGCCGAGGTGGCGGTAGTGGGCGTAGCCGATGCGCTCAAGGGGCAGGTGGCCATGGCCTTTGTGGTGCCGAAGGACGCATCCACACTGACGGACGACGCTGCCAGGCTCAAGCTGGAAGGCGCCATCATGAAAGTGGTGGACGAGCAGCTGGGCGCTGTCGCCCGCCCGGCGCGGGTGCGGTTTGTGACGGTTCTGCCCAAAACACGCAGCGGCAAGCTGCTGCGCCGCGCCATCCAGGCCGTGTGCGAAGGCCGCGACGCCGGCGACCTGACGACCATCGAAGACCCGACCGCGTTGCAGCAGATACGCGAGCTGCTTTCGGCGTGATACCGGGGGCGGCGTTCTTCCGTTTTCGGAAGATTTACATCGCCTTTACGCTCGCACCGATTTAATCCGCCGGTGAAGAAAGCGTTCCTGATGTTTGCCCGCCTGTTTGACAGAGACTCTGCTCCCTCCGCCACCTGGCGCGACTGGTTGGCTGCCCTGGCGGTGATCGGCGTCTGCACCCTGATATCGGAGTTGTTGGCGCCGTACCTGGACCTGGCGGACCAGATCATGGTGTACCTGGCTGGCGTGGTCTATGTGGCGTTGCGTCACGGGCTTGCACCATCTGTTGCGGCAGTGGTGGCCAGCATCTTCATGTTTGACCTGATTTTTGTGCCGCCGCGCTGGGGCCTGAACCCGCTGAACAAGCAGCACCTGCTGACCTTTGTGGTGATGCTGGTGGTGGGCCTGCTGATCAGCCGCCTGGCAGCGCAGGCCCGCAGCCAGACCTTGCTGGCGCAGGGCCGTGCCCAGCGCGCGCAGGCCTTGAACGAGCTGTCGGCCCGGCTGGCGGTGGCGCGGTCGTCGCAAGAGGCCGTCGATGGTGTGGCAGCAGCCGTCAAGGTGACCTTTGGCGCTGCCTGCACAGTGCATGCGCCTGATACAGCGATCGCCGGTGATGGCACGCTGCTTTTGCCGCTGCAAGGCACGGGTGCACCCCTGGGGCAACTGGCCGTGCAGGCCGTGCCAGGCCACCCGTACACGGCAGAAGACCGCGACCTGCTCAATGCCTTTGCGCACCAGACCGCGCTGGCGTTGGAGCGTTGTGTGTTCGAGCAAAAAAGCGCGGACGCACTGGTAGAGGCCGAAACCGAACGCCTGCGCAACACCTTGCTCTCAGGCATCTCGCACGACTTTCGCACCCCGCTCACGGCCATCGTGGGTTGCGCCACCAGCTTGCTGCAGCAAGACCGGTTGCTGGATGCTGCGCAGCGTTCGACCCTCACGCGCAGCATCCTGGACGAAGCCACCCGCATGCATGCACTGGTTAGTGACCTGCTGGACCTGACGCGCCTGGAAGGCGGCACGGTGCAGCTGGCGCTGGAATGGTGTCCTGCCGATGAGCTGGTGGAGTCTGTTTTGCAGACCGTGGGTGCACGTGCGGGGGGCCACGTGCTGCGCACGCAGGTGCCGCCGGACGCCATTGTCTGGTGCGACCCGCGCCTGGTGGAGCAGGCACTGGTGAACCTGCTGGACAACGCGCTGCGGTACACGCCAGCCGGGTCTACGGTGGATGTTGCCATCGAAGTGGACGCCGCCGTCTGGCGGCTCACGGTCACCGACGACGGCCCGGGCCTGCCACCGGGCTCGCAGCGTGAAGTGTTCAAGAAATTCCACCGCGGCCATGCCGAGCCTGCCGGCGCCGGCACCGGCCTGGGGCTGGCCATCTGCGCGGCCGTGGCGAGCCTGCACAAAGGCACCATTCATGCGGCCAGCGATGCCGGGGCGCAATTTGTCATGACCTTTCCGCAGCCTGTGCGTGCGGGGGCCTTGCCGGAAGAGGGGGCCTGAGCATGCAGCCTGTACACGTGCTGCTGGTCGAAGACGAGGAGCCGATCCGCCGCTTCCTTGTCACCACGCTCGAAGCTGAAGGTTATACGGTGCACGGGGCCGGTACCGCGCGCGAGGGCGAGGCACTGGCGGGCAACCGGCGTATCGACATCTTCCTGGTGGACCTGGGCCTGCCGGATGGTGACGGCCTGGACCTGATCCATCGCCTGCGGCGCTGGACGCAGCGGCCGATTCTGGTGCTGTCGGCGCGTTCGCAGGAGCGCCAGAAGGTCGAAGCGCTGGACGCAGGCGCTGATGACTTTCTGGCCAAGCCTTTTGGTGTGGCCGAGCTGCATGCACGGCTGCGTGTGGCGTTGCGTCATGCAGCCCAGACCAGCCTGGCAGGTGGGTCCGTGCTCCGCTTGGGCGTGCTGCGTATAGACCTGCAGACCAAGCTGGTGATGCGCGGCAACGAGGCCGTGCGGCTGACCGCCACTGAATGGCGCCTGCTGGAAGCCCTGGCAAAGCGGGCGGACCGTGTTGTCACGTCCACCCAGCTGCTGCGCGAGGTCTGGGGACCGGGGCACATGGAGCAGGGGCACTACCTGCGCATCTACATCCGCCAGCTGCGTCAGAAGCTCGAAGAACGACCATCAAGGCCGCAGTTCCTGCTGACGGAAACCGGCGTGGGCTACCGCTTGCTGGGGGGCGCGGCAGATGGATCGTCAGGCATCCGTCAGTAGGAAAGGACTGGTTTTTACAAGCTCTTTACGTCCCCGTCGATACATTCGCACTACTTCGACGGAGACAACGTGAAAACCCTGCTGGCCTTTTCCCAAATGGTCGACTGGATCACCGATAAATTTGGCGTCATTGCCAAATGGGCGGTCATCCTGTCGTGCTTCATCAGCGCATTGAATGCCATGGTGCGCTACCTCTTTGACATCGGCTCCAACGGCTGGCTCGAGATCCAGTGGTACATGTTTGCCGCCTGCGTGATGCTGGGCGCGGCACAGGTGCTGCGGGTCAATGAGCATGTGCGCGTGGATGTGATTTATGGCCGTCTTTCCAGCCGCAGGCGTGTCTGGATCGATCTGCTGGGCCTGATCTGCTTCCTGTTGCCGGCCATGGGCGTCATGCTGTATTACTCGTTCCCGCTGTTCCTGCGCATGTACGGCTCGGGTGAGATGTCCAGCAACGCGGGTGGCCTGATCCGCTGGCCGGCCATGCTGATGCTGCCGCTGGGTTTCACGCTGGTGATCCTGCAGGGGCTGTCTGAAATCATCAAGCGCGTGGGCTGGCTCACGCACACCTACGAAATGGACATCCACTACGAAAGGCCCCTGCAATGAGCATGGAGCAATTTGCACCGGTGATGTTCGCCGGTCTCATCATCATCATGCTCATCGGCTTTCCGGTGGCGTTCTCTCTGGCCGCGCTGGGCCTGCTGTGCGGCTTCTTTGCCATCGAGATGGGCTGGTTCCCGGCCAACTTCCTGGCCAACCTGCCGCTGAACGTTTTTGGCATCCTGTCCAACGAACTGTTGCTGGCCATACCGTTCTTCACGCTGATGGGGGCCATCCTGGAGAAATGCGGGTTGGCCGAGGACATGCTGGACTCCATGGGCCAGCTGTTCGGCCCGGTGCGCGGTGGTCTGGGCTATTCCGTCATCATCGTGGGCTTCATCCTGGGTGCGATCACGGGCACGGTGGCGGGGCAGGTGATCGCCATGGCCATGATCTCGCTGCCGGTCATGATGCGCTATGGCTACAACATGCGTTATGCCACTGGCGTGCTGGCGGCCTCGGGCACGATCACGCAGCTGGTGCCGCCGTCGCTTGTGCTGGTGGTCATGGCCGACCAGTTGGGCCGCTCGGTGGGCGACATGTACAAGGGCGCCTGGGGTCCGTCGATCCTGCAGGTGCTGATCTTTGCGCTGTACACCTTTGCATTGAGCCGCATCAAACCCGAGCATGTGCCCGGCGTGCCGCCTGAAGCGCGCACGCTTCACGGCTTTGCACTGTGGAAGAAATGCCTGCGCGGCATCATCCCGTCGGCCGTGCTGATCTTCATGGTGCTGGGTTCCATGGGGGGGCTGCCGGGCATCAGTACGGCCATCTGCACACCCACCGAGGCGGGTGCCATGGGGGCCGTCGGCGCGTTCATCCTGGCCGCGATGCACAAGCGCCTGAGCTGGGGTCTGGTGAAAGAAGCCATGGGCGGCACCATGCGCATCACGGCCATGGTGGTATTCATCCTGATCGGCTCGCGGGTGTTCTCGCTGGTGTTTCAGGGGGTGGACGGCGGAAAGTGGATCGAGCATTTGCTGAGCGACCTGCCCGGTGGGCAGACCGGCTTTCTTATCGTCGTCAACATCTTCATCTTCTTCCTGGCGTTCTTCCTTGACTTCTTCGAGATTGCCTTCATCATCCTGCCCATGCTGGGGCCCGTGGCCGACAAGCTGGGCATTGACCTGATCTGGTTTGGGGTGCTGCTGTGCGTGAACATGCAGACCAGCTTCATGCACCCGCCGTTCGGCTTTGCGCTGTTCTACCTGCGCGGCATTTCCGATTCGCTGTTCAAGAACGGGGCCCTGCCGCGCAAGGTGGAGTCACGCGACATCTACCTGGGTGCCATTCCCTGGGTGATCCTGCAGCTGATCCTGGTGGTGATCGTGATTTTTGTGCCGCAGACCGTCACGATGTTCCTGGACAAGGAGCAGAAGGTGGATATCGACAAGGTCCAGATTGAAATGCAGGTCGAAGACCCGGCTGCTACGCAGTCGGCGGACGACCAGCAAAAGCGCATGGACGACCTGTTCTCTGACAAACCCGCAGCGGAGAAGAAGTAGATGGCCGGGCTGGACGAAAGCACCAACGGAATCGCCAACGAAGGTACGACCGAAGGTGCCGCCTTTCCGCCGCTGGTCAAGGCGCTGGCCACCTTGCTCATGTTGGCCTTGCTGGTGTGGGGTGCGCGCGCAGGCAACGACATTGAGGCCGTGAACTGGTCCGCGGGTGCGCTGGGCTTTCTGTCGGTGGTAGCCGTGATGATCCTGGTTTGCTATTTCTGGATCCTGCGCAGCCGCACCACCATCACGCCTACGCACATCCGCCAGACCTGGGTCTGGCCCAAGGAGGTGGCTTTGGCGGATGTAGCCCATGTCAAGCTGGTGGCCATCCCCGGACTGGACTGGCTGATCGCTCCCAGGGTGATCGTGCGGGCTCGCGGCCGGGGGGTGCTGGTGTTTCACGCTGCGGACCGGGCGCTGCTGCAGGCGTTTGCGGTGCTGAGCCTGGGCGGGGTCCCTTTGCGCTGAGTGCCGCAGGGCCTGCGGACAGCCCAGGGGGCCAAGCCAGCTTGCAGGTTTTTTGCCAGGGCGTACATTAGCGGCTGATGATTTACCGGAAGTCGCGCC
The DNA here is from genome assembly GCA_943372515.1 of Ramlibacter sp. 2FC. Taxonomy (GTDB): domain Bacteria; phylum Pseudomonadota; class Gammaproteobacteria; order Burkholderiales; family Burkholderiaceae_C; genus RAM1. The sequence continues at coordinate 20,879 of CALRYY010000029.1, read as the reverse complement.
CTTAAGCCCTGCAACACGCCCCTCAGCAATCCCTATGGTCAAACGCAACACCTTGGCATCCGCCGCCGAATCTACCGCAGCTACCGCAGCGAGCGGCCCCGTCGAGTCCGACGAGGTCTTTGAGCTGGCCGCAGAAGTGTTTCGCGTCATGTCGGCGCCCATGCGGCTGAAGATCATCAGCAGCCTGTGCAACGGCGAAAAGAACGTGGGCGAGCTGCTGGCTGAAATCGACACGACCCAGCCCAACATGTCGCAGCACCTGGGCACGCTGTACCAGGCTGGCGTGCTGGGAAAGCGCCGTGACGGGGTGCAGATCTATTACCGCATCATCAACGACCGCGTTGTCACGCTATGTCGCGCTGTCTGCACCCAGATCGCCATCGAGACCGATCTGCAGCACCACTGACAACACCCCCACGCTTGTCACTACGTGTACTGTGCTGCCCCCCGAGGGGGCTTCAGTCGCCTTGGGGCGGCCCAGCGCCGACGCAGATCAAGGCTTCAGGTAGGCAAAGCCTTCCTGGGCCTGCAGCCGGGCCACTTCGGCCACACCCGAGGGCACAATTTTCGTTTCCATCAGCAACTGGCCCGCGTCGATCTTGCGCGTGACCAGCGTGTTGTTGCACACCCGGAACTCCACCTTGCGGTCGGCCAGCTCACTGACCGTGGCGCTGAATTCGCGCCCGCGGCTGTCCTTGGCGTTTTGCAGCAGGAAGTCAATGCCCGGGCCATGCGTGACCACCACGATCTTCGCGCTCGGGTCGGCATTGAGATGATTACGGATGTTGCCCAGCGCGGCCGCAGCCGTGTCCACGCCCGTGTTGATGTGGTACACGGTCTTGCCCGGCTGGGCTGTGCCGCCGGGGGAGGCGGCGCAGCCAGCCAGGGCCACGACGGTGATTGCGAGACAGCTGAGTGCAAGGCGACGGCGCATGGGAATCTCCTTTTGAGTGTTGTAAGGCTGGAGTGCCCCCTGGGGGGGACATCGGGGCAGGGTGTCTGCCCTGGTTATTCTGCGCCCAGTTTCACGGGGCAGACAACGCTCGCGAAGGGGCCGCTGGTGTGTCATGCGCAGAAGCTCTTGGCGCACTGGGTCCGTCCAGCAGCCGGTCCGTCAGCCCGGCGCCTGCCCACATGCCCACCAATGTCAACCAGGCCGTCAGCGCAAACACGGCGCCGCCGGTCATGCCGGCGCCCACGGCACACCCGCCTGCCAGCATGGAGCCAAAGCCCATCAGGATGGCGCCTGCGATGTAGCGCGGCATGCTGTAGCCGTCGCCAAAGCCCTCCAGCTTGATGTCCCCACCCAGCCAGGCGGCGATGAACGAGCCCACAAACACACCCGGCAGCATTCCGAAGTCGAATCCGACGGCCGGTGCCGGCGAGGCCAGCACCCGCATAAGCCATTCCGCAGACGGGCCGCTGAATGTGATGCCCTGCACCTGCACCACCTGAAACGACTGGCTGGAAACCTCGAAGGACCACCACCACGCCAGCGCGATGGCCAGGCCTGTGCCAACGCCGCCGACCCACTTCCAGGTCTGCCAGCCGCTGCGCACTGAAAAATACAGCGCGGCGGCCAGCCAGACCAGGCCCACGGCCAGACCCCCCGTGTGGCCAATGTGGGTGATGGCCAGCAGGTCGCGGCTGGCGCCGCCGTCTATCGTCCACCACTGGCTGATGGCCGTGCGCGCAGGCGCCAGCGCCCCCGACAGCGACGCCTGCGCCGTCACCGCAAAGATGAGGCCCGACAGCAGGGCGCGCAGGTTGCCGTTGGCAGACAGCACCAGCAAGCGGCTGGCGCAGCCCCGCGTCATGATCATGCCGGCGCCAAACAGCGCGCCGCCCAGCAGCGCCCCGGACAGGCTGCCGCGTGTGGCCAACTGGCGCGCGCCACTGGTGTCCAGCAGGCCGCTGACGACCAACGCCTGCACGGCCACCACCGCCGACGAAAACGCCAGCAGCCACACAGCCAGCCGCTGCCCCGGTGTGCGGCGCCAGAACTCGATGACCGCGGCGCGCAGGCAAAAACGTGAACGCTGCGCCATGAAGCCAAATATCAGGCCCACCATGGCGCCGCCACCGGCCAGAGCCAGAGGCTCGCCCAGGCGCTCGATCCAGGCTGACAGTTCCATGTGAGGCCCCAAATTAGATAAGATGTCGCTTATATGAATGGTATGAAGCCGGTTTCAAACCAGGTTGATGGACATCAAGCCGCAGCGAATCTGATGCGCCGCGCCGCGCTGTGGGCCGCGCTGTGGCTGGGTGCCGTAGGCGCACAGGCTCAGACGGGAGCCGCGCCTGACCTAGTGTCCCAGCCGGTGTCGGCCCATGCGCGCTACGTTGAGGGCCTGTCAGCCCTGGGCACGTCGGCCAACCAGAACTTCATTTCGAACGCAGGCTATGTGGTCACCCGTGAAGGTGTGGTCGTGATCGATGCGCTGGGTTCACCGGCACTGGCCGCTCGCCTGCTGGCAGAGATCACCCGCCAGACCGGCAAGCCCGTAACGCATGTGATCGTGACGCACTACCACGCCGACCACATCTACGGCCTGCAGACCTTCAAGGCCGCAGGCGCACGCATCATTGCCCACCAGGCGGCGCGCGAATACCTGAATTCCGACACGGCGCGGCTGCGGCTGGAGGCATCGCGCATTGAACTGGCGCCCTGGGTCAATGCACAGACCCGCCTGGTAGAGGCTGACGACTGGCTGGACGGCCCGCGCGATCTGGTGATTGGTGGCGTGATCCTGCAGATCCGCCCCGTGGGGCCGTCCCATACACCCGAAGACCTGGTGGTGTACTTGCCGCAGGACAAGGTGCTGTTTGCCGGCGACCTGGTGTTCCGGGCGCGGGTGCCGTTTGTGGGTCAGGCCGACAGCCGCCAGTGGATCAAGGCGCTGGACCAGTTGCTGGAATTCGATGCGGCCGTCATCGTGCCGGGCCATGGCCCCATGACCACCCAGGCCCGCCAGGACATGCAGCTCACGCGCGACTATCTCGCACACCTGCGCCGTGTGATGGGCGAGGCCGCCCGCAACCTGGACCCGTTTGAAGACGCCTACAAGGCAGCGGACTGGTCGGCGTTTGAAAAGCTGCCCCTGTTTGGCGTGGCCAACCGCATGAATGCGTACAACACCTTTTTGCTGATGGAACGGGAGGCGCGGTGATCCGCCGCCGGCTGTGGTCTGCTGGCGTGTGCGCGTGCGTGTGCGCGGGCCTGGTGCTTTGCGCGCTGCCGGCCGCAGCGCAGGAGCGGGTGACGCTGGAGCGCGCGGTAGACCTGCCGGGCGAGCTGAGGCGGGCACTGGCAGCCGGGCGGCCACTGGTCGTCATGGTCAGCCTGGACGGTTGCCCGTTTTGCCGCGATGTGCGCGACGCCCACCTGGGGCCGCTGCGCGACACCCAGGGCCAACCTGTGGTGCAGCTGGACATGCGCAGCACGCGGGCCGTGACGGCGCTGGACGGCACACCCACCACACACGGCGCGCTGACGCGCAGCCTGGGTGCCAGCGTGGCGCCCGTGGTGCTGTTCATTGGCCCCGGCGGGCGGGAGGTGGCGCCCCGGCTGAGCGGCTACATGGCGGATTTCTACAGCGCCTATCTGGACGACCGCATGGCTGTGGCGTTGCGCGCCATCAAAAACTGAGGCTGCATTCGCGAGCTGCGGGAAGCTTCAGGACCGCGCCAGAGTCAGATGCCGCCCAAACTGCGACGCCAAAAACGATTCGCCCCGCTCCAGCACAAAGTAGCGAAAGGCCTCCGCCGCAGGTGACAGCATCTTGGACAGGGTGTGCACGCAGTTCCAGGCGCGCACCACGGGCGAGCCATCCACGTGCAGAACGCGGATCAGGCCACAGTCCAGTTCCAGGCCCAGTGTATGCAGCGACAGGAAGCTCAGGCCCATGCCGGCCATGACGGCCTGCTTGATGGTCTCGTTGCTGGACATTTCCATGTGCAAGCGCGGCTGCACCCCGGCTTTTGCCAGAAACTCCTCCATGGCTGCGCGCGTGCCGGAGCCGCTTTCGCGTGCAATGAAAGCAAACGGCGCCAGTGACGCAACGCCGGGTTGGTCCACTGACAGCAATGGATGGTCCAGCGGCGCCACAAAGACATGCGGGTGTGCCGCAAAGGGCTCCGCGCGGGTGGCCAGTTCGCGTGGCGGGCGACCCATGATGGCAATGTCCACCTCATTGGCATGCAGCATGCGAACCAGTTGCTCGCGGTTGCCCACGGCCAGTCGGATGTCGATGCCTTCGTGATCGCGCTGGAATTGCGCCAGCAGGTGCGGCAGGAAATATTTGGCCGTGCTGACCATGCCGATGGTCAGCTGGCCTGTTTCCAGGCGCTTCATGCGCGCTGCGGCGTCTTCGGCATCCTTCAACGTTGACAGGATCTTGCGTGCATGTACCAGCATGTATTCGCCCGCGGTGGTCAGCGCCACCTTGCGGCCTGCCCTCTCGAACAACGGCAGGCCTACATGGCCCTCCAGTTCCTTGACCTGCATGGTCACAGCGGGTGCTGACAGATGCAGCGCCTGCGCGGCCTTGGCAAAGCTCAGATGGCGCGCCACTTCACTGAACACCCGCAGCTGTCGAAAAGTGGCATTGCGCATGATTAAGTAAAAACTTAATTGAAATGAAAGTTAATCTGAATTTACCTTATTTAAGTGAATTCTTATAGTCCGGCAATCAGACAGATCACAGACCCACAGGAGATCAAGCGATGAGCGACATCCAGACCGAATCCACCCAGATCCTGGACGCCAAAAAGCGCTACAGCGCCGGGGTGCTGAAGTACCGCCAGATGGGTTACTGGCAGCCTGACTACTCCCCTCGCGAGACCGACACGATCTGCCTGTTTCGAATCACGCCGCAAGAAGGCGTGGACCCGGTGGAAGCCGGTGCAGCCGTGGCCGGTGAATCAAGCACCGCCACCTGGACGGTGGTGTGGACCGACAGGCTGACTGCCTGCGACAACTACCGTGCCAAGTGTTACCGCGTGGATCCCGTGCCCGGGCGCCCGGGCGAGTATTTCGCCTGGGTCGCCTACGACATCATCCTGTTTGAAGAAGGCTCCATCGCCAACATCACCGCCAGCCTCATCGGCAATGTGTTCAGCTTCAAGCCGCTGAAGGCCGCCCGCCTGGAAGACATCCGCATTCCCGTGGCCCTGGTCAAGACGTTCAAGGGGCCACCGACCGGGCTGGTGGTCGAACGCGAGCGGCTGGACAAGTTCGGCCGGCCGCTGCTGGGTGCCACCACCAAGCCCAAACTGGGCCTGTCCGCGCGCAACTATGGCCGTGTGATCTACGAGGGCCTCAAGGGTGGGCTGGACTTCATGAAAGACGACGAGAACATCAACTCGCAGCCCTTCATGCACTGGCGCGACCGCTTCCTGTATGTGATGGACGGCGTGAACAAGGCCAGCGCGGCCACCGGCGAGGTCAAGGGCAGCTACCTGAATGTGACCGCCGGCACGATGGAGGCGATCTACGAGCGCGCCGAACTGGCAAAAGAGCTGGGCAGCGTGATCATCATGATCGACCTGATCGTGGGCTGGCCCTGCATACAGAGCCTGGGTGAGTGGTGCCGCAGGAACGACATGATCCTGCACCTGCACCGCGCCGGCCACGGCACCTACACCCGCCAGAAGAACCACGGCGTGAGCTTTCGCGTCATCGCCAAATGGTTGCGCCTGGCCGGCGTGGACCACATGCACACCGGCACGGCCGTGGGCAAGCTGGAGGGCGACCCCATGACCGTGCAGGGCTACTACAACGTATGCCGCGACGCCGTCACGCGCCAGGACCTGCCGCGCGGGATCTTCTTTGACCAGGACTGGTGTGACCTGAAAAAGGTGATGCCCGTGGCAAGCGGCGGCATTCATGCCGGCCAGATGCACCAGCTGATCGACCTGTTTGGCGACGACGTCGTGCTGCAGTTTGGCGGTGGCACCATTGGCCACCCCATGGGTATCCAGGCCGGCGCCGTGGCCAACCGGGTAGCCCTGGAGGCCATCGTCAAGGCCCGCAATGAGGGCAAGGACATCGCCCATGAGGGGCCCGAGATCCTGCGCCGCGCGGCCCAGTCGTGCACGCCGCTGAAGGCCGCGCTGGATACCTGGGGCGACATCAGCTTCAACTACACATCCACTGATACCAGCGACTACGCCGTGACCCCGTCGGTCGCTGCCTGAGCCGCTGCCACCGCCACACAAGGAGAAACCAGCATGATGACCAACCCCACCGGGCGCGTGACCCAGGGCCAGTTCAGCTTCCTGCCGGATCTGACGGATGACGAGATCCGGGCCCAGATTGCGTATGGACTTTCGCGGGGCTACGCGTGGAGCGTGGAATACACCGACGACCCGCACCCGCGCAATACCTACTGGGAGATGTACGGCATGCCCATGTTCGACCTGAAGGACGCCGCGGGTGTCATGGTCGAGCTGGCCGATTGCCGCCAGGCGTTTCCCAGCCACTACATCCGCCTGATGGCGTTTGATTCGACACGCGGCGTCGAGTCGATTGCGATGAGCTTCATTGTCAACCGTCCCAAGGACGAGCCCGGCTTCGGCCTGGTGCGCCAGGAGGCGCAGGGGCGCACCATCCGGTACACGGTGCACAGCTACGCGACCGACAGGCCCGAAGCCATGCGGTACTGAGCCGCATCACGCACTGACCGCACGGTTCGCGCTGACCATGAACACTTCGGCCTATTCCATCCCCGGCGCCCGCGCGCGCGTGCAGGACGCGCCGGTACACACTGCGCCCGTCGTGGACGAAGCGCCGCCGCGCTCGGTAACTCAGGTGCTGGCCCGCACGCAGGTCGAGCAGGTGCTGGCCGAGCTGGACCATGACCTGGTGGGCCTGGCCCCGGTCAAGCAGCGCATCCATGACATTGCAGCGTTGCTGGTTGTCGACCGGCTTCGCCTGGGCTTGGGCCTGCAGGCCGCGGCACCCAGCCTGCACATGTGCTTTACCGGCAACCCCGGTACCGGCAAGACCACGGTGGCCCTGCGCATTGCGCAGATCCTGCACCGCCTGGGCTATGTGCGCCAGGGGCACCTGGTGGCCGTGACGCGTGACGACCTGGTGGGTCAGTACATCGGGCACACCGCACCCAGGACACGTGAAGTGCTCAAGAAAGCCATGGGTGGGGTTCTGTTCATCGATGAAGCCTACTACCTGTACAAGCCGGAAAACGAACGCGACTATGGCCAGGAGGCGATCGAGATCCTGCTGCAGGTCATGGAGAACCAGCGCGACGATCTGGTGGTGGTGCTGGCGGGCTACAAGGACCGCATGGACACGTTCTTCCAGTCCAACCCCGGCATGAGCAGCCGTATAGCCCACCATATTGATTTCCCGGACTATTCGGCACCCGAGCTGCAGGCTATTGCCGCCAGGATGCTGGACGGCTTGCGCTACCGCCTGGGGCCAGGTGCGCAGGAGGCGCTGGCTGAGTATGTGGCGCTGCGAAAGCACCAGCCTCACTTTGCCAATGCGCGCAGCATCCGCAACGCGCTGGATCGCGCAAGGCTGCGTCAGGCCTCGCGCCTGTTCGCCGAACGCGATCGCGAGCTGACAGCCGACGATCTGAGCACGCTCAGCGCCGAAGACATCCGCGCCAGCCGTGTGTTCCAGCAGGGGGCCACTTGAGCCAACTCGAGGCGCTCATTTTTGACGTGGATGGCACGCTGGCTGACACCGAGGCGGCGCATCTGGCGGCCTTCAACCATGCCTTTGCAGCCGAGGGGCTGGCCTGGCGTTGGGACCGTGCCCTTTACACCCGCCTGCTGGAGGTGTCTGGCGGCAAGGAGCGCATCCTGCACTATTGGCGTCAGGTGCAGCCCGGCGTGTCAGACATCGGCGGTGCGGGTGTGCGCGATACGGTGGACCGGTTGCACGCACTGAAAACGGCTGCCTACGAACAGGCGGTGCAGGACGGCGCCGTCTGCTTGCGCCCCGGTGTGCTGGCGCTGGTTGAACAGGCTGGCGCCGCGGGCCTGGCGCTGTCGATTGCTACCACCACGTCGCCGGTCAACATCGCGGCATTGCTGCGCCGGGCCATCGGAGCCGACTGGCGGCATCTGTTTGCCGTCGTGGAGGATGCGAGCACCGCGCCGCGCAAGAAGCCCCACCCCCAGGTCTATCTGCAGACCTTGCAGCGGCTGCGCATGCATGCGTCAGCCTGCTTGGCCTTTGAGGATTCAGCCAACGGCTTGCAGGCTGCGCGCGCCGCCGGCCTGGGCGTGGTGGTCACGCCCAACGGGTTCACCGCGCACCATGATTTCGCTGGCGCGATCAAGGTACTGCCTTCCTTGCAGGAGGTGGACGTGGCGCAGCTGCGCTTGTGGCATGCCGGCGCCGGGCTGGAGCGCGGCGCGTCTTCAACCGACCTGAATTGACAGCCAAGCCAGAAAGACCCTTATGCCCCTGACCGGACGTTGGACTCTCACGCGCTACCTGATCGAAGAACGCAGGCGCTACCCGCAGGCCAGTGGCGAACTCAATGCGTTGCTGCTGGACGTATCCATAGCCTGCAAGGCCATTGCTGGCATCGTGGCGCGCGGTGCGCTGGGTGGTCCGTCGAGTGGTGCGGCCAGCGTGGGCGGTGGCCTGAATGTGCAGGGCGAGATTCAAAAACCGCTTGATGTGCTGTCCAACAACATCTTCCTGCGCATGAACGAGTGGAGCGGTCTGCTCGCCGGGATGGCCAGCGAGGAAATGGACGGGCCTTTCCAGATACCGGCACCGTACCAGCGTGGCAAGTATCTGCTGGTGTTTGATCCGCTGGATGGCAGCAGCAATATTGATGTCAACGTGGCGGTGGGGTCGATTTTTTCCATTCTGCGCGCACCAGCTGCCTCGGCGGGACGCGATGTGGTGGAGCAGGATTTTCTGCAGCCGGGCATTGAGCAGGTAGCCGCTGGCTATGCGATCTATGGGCCCAGCACACAACTGGTGCTGACCGTAGGTAATGGTGTGGCCGTGTTCACGCTGGCCCCCGACCTGGGTGAATTCATCCTGACGCAGCGGGATGTGCGTGTGCCAGAGGAAACGCAGGAATTCGCCATCAACACCAGCAACAGCCGCTTCTGGGAGCCACCGGTCAAGCGCTATGTGGACGAATGCCTGGCCGGGCGCACCGGGCCGCGAGGCAAGGACTTCAACATGCGCTGGATCGCCTCCATGGTGGCGGAGGCCCACCGCATCCTGATGCGTGGCGGCGTGTTCCTGTATCCGCGCGACACCAGGGACCCCGCCAAGCCCGGCCGGCTGCGTTTGCTGTACGAAGCAAACCCCGTGGGCTTCATCCTGGAGCAAGCCGGCGCACGCGCCAGCACGGGGCGCCAGCCGGTGCTGGCCGTGTCGCCGTCGTCGCTGCACCAGCGCATCGGGCTGGTGTTTGGCTCTCGCTGCGAGGTCGAGCGCATCGAGCGCTACCACACCGAGCCGGCCGATGGACCGAACGGGGCGCCCCTGTTTGCCGGACGCAGCCTGTTTCGGGACTGATCCCGCGACATTCCACACGACCCACACGGAACACGCGCCATGTCTGAACGCCATCCCATCATCGCGATTACCGGATCTTCCGGCGCGGGCACATCCACCGTCACCCGGACGTTCCAGAACATCTTCCGGCGCGAGGCTGTCAAGGCCGCGATCATTGAAGGCGACAGCTTTCACCGCTTTGACCGCAAGGCCATGAAGGTGCGAATGGCCGAGGAGGAGGCACGTGGCAACCACCACTTCAGCCACTTCGGCGCCGAAGGCAACCTGTTCGCTGAGATCGAGGCGCTTTTTTGCAACTATGCGCAAACGGGCACGGGGCGCTGCCGCAAATACCTGCACAACGCCGAGGAGGCTGCCCCCTACCAGCAGGAGCCGGGCACCTTTACGACCTGGGAGGACCTGGCCCCGGGCACGGACATGTTGTTCTACGAAGGCCTGCACGGTGCGGTGGTGACGGGTGACATCAACGTCGCACAGTATCCGGACCTGCTGATCGGCGTGGTGCCGTCCATCAACCTGGAATGGACGCAAAAGCTGATCCGGGACAAGACCCAGCGTGGGTACAGCCAGGAAGCTGTGGTGGACACCATTTTGCGGCGCATGCCCGACTACGTGAATTACATCGTGCCGCAGTTTGCGCACACGCATGTCAACTTCCAGCGCGTACCCATTGTGGATACATCCAACCCATTCATTGCGCGTGACATCCCCAGCGCCGACGAAAGCATGGTGGTGATCCGCTTTGCCAGACCCAAGGGAATTGACTTTCCCTACCTGCTTTCGATGATCGATGGCTCGCTGATGAGCCGCTCCAACACCATCGTCGTGCCGGGCGGAAAAATGGAGTTGTCCATGCAGCTGATTTTCACGCCTTTCATCTGGCGCATGGTGGAGCGCCGCCAGCGTGCCCTGGGAGCCGAATGATGGCCGCAGCCCTGCGGCACCGGCACCAGCCAAACGCCGACGACCGGTTCCTGCTGGTGAGCTTTGATCTGGACGGCACGCTGGTGGACACGGCCGTAGAGATTGTGGCCGCCTGCAATCTTGCGCTGGCAGACTTTGACGTGGCTGCGCGAGCACATGACGACGTGGTTTCCTGCATTGGCCACGGCACACGCGAGCTGATACTGCAGCAACTCGCCCGCGTACTGATTGCGCAGCCCGCGATGGCGGCGCAGCTGCCGTTTGATGCGGTGTATGCGCGCTTCCAGCACCACTATGCAATGACCAGCGGCACGACAGGCCAACCCTATGCCGGCTGCATTGAAGCGCTGCAAATTCTGGATCGCGCCGGTGTGGCCTGCGTCTGCGTGACCAACAAGGAAGAGCGGTTTGCCCGCCAGGTGCTGGACGGCACCGGGCTCGCGGGCTTTTTTGGCAGCGTGGTTGGCGGCGACACGCTGGCGTACAAGAAGCCTGATCGTCGCGTACTTGAACACGTGCTGGCCGCACACGGTGTGCCGGCGCGTCTGGCTGGTCATGTGGGCGATTCGTCGATTGACGTCGCCACGGCCCGCAACAGCGGTGTGGCGGCGTGGGCCGTGCCTTATGGCTACAACGCCGGCGTGCCCGTGGCTGACAGCGCGCCAGACGGGCTCTTCGCACGCCTGGATGAGCTGGCGGCGGGCATTGCAAGCGGGCTGTTGCGCCCCCCGGGCGCTCTCGTGTTCGTCGAAGACTGAGCCCCGAAGACCGCGCTGGTGTAAACCCTGAGCCGGATCACTTGCCTGTCCTATATATTAGCAGTTGTAAATATCTGGATATACAAATGAGTGCCGGCGCCTTTGACGTGTCGATGCAGGTGTTTGAAAAGGCGGCGGAAGTATTCAGCCTGCTTTCCACACCGGCACGGCTGCGTATCGTGGACGAGTTGTGCCGCAATGAGCTCAATGTCGCGCAACTCAAGCAGCGTGTGGGCGTGGCGCAGCCCAACTTGTCCCAGCACCTGGGATTGCTGTACCGCGCGGGTCTGGTGGCGCGCCGCCGTGAAGGCTCGCAGGTGTTCTACCGGGTCAACGCCGAAACGGTGCCGCTGCTGTGTGTGGCTGTGCGCAGCCTGCTGCCGTGTCCGGCCGCACCCTGGGGCCCCAGCCAAATTTCCAAGGAGAACCCGTGAAATCAGACGATCAGACCCTGCCCGGGCGGATCCAGAAGGCGCCAGAAAATTTTCTGGATCGCGACGGCGTGCGCACTGTTTTTGCCCAGAGCAAACGCGGGCGGCGTGATTTCATCCGCAATGCATTTGCGGCTGCTGCAGCGGCTACGGCCGGTGGTGCAGCCCTGGCGCAGGCCAACCCGGTGGCAGCCGATGGCGGCGACCCGAACATCCTGGAGCTGCCTGAGCACACCAAGGGCCTGGGCCAGGCGGTGGCTACCGACGGCTATGGCAAACCGTCCAGGTACGAGACCAACGTGCAGCGCCGCCAGAGCCCGGGACTGACGCAGACAACCCAGGCGTCGGTGTCGTTTGCGCCGTTGCAGTCGCTGTTTGGCATTGTCACGCCCAGCGGTCTGCACTTTGAGCGGCACCACCAGGGCTGGTGGGACATTGACCCGTCAAAACACCGTCTGATGGTCCACGGCATGGTCGGCAAGCCCATGGTGTTCACCATGGACGAAATCATGCGCCTGCCATCGGTGTCGCGCTTTCACTTCATCGAATGCGGCGCCAACACTGGTATGGAGTGGGGCAACGTGGCCGTTCCGACCTGCCAGTACACCCACGGCATGCTGTCGTGCAGTGAATTCACCGGCGTACCGCTGATCCGCTTGCTGGAGCTGGCCGGCGTCGACCTGAGGAACGGCAAATTTGTGCTGGCAGAGGGAGCCGATGGCTCGTCGATGACGCGCACCATTCCCATGAGCCAGATCACCTCGGGCGAGGTACTGGTGGCCTACGGGCAAAACGGCGAGATGCTGCGCCCCGAAAACGGCTATCCGCTACGCCTGGTCGTGCCGGGCGTGCAGGGCGTGAGCTGGGTCAAATACCTGCGCCGCATTGAGGTGGGCGACAAGCCCTGGGCCACCAAGGACGAGGCCATCCACTACATGGACCTCATGCCTGACGGCACGCACCGCCAGTACACCAACATCCAGGAGGTCAAGAGTGTGGTGACCACGCCTTCGGGCGGTCAGGTGCTGCTGGACAAGGGCTTTTACAACGTCAGTGGTCTGGCCTGGTCGGGGCGCGGCAAGATCCGCCGCGTGGATGTGTCGGTGGACGGCGGGCGCAACTGGCGCCAGGCGCGCATGGAAGGGCCGGTGCTGTCCAAGTGCCTCACGCGCTTCAACCTGGACTGGGTGTGGGACGGCAGGCCCGCGTTGATCCAGAGCCGCGCGACAGACGAGACCGGACACGTGCAGGCCACGTACCGCGCGCTGCGTGCCGTGCGCGGCTCGCGGTCCATCTATCACAACAACGCCATCCAGACCTGGCTGGTGCAGGAGAATGGCGAGGTGAAGAATGTCCAGCTTTCGTAGTTCCATCCTGGCTGCGGTGCTGTTGTGTCTGGGTGGCACTGCGTTGGCGCAGGGCAAGCCGGCCTATCCGGGGATAGGGCGGGGCGCAACGCCCAAGGAAATCCAGGCCTGGGATATCGACGTTCGCCCGGATTTCAAGGGCCTGCCCGCAGGCGCCGGCACGGTAGCCAAAGGTCAGGAGGTCTGGGAAGGCAAATGTGCCTCGTGCCACGGCGTGTTCGGCGAGTCCAACGAGGTGTTCAGCCCCATTGTGGGCGGCACCACCAAAGAGGATGTTCTGACCGGCCGCGTGGCGCGCCTCAAGGACCCTTCTTTTCCAGGGCGCACCACGCTGATGAAGCTGTCCACCGTATCCACCCTGTGGGACTACATCAATCGCGCCATGCCCTGGACGCAGCCGAAGTCACTGAGTGTGCAGGAGGTGTACTCAGTTACGGCCTTCATCCTGAACCTCGGGGGGGTGGTGCCGGACGATTTCACGCTGTCCGACAAAAACATCGCCGAGGTTCAAAAGCGCATGCCCAACCGCAACGGTATGTCCACCGCGCATGCCATGTGGCCTGGCAAGGAGCTGGGTGGCACGGGCAAGCCCGATGTGCAGGGCGTTGCGTGCATGACCCACTGCGCAGTGGAACCCAAGGTAGCGTCCATCCTGCCCGACTTTGCGCGCAACGCCCATGGCAACCTGGCCGAGCAGAACCGCCTGGTGGGTGCCCAGCGCGGTGCCGACACCCTGGCTGGGGAGGCACCGCGCAGCGGTGCGGGGGCGGCGGCGTCGCGGCCCGTGGTTGCCGTACCCGCTACCGCGATCGCCAACAGGCCCGATGGTGTAGACGCCAAAGCGGCACAGGCGCTGGCGCAAAAGCACACCTGCACGGCCTGCCACGCGGCGGACCGCAAGCTGGTGGGGCCCAGTTGGGCCGACATCGCCCAAAAACATGCGGGCAATGTGGACTACCTCGCCGCTAAAATCAGGACAGGTGGCACGGGCGTGTGGGGCGCGATCCCCATGCCGGCCCAGACATTGCCCGACGCTGATACAAAGGCCATCGCTGCATGGCTGGCGGCAGGTGCCCGCAAGCAGTAAGACCACAGGGATATTCCGGATCGTCGTTCGGCCAGTCTTTTATTAGCATTCACTTAATCAAAGGAGAAATCCATGCAAACCCGTCGCGAGACCCTCAAACGCAGTGCCGCCGTAGCCGGCCTGCTGGCGTCCGTGGGACTGTTCCCGCAACACGCCTTCGCATTCAACAAAACCGCGTTTGACGCCAAAACTGTGGCGGATGCCGCCAAGGCCTTTGGCGGCGGCGCCCCCGTGGAAAGCAAGGACGTCACGCTCACCGGCCCGGACATCGCGGAAAACGGCGCCGTGGTGCCGCTGGGTGTGGCCACCTCGCTGGCTGGTGTAAAGCACCTTCTCATCCTGGTTGAAAAGAACCCCAATGCGCTGGTGGCGATGTTCAATGCGTCGGATGCTGTGGTGTCCAATTTCCAGACCCGCGCCAAGATGGGCCAGTCATCGGATGTCTACGCTGTTGCCGTCATGAACGATGGCCGCACGCTGTTTGCCAAGAAGGAAGTCAAGGTCACGCTCGGCGGATGCGGCGGCTGACCGAACGTCAACCCGTACAGCCACTTCAACGCAACAGATATCAGGAGTCAAATCATGGCAGAACCGATGCGCATTCGCGCCCAAGCAGCAGGTGGCAACGCCACCGTCCGTGTCCTCATGAGCCACGAAATGGAAACCGGCCAGCGCAAGGACGCGGCCGGCAAGACCATCCCGGCCTGGCACATCACCGAGGTCACCGCCAGCCTCAACGGCAAGCCGGTTTTCTCCGCTGAGTGGGGCCCGGCAGTTTCCAAGAACCCGTTCCTGCAGTTCACCATCAAGGGCGCCAAGGCCGGCGACAAGGTCGCCGTGACGTGGAAAGACAACAAGGGTGATACACGAACCGACGAAGCCGCAGTTTCCTGAGCCTGACGAGGGCGCTTTGCCGCAGGCAGCGGTGGCGGCCAGGTGCATCCCACGACATCAAGAAAGAGGACGACATGAGCAAATCAGGCATCGTGATCGCCGCAGCGGCGGCCTTGTGCACGGCGGCTGCGGTGGCGCAGCAAGCCCCCGCGAAAACATCCATCCAGGCCATTGAGGAATACCGCGCAATGCTGGCCGACGGCAACCCGGCCGAACTGTTCGAGGCCAAGGGCGAAGACCTCTGGAAGCAAAAGCGCGGCCCCAAGGCTGCAACGCTGGAGCAATGTGACCTGGGCAAGGGGCCTGGCGTCATCAAGGGCGTTTTCGTTGAGCTGCCGCGCTACTTCGCCGACGTCAAAAAGGTGCAGGACCTGGAGACCCGCATCGTGCATTGCATGGCGACACTGCAGGGCTTCAATGCAGACGAGATTTCCCAAACGCCGTTTGGCCGTGGCGAGATGGCCAATGTGACCGCTCTGGCCACCTGGGTGTCGTCGCAGAGCAAGGGCATGGCATTCAACCTGCCGCAGTCCACACAGGAAGAGCGCGTGGCCTACGAGGTGGGCAAGCGCTTGTTCTTCCAGCGCGGCGGCACTCATGATTTTTCTTGTGCCTCGTGCCACGGTGAAGAGGGCAAGCGCATCCGCCTGCAGGACCTGCCCATCCTCAGCAAGAACCCGGGCGATGGCGTCGGCTTTGCGGCCTGGCCGGCCTACCGTGTCTCCAATGGCCAGATGTGGACCATGCAGCTGCGCCTGAACGACTGTTACCGCCAGCAGCGCTTTCCCGAGCCGAAATTCGGCAGTGATGCCCTGGCCGCGCTCAGCACTTACCTTGGCGTGAATGCCAAGGGAGCCAAGTCGGCCGTTCCCACTGTCAAGCGCTGAAGCACAAAAGGTCTCACCATGAAGAAGATTCATACGATTGCACTGTCGTTGCTGGCCGCCAGCGTTGTGGCGGGTTGTGCCAGCCTCCCACCCGCTGGCGAGCTGGACCAGTTGACCGACCAGATGATCAAGTCCTCGTTCCAGACCAAGGGCATTGCCAAAGTTGAGCGCATCACCGAGGTGGATGACACCCTCAAGGCCTGCAACGCCGCCGATGTGGCGGGCAAGCCGCTGGACAAAAAAGTGGCTGATGCACTGGAAGCCGCCGAGATGAAGAAGATCAAGTGGCCTTCGGACGGCAAGTTCCTGGGCGACTGGAAGCAGGGCGAGAGCATTGCGCAAAGCGGCCGCGGCCAGACATGGACCGACAACGCACAGACCGTCAATGGCGGCAACTGCTACAACTGCCACCAGATGGACAAAAAGGAAATCTCGTTTGGCACCATCGGCCCCAGCCTGTTGAACTACGGCAAGATCCGCGGCGTGACCGATCCCAACAGCGCGGCGTCCAAGGCGATTGTTGAATACACCTGGGGCAAGATCTACAACGCCAAGGCCTACAACGCCTGTTCCAACATGCCGCGCGCGGGCCACATGGGCGTGCTGAACGAGCAGCAGATCAAGCACGTCATGGCCTTGCTGCTGGACCCGGCCTCACCCGTCAACCAGTAATCAAAAAAGCCCGGCTGCGTGCCGGGCTTTGTTTTGCGTCATACATCATTGATTGCGGATTTATGAATCTAACCAAGCGTGAGTTCTTTCAGGTGCTGGGTGCCGGCACGATGGCCGGCATGGCGCTGGGCCAGCATGCCGACGCTGATGCAGCGACGGCCGCTGATCGCCTGTACGAGGCGCCGCGCTTTGGCAATGTGTCGTTCCTGCACATGACCGACTGCCATGCGCAGCTCAAGCCCATCTACTTCCGCGAGCCCAGCGTCAACCTGGGTATTGCCGGCATGAAGGGACAACTGCCGCACCTGGTGGGCGAACACTTGCTGAAGACCGCAAAAATCCGCCCCGGCACCGCGCAGGCCCATGCGCTGACGTACCTGGACTTTGACAAGGCCGCCCGGCGCTACGGCAAGGTGGGTGGCTTTGCGCACCTGGCCACGCTGGTCAAGCGCATGAAGGCAAGCCGCCCAGGCGCGCTGCTGCTGGATGGTGGTGACACCTGGCAGGGCTCTGGCACGGCCCTGTGGACGAATGGCCAGGACATGGTGGAAGCCTGCAAACTGCTGGGCGTGGATGTGATGACGGGCCACTGGGAGTTCACCCTGGGCATGGACCGCGTCAAGGAAATCATCGAAAAGGACTTCAAGGGCAAGGTCGATTTCATTGCCCAGAACGTCAAGACCAACGACTTCGGCGACCCTGTATTCCCGCCCTATGTGATCCGTGAGATCAATGGCGTGCCCTGCGCCATCATCGGCCAGGCGTTTCCCTACACCCCCATTGCCAACCCGCGCTACATGGTGGCCGACTGGACCTTCGGCATCCAGGACGACAACATGCAGAAGATGGTGGACGAAGTCCGGGGCAAGGGCGCCCAGGTCGTGGTGGTGCTCAGCCACAACGGCATGGACGTGGACCTGAAGATGGCCGGCCGTGTGACCGGCATTGACGCCATCATGGGGGGGCACACCCACGACGGCATGCCCGTTGCCAGCGTGGTGGCCAACAAGAGCGGCCAGACGCTGGTGACCAATGCCGGCTCCAACGGCAAATTCCTGGGTGTCATGGACTTTGACGTCAAGGGCGGTCGGGTGAGCGACTTTCGCTATCGGCTGCTTCCCGTGTTTTCGAACATGTTGCCGGCTGACCCTGACATGGACGCGCTGATCCGCAAAGTACGCGCACCTTACGAGACAAAGCTGGCAGAAAAGCTGGGCGTGACTGAAGGCGCGCTGTACCGCCGTGGCAATTTCAACGGCACTGGCGACCAGTTGTTGCTTGACGCATTGATGGACGTGCAGGGCGCAGAGATCGCGTTTTCGCCGGGTTTCCGCTGGGGAACCTCGCTGCTGTCGGGGCAGGCGATCACGCGCGAATGGTTGATGGACATGACGGCTACGACGTATTCGTATGCCACGGTCACCGAGATGACCGGCGAGACCCTGAAGACGGTCCTGGAGGACGTGGCCGACAACCTCTTCAATCCCGATCCCTATTACCAGCAGGGCGGTGACATGGTGCGCGTGGGCGGTCTGCAATACACCTGCAACCCCCTGGCCGGCATGGGGCAGCGCATCACGGCCATGCAGCTCAATGGCAAACCCATCGAAGCCGGGCGGCGCTACAAGGTGGCCGGCTGGGCGCCGGTGGCCGAAGAGGCACGCACTGCCGGCAACAAGCAGGTGTGGGAAGTTGTGGAGCAGTGGCTGAAGGCCCGCAACGGCCGCATATCAGCCCGTAAGCCCAACATGCCGAGACTGGTGGGCATGCAAGGCAATCCAGGCATCGCCTGAAAAAGCACGGCTGGAGGGGTCTGCGGCCCAGTTCCAGAATGCGCGGATCCGGCTTCGCCGGTCCGCTGCATTGCCCCCCAGTGGGGGGAGGCGGCCAAAGGCCGCATCGGGGGGCGTACAATACCGTGTTGTACTAGGCCCCTTCCAGCCACAGTCGCATCCGCCAACCGGTCCAGCCGTGTCGCGGAAGGTTTTCTTAACCAGCTAATGTTTCCCAGAGGGAAACGGAGGTCAGCGGAATATGAGCGATCAATCGACGCCGTCGACGGCGTCTGTCTACACTGCCTATCAAGGCAACTCTTACCTCTTCGGCGGCAATGCGCCCTACGTCGAGGAAATGTACGAAAACTACCTGGCCAACCCTGGCAGCGTGCCCGACAACTGGCGCGACTATTTCGATGCACTGCAGCATGTGCCCGCAGTGGACGGATCGAACGCCAAGGACGTGCCGCACCTGCCCGTGGTCAACGCTTTTGCCGAGCGCGCCAAGCAAGGCGGCACCCGGGTGGTGGTGGCAAGCGGCGCAGACTCCGAAATGGGCCGCAAGCGCACCGCCGTGCAGCAGCTCATTGCCGCTTACCGCAACGTAGGCGCCCGCTGGGCCGACCTGGACCCGCTGAAGCGCACCGAGCGCGACAAGATTCCCGACCTGGAGCCCAGCTTTTACGGCTTCAGCGACGCCGACCAGGAAACCGTGTTCAACACCAGCAACACGTACTTCGGCAAAGAAACCATGACCCTGCGCGAGCTGCTCAATGCACTGCGCGAAACCTACTGCGGCACCATCGGCGCCGAATTCATGTACAGCACCGACCAGGTGCAAAAGCGCTGGTGGCAGCAAAAGCTGGAAAGCATCCGCAGCAAACCCAATTTCAACGCCGAGAAAAAGCGCCACATCCTGGACCGCCTGACGGCTGCAGAGGGCCTGGAGCGCTTCCTGCACACCAAGTACGTCGGCCAGAAGCGCTTCTCGCTGGAAGGTGGTGAGAGCTTCATCGCCGCCATGGACGAAGTCATCCAGATGGGCGGCATCAAGGGCATCCAGGAAATCGTGATCGGCATGGCCCACCGCGGCCGCCTGAACGTGCTGGTCAACTCGCTGGGCAAGCTGCCCGCCGACCTGTTCGCCGAATTCGACCACACCGCCCCTGAAGATCTGCCCAGCGGCGACGTCAAATACCACCAGGGCTTCAGCTCTGACGTGACCACCCCCGGCGGCCCGGTTCACCTGACGCTGGCGTTCAACCCCTCGCACCTGGAGATCGTCAACCCCGTGGTGGAAGGCTCGGTGCGCGCCCGCATGGACCGTCGCGCCGACCCCGAGGGCAAGCAGGTGCTGCCCGTGCTGGTGCATGGTGACGCGGCCTTTGCCGGCCAGGGCGTCGTGATGGAAACGCTGGCGCTGGCTGAAACGCGCGGCTACTTCACTGGCGGCTCGGTGCACATCGTCATCAACAACCAGATCGGCTTCACCACCAGCGACCCGCGCGACAGCCGATCCACGCTGTATTGCTCGGACGTGGTCAAGATGATCGAGGCGCCTGTGCTGCACGTGAACGGCGACGACCCTGAGGCCGTGGTGCTGGCCACCCAGCTCGCACTCGAATACCGCATGGAGTTCAAGAAGGACGTGGTGGTGGACATCATCTGCTTCCGCAAACTCGGCCACAACGAGCAGGACACCCCCGCGCTGACCCAGCCGCTGATGTACAAGAAGATTGCCCAGCATCCCGGCACGCGCAAGCTGTATGCCGACAAGCTGGCAGCCCAGGGCATGGGTGCCACGCTGGGTGATGACATGGTCAAGGCCACGCGCGCCGCGCTGGACGCCGGCAAGAACACGTTTGACCCCGTGCTGACCAACTTCAAGAGCAAGTACGCTGTGGACTGGAGCCCGTACCTCAACCGCAAATGGACGGACGCGGCAGACACGGCGATCCCTATGGCCGAGTGGAAGCGCCTGGCCGAGAAAATCACCACGGTGCCCGAGGGCTTTACGCCGCATTCGCTGGTCAAGAAGGTGCTGGACGACCGCGCTGCCATGGGCCGTGGTGAAGTCAACGTCGACTGGGGCATGGGCGAACACATGGCCTTTGCCTCGCTGGTGGCCAGTGGTTACCCGGTGCGCTTGTCGGGTGAAGACTGCGGCCGGGGCACCTTCACCCACCGCCATGCCGTGCTGCACGATCAGAACCGCGAGAAGTGGGACATCGGCACCTACACGCCGCTGTGCAATGTGGCCGACAACCAGGCCCCGTTCGTCGTCATCGACTCCATCCTGTCTGAAGAGGCCGTGCTGGGCTTTGAGTACGGCTACGCGTCCAACGACCCCAACACGCTGGTGATCTGGGAAGCGCAGTTTGGCGACTTCGCCAACGGCGCGCAGGTGGTGATCGACCAGTTCATTGCCTCGGGCGAGGTCAAGTGGGGCCGCGTCAACGGCATCACGCTGATGCTGCCGCACGGCTACGAAGGCCAGGGCCCCGAGCACAGTTCGGCGCGTCTGGAGCGCTTCATGCAATTGAGCGCCGACACCAACATGCAGG
>CALRYY010000028.1:0-46680 GCA_943372515.1 Ramlibacter sp. 2FC | reverse complement strand
CTTAGCTACGGGACCTGCCAGCGCCAGTACTGCATCAGCCGTATGCTGCACCGCGCCCCGGTGAGCAACGGCGAAAGCCTGCGCCGCTGCCGTCGCCGCATCATGCTGCGCACCCGCAGCAGCCAGCCCCAGGGCCACCTCTACAGCGGCCGCTTCATCCTCCACACGGATGGCCGCACCGGCTTGCACAGCAAGGTCTGCCGCATCGGCAAAGTTGAACGTGTGCGGCCCCATCACCACAGGGCAACCGCAAGCTGCGGCCTCAATCAGGTTCTGCCCGCCCAGCGGCGCAAAGCTGCCGCCCAGCAGGGCCACATCGCTCAGGCCGTAATACAGCGCCATCTCGCCCAGTGAATCGCCCAGCCACACATCGGCGGCCTGCGGCGCATCACCCCAAGTGCTGCGCCGCGTCAGGCTGAAGCCGTGTGCCTGCACCAGCGCGGCCACTTCGTCAAAGCGCTGAGGGTGGCGCGGCACGACCAGCCATTGCACGGCAGCGGCATCGCTGCGCGCGCGCATGGCGGCCAGCAGCGTGGCCTCTTCGCCTTCACGCGAGCTGGCAAACATCACTATGGGCCGCCCAAGGGCCGCGCGCCATGAACGGCCCTGAGCCAGCTGCGCCTCATCGGGCGTGGCGTCGAATTTGAGGTTGCCAAACACACCGCTCACGTCTGCGCCGGTCTGGCGCAGGCGCCTCGCATCTGCCGGGGTCTGCGCCCACACGGCTGCCAGTGAGGCGTAAGCAGGCATGGACAACGGCGACAACGCCAGCGCCTGTTGCAGTGACTTGTCGCTCAAGCGCGCATTGGCCAGCACCAGCGGCACACCGCGTGTCTTGCACTGCGCCACCAGGTTGGGCCAGACCTCGGTTTCCATCAACACGCCGATGCGAGGGTGAAAGTGGTCCAGAAAGTCGCGCACGGCCCCCGGTGTGTCCCAGGGCAGCCAGCTTTGCGCATCGCCCGGGCGCATCAGTCGCTGGCCCTCGGCGCGGCCGGTGGCAGTGCCATGCGTGAGCAACACCCGCAAGCCAGGCTCGCGCTTGCGAAGCGCATCCAGCAAGACGGCGGCGGCTCGTGTTTCGCCCAGAGATACCGCGTGCAGCCACAGCATGCCGGGTTCGGCGGGGTCGGTGTAATTGCCAAAACGCTCTTCAATCGCTTCCAGGTAGCCCGGCTCGGCCTGTCCACGCCGCGCCAGTTTGCGCCGCAGGAAAGGCTGGGCCAGCCACATCAGCAGCGAATAGAACGCGCGGATCATGCGGCTGCCACCTGTTGCCAGGCGTGCCACACGGCGTCCACACCGGGTGTGGGCTGCGCGAACACGCTGCGCTGGCGAGCGGCATCAAAAGGCCCGGTGCGCCACGCCGTGTCAAAGTTGTACAGCTGCACATGCGGCACATCGAGCGCCACGGCGATGTGGCTCAGGCCGCTGTCCACGCCAATCACACCGGCGCAGGCAGCCAGCCTGTCTGTCAGGGCCCCCAGGTCCAGCCGCGGCCACACTCGGGCCTGCGGTCCCAGCGCCTGGGCCATGCGCTCGCTTCGGGCCTGCTCTTCGGCACTGCCGTGCGGCAGGCCCAGCGTGTGGCCCGCGGCGATGAGCTGGCGGCCCAGCGCCAGCCAATGGTCTTCGGGCCAGCACTTGTCGCCGCGTGAGGTGCCATGCACCAGTGCCACGCAACGGTCAGAGCCCTGTGCAGCCCCCTGCACCGCGCCCTGCGCCACCAGGCCGAAATTCAAGCTACCAGGCACCGCGTAGCCCAGCGCCTGGGCGCACAACACGCGAGAGCGTTGCACGGCGTGGATGTGCGGCGGCACGGACACCGCCACATCGGCCACCCATCGCGTGGGCCGCTCGTAGCTGGAGCCTTCGGTCTGGTTGGCCAGCGCATAGCGCTTGCCGCCGGGCGCCACACGCGCAGCCCAGGCCACCAGCGCCGATTTGCTCAAGCCCTGCAGGTCAATGACCGCGTCATAAGGCTGCGATTGAAGGTCTGCCTTGAAAGCGCGCCACGCCGAGCGCGTGGCGGCGGCAAAGGGCGCCTTGCGCCAGCGCCGCAGCTCGCACGGGATCACGCGGCGCACACCCTGGCAGCGCGCGGCCAGCGGCGCAAAGCCTTTCTCCACCACCCAGTCAATTTGCGCATGGGGCAGCGCCGCACGGATGTCCTGCACCGCCGGCATGGCATGCACCACATCGCCAAGCGAAGACAGCTTGACGATGAGGATGTTCAATGCGCCGCCTCTTCAAACGACGCATCGGGCTTGACGCTGCGCAGCAGCGACAGCATGTCAGCCTGGATACGGTCGAGTGCGGCCTGGGTATGGCCCTCAAACCGCAGCACCAGCACCGGCGTGGTGTTGGACGCGCGGATCAGCCCAAAGCCGTCGGGCCAGTCCACCCGCAGCCCGTCGATGGTGGACACCTCGGCGGGCGCCGCAAAGCTTGCCTGCGCCACCAGCTGGTCCACGATGCCGTGAGGCTCACCCTCGGCACATTTCACGTTCAGCTCGGGCGTGGAAAAGCTGGTGGGCAAGCCGTTGAGCACGGCGCTGGGGTCGGCATGTTTTGACAGGATCTCCAGCAGCCGCGCACCGGCATAGGTGCCGTCGTCAAAGCCAAACCAGCGTTCCTTGAAGAAGATGTGGCCGCTCATCTCGCCGCCCAGCGGCGAGCCGATCTCTTTCATCTTCGCCTTGATCAGCGAATGCCCGGTCTTGAACATCAGCGGCTTGCCGCCCGCGGCGCGAATGGCGGGCGCTAGGCGCTGGGTGCACTTCACGTCAAAAACGATCTCGCCGCCGGGCACGCGCGACAGCACATCCTGGGCAAACAGCATCATCTGGCGGTCGGGGTAGATGTTCTGGCCGTCCTTGGTGACGATGCCAAGGCGGTCACCGTCGCCGTCAAAAGCCAGACCCAGCTCGGCGTCGCCATCTTTCAGCGCGCGGATCAGATCGCGCAGGTTGTCGGGCTTGCTCGGGTCCGGGTGGTGGTTGGGAAAGTTGCCGTCCACTTCGCTGAACAGCTCGGTCACCTCGCAGCCCAGGGCGCGAAAGATGCCCGGGGCGGAGGCGCCCGCAATACCGTTGCCAGAATCAATGACGATCTTCAAGGGCCGCGCCAGCTTGATGTCACCCACGATACGGTCGCGGTACGGGGCCTGCACGTTGACCAGCCGCACCCCGCCGTGGCGCTCGGGGGTCGGCCCGACGTCACCCGACTCCATCACACGGCGCAGGGCCTGTATCTCTTCGCCATGGATGGCGCGCCCGGCCAGCACCATCTTGAAGCCGTTGTAATCGCGCGGGTTGTGGCTGCCCGTGACCTGGATGCCGCTGCTGCACAGCGTGTTGGCCGCAAAGTACAGCATCGGCGTGGTGGCCGGGCCAATGTCGATCACATCCACCCCCACGGCCGTCAACCCGCGGATCAGCGCCGCGCTCAGGCTGGGGCCGCTCAGGCGCCCGTCGCGGCCCACGGCTACGGTCGTTTCGCCCTCGCGCAGGGCCGCCAGGCCAAACGCCCGGCCCAGCGCCTGGGCGACCTCTTCGTTCAGGGTCGCGGGCACGATGCCGCGAATGTCATATGCCTTGAAGATTGCGGGGGCAAGCTGCATGAAAAGAGGTCTTTCGGGCCAGTGGTGCAAACGCGCGATTGTAGGCCGGGGCTCTGGCGGGCACATGTCCGAAAACGGCGGGTTCCAGCGTAGGCGCTGCGTATCATGACCCCATGCCCGCCGACACCACGTACCTGCAACCCGACGCCTGCTACCTGGCGCTGAAGGCGCGCGATGCCCGCTTTGACGGCAGCTTTTTCACCGGTGTGACATCTACAGGCATTTACTGCCGGCCGGTGTGCAAGGTGCGCACGCCCCGGCGCGAGAACTGCCGCTTTTTTGGCCACGCCGCCCAGGCCGAGAGCGCGGGCTTTCGCCCCTGCCTGCGCTGCCGGCCCGAGCTGGCGCCGCAGACCCTGGCCTGGTCCATCCAGGACGCCAGCGCCATCCTGGCGCGCCAGGCGGCCCGCCTGCTGGACGAGCCTGATGCCTGGGGGGACGAAGCCCCCACCGTTGAACGCCTGGCTGCCAGGCTGGGGGTGAGCGACCGCCATGTGCGCCGGATTTTTGAAGCGCAGCTGGGCGTGTCGCCCGTGCAATACCTGCAGACCCGACGGCTGCTGACGGCCAAGCAACTGCTGGCCGACACCGACCTGCCCATCACCCAGGTGGCGCTGATCAGCGGCTATGCCAGCGTGCGGCGCTTCAACGCCGCGTTTCTTGAACACTACGGGCTGAACCCAACGCAACTGCGACGCGAAGGCACGGACGGCAAAACGACCGGCACCCAGGGCACCGCCGTGCGGCTGGGCTACCGGCCGCCCTATGACGTGCAAGCCATGTTGGGTTTCTTTCGCAAACGGCTGATCGGCGGCATCGAGTTTGTGGCTGACGCCGACGCTGCGCCTTCACTGGGCCGCACCCTGCGCCTGGACACCGGCAGCAAGACACATACAGGCTGGCTGGTGGGCGAATTTGATGCGGAACGCAGCCTGGTCACGTTGCGCGTGAGCGACTCCTTGCGCGAAGTGTTGCCGCTGGTCATCCGCCGTCTGCGCGCCGCGCTGGACCTCGACGCCGAGCCCGGTGCCGTCAACGCCGTGTTGCACGACGCGTTCCCGCACAGCGACGGCCTGCGCGTGCCCGGCACACTGGACGGCTACGAGCTGGCCGTGCGCGCCGTGCTGGGCCAGCAGATCACCGTGGCGGCTGCGCGCACGCTCGCACAGCGGCTGGTGGACCGGTTTGGTGAGCCGATTGAAACGCCGTTTGCGCAACTCACCCGACTGTTCCCCGCGCCCGCCGTGCTGGCGCAAGCCGAGGGCGACGCCCTGGGCCAGCTGGGTATCGTCAAGCAGCGCCAGGCTGCCATCGTGGGCATTGCGCGTGCGGTCACCGACAAGCGCGTGGCACTGCATGGCGGCGCCGATGTGCAAGCCACCATCGTTGCATTGAAAGAGCTGCCCGGCATTGGCGACTGGACCGCGCAATACATCGCCATGCGTGCGCTGCGCTGGCCCGATGCATTCCCTGCGGGCGACGTGGCGTTGCAAAGCGCTCTGGGAGTGCGCGCCGACAGGAACCCCGCGCGCGCCGCTGAGGCCGCATCGCAGAGCTGGAAACCCTGGCGCAGCTATGCCGTGATCCGTGCATGGTCCGCCCCCGCACCCCAGGAAACACCCAAGGAAAAGAAATGAAGTACGACAGCTCCATCGTCCAGACGCGTTACGACAGCCCGCTGGGCCCCATCATCGTCGCCGCCACGGCGCATGGCCTGGCCGGCGTGTGGTTTGCCGGGCAGCGCCACCTGCCTGACCACACGGGATGGCCGCAGGCGCCTGACCACCCGGTGCTGGTGCTGGCCACGGCGCAGCTGGCCGACTACTTTGCGGGTCGGCGCACCACGTTTGACATTCCGCTGGACCTGCAAGGCGGCACACCGTTTCAGCAATCGGTGTGGCGTGCGTTGCTGGCCATCCCGCGCGGACGCACCATCAGCTACGGCCACCTGAGCCGTGACGTGGGCCGCCCGGCCGCCGTGCGTGCGGTGGGCGCTGCCGTGGGGCGCAACCCGTTGAGCGTGGTCGTGCCCTGCCACCGTGTGCTGGGCTCGGACGGCTCGCTGACCGGCTACGCAGGTGGGCTGGACCGAAAGACCGCGCTGCTCACACTGGAAGGCGCATTGATCGCCAACACGCATCAATGCGCCTGATAAAAAGCATGGGCAGCGCAGCCTGGTGCCCCAGGATTTACCGTGACACTTGATCGATGAACACACCTTCCACGCGAGCGGAATTTCTGCGACGACAGGCCCTGTCAGACTTTCTGATGCTGGCGGCGTTGTGGGGCGCATCATTCCTGTTCATGCGCCTGGCCGCCAGCGAATTCGGCGCCTTGGCGACCGCCGGCCTGCGCGTGGGTATTGCAGCACTGTTCCTGCTGCCCATCCTGCTCTACAGGAGACAATGGCCTGCGCTGCGCTCGCACCTGGGCTCCATCCTGTTTGTGGGTATGCTCAACTCGGCCATTCCGTTTGCGCTGCTGGCCTGGGCGGTACTGTCCATCAGCACCGGCATGACGGCCATCCTGAACGCCACCGTTCCGATGTTTGGCGCGCTGGTGGCCTGGATGTGGCTCAAGGACCGCCCCAATACACCGCGCCTGCTGGGCCTGGTGATCGGTTTTGCCGGCGTGGCCATGCTGGCCTGGGACAAGGCCAGCTTCAAGCCTGGCGGCACCGGCTGGGCCGTGGTGGCCTGCCTGGTGGCCACGCTGTTCTACGGCATTGCTGCCAGCTACACCAAGCGTTATCTGACCGGCATCAATTCATTGGCGCTCGCCACGGGCAGCCAGGCCGGCGCCACACTGGGACTGCTGGTGCCCACGCTGTGGCTGTGGCCCGCCACCATGCCGGGCCTGCGCGCCTGGGGCGCGGTGGTGGGGCTGGCTGTGCTGTGCACCGGCATCGCATACATCCTGTACTTCCGCCTGATCGCAAATACCGGCCCGGCCAAAGCGCTGGCCGTTACCTTCCTGATACCGGTGTTTGCCGTGCTATATGGCGCGATCGCGCTGGGTGAAACCATCACGCTGTGGATGCTGCTGTGCGGCGCGGTGATCGTGCTCGGGACGGCCTTGTCTACCGGGATGTTCAGCGTCAGCAAGCAGCAGCCCGTCGGGACGGGAAGGTAATTTCCTACACAGCCTTAGGTGATTTGCCGCTAGGAGCAGCTGGAAATCCGCCGTAGATTTGTAACAAGTCCACGCAGAACCCACCAGCCGGAGCCCGCCATGCCCATCGTCAATGCCAATAGCGTTCCCGCCAGCCGCATGGCGCACCGCCAGGACAGTGTTCGCGAGCAGGTCCCGGCGTGGGCCCGCCCGCAAGTGGCATGGCCGTTTCGTTCTTCCCTGCCGCTAGCCGCACAAACATCTACCCGCCCGTCCGTGCCTTCGTTCACCACCTGAACAGGTTGGGCACAAAACAAAAAAGGCCTGTTGTTTGCACAACAGGCCTTTTGATTTTGGCGGAGTGGACGGGACTCGAACCCGCGACCCCCGGCGTGACAGGCCGGTATTCTAACCAACTGAACTACCACTCCTGGTAGCAGTAACGTTCGCTCTTGCGAGCCAAGTCGCCTGCCCTTGCGGGCTGACTGTTACCAACTTGTGCCGTGTTAACCGCAGTTAATTTGGCGACCCTACGGGGATTCGAACCCCGGTACTTACCGTGAAAGGGTAATGTCCTAGGCCTCTAGACGATAGGGTCAAAACCTGAACTGTTCGGTGGTGGAGGTAAACGGGATCGAACCGATGACCTCTTGCATGCCATGCAAGCGCTCTCCCAGCTGAGCTATACCCCCCAAATTACCGCTGCTGCTTTGACACAGCCCCGTTAATTTCCGAGCCTTGAATTATAGCCTGAAAATTCAGGCGGCCTTCAAGCGCGCCAACACCGTTTCGCGTGAGCACAGTGCCAGCACCGCATCCAGCGATGGCGTCTGGGCCGTGCCCATGACCAGCACGCGCACCGGCATGGCCAGTTGCGGCATTTTCATGCTGTGGGCTGCAAGCACTTCCTTGATGGCGGCCGCGATCGATGCCTTGTCCCACGCCACCGTGGCCAGCTTGTCGGCCAGCGTGGCAATTGCGGGCTTCACGGCGTCGGTCACGTGCTGCGTTCTCTCTTCTGCCACAGGCGTCACGTCGGTATAAAAGGCAGCTGCCCAGCGGGCCAGCACCAGCGTCGTGTCGCAGCGGTCCTTGAACAGGCCGCAGATCGCTGCCAGCCGGTCGTCAGCTGCCAGGCCCTGCTTGTGCAGTTGCGCAGCCACCAGCGGCGCCAGCGCGTCGTCGGCCATGGTCTTCAGGTGCTGGGCATTCACCCAGCGCAGCTTGGCTTCGTCAAACTGCGCGGCGCTGCGGCCCAGGTGGTCCAGGTTGAACCATTCCAGGAACTGCGCACGGCTGAAGATTTCGTCGTCGCCATGGCTCCAGCCCAATCGGGCCAGGTAATTGACCATGGCGTCGGGCAGGTAGCCTTCGTCGCGGTACTGCGTCACGGGCTTGGCGCCGTTGCGCTTGCTCATCTTTTCGCCCTGCTCGTTCAGCACGGTGGGCAGGTGGGCGTACACCGGGGGTTCATTGCCCAGCGCCTTGAAGATGTTGATCTGGCGCGGTGTGTTGTTCACATGGTCATCACCACGGATCACGTGGGTGATGGCCATGTCGATGTCGTCCACCACCACGCAGAAGTTGTAGGTGGGGGTGCCGTCCGGGCGCGCAATCACCAGGTCGTCCAGCTCGTCGTTGCTGATTTCGATGCGGCCCTTGACCTTGTCGTCCCAGGCCACCACGCCACCCTGCGGGTTCAGAAAGCGCAACACGGGCTGCACGCCTTCGGGCACAGGTGGCAGGGTCTTGCCGGGCGCCGGACGCCAGGTGCCGTCGTAGCGCGGCTTTTCCTTGGCCGCCATCTGGCGTTCGCGCAGCGCGTCCAGCTCGGCCACGCTCATGTAGCAGGGGTACACATGGCCCGCGGCCTGCAGTTGCGCCAGCACCTGCTTGTAGCGGTCCATGCGCTGCATCTGGTAGAACGGGCCTTCGTCATGGTCCAGCCCCAGCCAGGCCATGCCTTCGATGATGACGTCCACCGCCGCCTGGGAATTGCGCTCCAGGTCGGTGTCTTCAATACGCAGGATGAAGTCGCCGCCGGTAGAGCGCGCAAACGCCCAGGGGTACAGCGCCGAGCGGATGTTGCCCAGGTGGATGAAGCCCGTGGGTGACGGGGCGAATCGCGTTCTTGTCTTGCTCATGAAAGGGTGTCCAGGCCACGCAGCAGGTCGGCCTTCATGTCGTCCATATGTTCCAGGCCCACGGCCAGGCGGATCAGGCCCTGGCCGATGCCGGCTGCCTGGCGCTGCGCCTCGGACAGCTTGCCGTGGGATGTGCTGGCCGGGTGGGTCAGCAGGCTCTTGGTGTCACCCAGGTTGGTGCACAGCGACAGGACCTGCAGCGAATCGAGCAAGTGGAATGCGCGTGCGCGCGCCTGTGTGGCGTCTGCCGCCTTGACGTCAAATGACAGCACCGCCCCGCCCACGCCTGACATCTGGCGCATGGCCAGCGCATGCTGCGGATGGCTGGGCAGGCCGGGGTAATACACGCGCGACACCGCGGGATGCTGTTCCAGCCATTGCGCCAGCGCCAGCGTGGCGGCGCTTTGCGCGTTCAGGCGCAGGCTCAGCGTTTCCAGGCCCTTGAGCACCACCCAGGCGTTGAAGGGCGACAGCACCATGCCGGAATTCTTTTGCACGGGCAAAAACCTCTCGCGCACCATGGCTTCAGGCGCGCACAGGGCGCCGGCCATCACGCGGCCCTGGCCGTCCAGGAATTTGGTGCCCGAGTGCATGACGATGTCGGCGCCCATCGTGACCGGTCGCTGCAACGCGGGCGTGGCAAAACAGTTGTCCACGCACAGCAGAGCGCCGGCCTGGTGCGCAATATCGGCCAGCGCGGCAATGTCGCACACCTCGGTCAACGGGTTGGTCGGTGTCTCGGCAAACAGCAGTTTGGTGTTGGGCCGCACGGCCGCACGCCAGGCGTCCACATCGGTCTGCGACACGCTGGTGGACTCAACCCCGAACCGCGCGAATTCCGTGCCGATCAGCTTCATCGTCGAGCCGAACATCGACTGCGAATAAATCACGTGATCGCCCGCGCGCAGCAGGCTGAAGCACATGAGCATGACCGCCGCCATGCCGGATGCGGTGGCCATGGCGGCCTCGGTGCCTTCCATGGCGGCCAGGCGCTGCTCAAAGCTGGTCACGGTCGGGTTGCTCGTGCGTCCGTAGGTGTAGCCGTCTTCTTCACCCGCAAAACGGCGTGCTGACGCTTCGGCGTTGGGCTGCACGTAGCCGCTGGTCAGGTACAGCGCTTCGGAGTTTTCGCCGTACTGGCTGCGGTCCACGGCGGCGCGCAAGGCCAGCGTGTCCAGGTGCAGCCCGGCGGGCAGTGGTCTGTCAGTCATCAGGTATCCCGGGTCATGCTTCCTGTGCGTTGGGCAGGGCCAGGCGCGACGTGTCGTCGTCCTGCTCTTCCTGGCCCATGCGCGATTCGTTCATACGGGCGATGCCCGCCGCATCGATGTCGCCCGTGACGTACACGCCGTCAAAACACGACGCATCAAAACCGTCGAGCTTGGGGTTGAGCGAGCCGATGGCTTTTTTCATGCCGTCCACGTCCTGGTAGATCAGCGCGTCGCAGCCGATGATGTCGCGGATCTCGTCCACCGTGCGGTTGTGCGCCACCAGCTCGCTGGAGGTGGGCATGTCGATGCCGTACACATTGGGGTAGCGCACGGGCGGTGCAGCGCTGGCCAGGTAGACCTTTTTGGCGCCTGCGTCGCGCGCCATCTGCACGATCTCGCGGCTGGTCGTGCCGCGCACGATGGAGTCGTCCACCAGCATCACGTTGCGGCCCTTGAATTCGCTGGCAATCACGTTGAGCTTCTGGCGCACTGATTTTTTGCGCACGCCCTGCCCCGGCATGATGAAGGTGCGCCCCACGTAGCGGTTCTTCACAAAACCCTCGCGGTACGGAATGCCCAGCAGGTGCGCCAGCTGCGTGGCGCTGGGGCGGCTGGATTCGGGGATGGGGATGATCACGTCAATGTCGCTGGGCGGCAGCGTGGAGATCACGCGCTTGGCCAAGGTCTCGCCCAGGTTCAGGCGCGCCTGGTAGACCGAGATGCCGTCCATGACCGAGTCAGGCCGCGCCAGGTACACAAATTCAAAAATGCAGGGAAACAGCTTGGGGTTGTCGGCGCA
This sequence comes from Ramlibacter sp. 2FC, assembly GCA_943372515.1. Taxonomy (GTDB): domain Bacteria; phylum Pseudomonadota; class Gammaproteobacteria; order Burkholderiales; family Burkholderiaceae_C; genus RAM1. The sequence goes on along the minus strand of CALRYY010000028.1, from coordinate 35,793 downwards.
TTGGTGCGAATGCAGGTTGCCCTGCAGGTCAATGAAGATCGCCTCGCCCGGGGCCACGTGGCGGTCAAACACATGGCCCGTGCCTTCCAGCGTCACGGATTCGCTGGCCACCATCCAGGTGCCGTCCTTGCTTTTGCCCACCGACAGCGGGCGGATGCCGAAGGGGTCACGAAACGCCAGCACGCCGTGGCCGGCGATCATGGCGATCACGGCGTACGAGCCGCGCACGCGGCGGTGCACATTCTTCACAGCCGTGAACACATCGTCGGGCTGCAGCGGCACACCGCGCGTGGATTTTTCAAGCTCGTGGGCAAACACATTGAGCAGCACTTCAGAGTCGCTGTCGGTGTTGATGTGGCGATGGTCGGTGGAGAACAGCTCTGCCTTCAGCGCGTGGGCGTTGGTCAGGTTGCCGTTGTGCACCAGCACCACGCCGAAGGGCGCGTTCACATAGAACGGCTGGGCCTCTTCTTCGCTGTAGGCGTTGCCGGCGGTCGGGTAACGCACCTGGCCCAGGCCGCAGTTGCCGGGCAGCGCGCGCATGTTGCGCGTGCGAAACACGTCGCGCACCATGCCCTTGGCCTTGTGCATGAAGAACTTGCGTTCCTGCTGGGTCACGATGCCGGCTGCGTCCTGGCCGCGATGCTGCAACAGCAGCAGCGCGTCATAGATGAGCTGGTTGACGGGTGAGGCGCCTACGACGCCGACGATTCCACACATGGGTAGTCCTTAGCCAGGCAGGTATTGCCCGAATTCTTCCGGCAGGACGGGCTTCATGCCCTTGAGCGCCACGGTCAAAACACCGGCGCCCGCCGATTCCTGCCACCACACGCCGCCCTTCAGGGGCGTCATGTTCACAACCACGGCCGCGGCCAGCAGCAACACCACGCCGCGCGCCAGGCCAAACGCCGCGCCCAGCGTGCGGTCCACGGGCCGCAGGCCGATCGCCTCGATCAGCTTCTTCAAAGCCCAGGCGACCAGGCCACCCGCAAACGCCGCCGCCACCAGCACCACCACAAATCCGGCCGCGTAACGCACCGGCTCAGACGCGGAGCCCATGGGCAGGCGCGATGCCACATCGGGCGCCAGCCACTGGGCCAGCACAAAGGCGGCGATCCAGGTCATGACCGACAGCACCTCGTACACCAGACCACGCCAGGCGCCCAGCATCAAGGACGCCACCAGTACCGCAACAAAAATCCAGTCCAGAATGGCCACGCCCAGCCTACAAGGTGAGGATGGCTGCGGGCAAATCCAGCCCCTTGATCTTTTCAGCCGCACGGTCGGCCTCGGCCTTGGTGGAAAACGGGCCCACGCGCACACGGGTGCGCTTGCCGTCCTTGGTCTCGGCCACGTGCGTGTAGGTCTTCAGGCCCGCGCGTTCGACCTTCAGGCGCGTTTCGCGGGCCTTGTCAGCGTCGGCAAAAGCACCCACCTGCACCACGTAACGTTCGCCAGCGGCAGCGCTGGCTGCAGGGGCCGCCACTGGCGCCGCTTTGCCTTCCAGCAAGGCCTTGGCACGGGCGCCGTCGTCGGGCTTGGCGGCTGGTGCGGGTTTGACTTCAGGCTTGGGCACCGGCGCAGGCGAGGGCTTGGCCGGCACGATTTCTTCCTTGGCATCCAGGCCTTCAGACTGCGCGACCTTGGGGGCCGGGGCGGGCTTGGCCGGGGCTGCGGGTGCAGCGGGCGCCGTGAGCGGGCCGGACGCGGCGGGCGCGGAGGTTGCTGGCTGCGCGGGGGCAGGCGCAGCAGGCTGCGCAGACACAACGGGTCCTGATGCCAGCGGCTTGGCCTTGGCGCGGTCGGGGATGTCGATGGGGATGTCGACCTGCACCGGGCGGGGCTGGGTGTCAAACAGCAGGGGGAAACCCACCACGCCGATCAGCACCAGCACCACAGCACCGATCAGCCGGTGCCTGGCGCGCCGGCGCATCACCTCCACGCTTTCGGCCGGAGCCGCCGCCGCAGTGTCGTCACCCGGCTTGCGAAATTTGAAAAAGGCCATGTAGAGGAGTGCCTTGTGTGGGCGATGTTTGGGGCTCAATCCGCCAGGTGCGTGGCCTGAAGCCGGGGGATCCCGTCCTTCAAAACGCCGCCTACGGTGTAGAACGATCCAAAGACCACGATTCTATCAGCGGGGTCTGCTGCAGCCACCGCCGCGCGCAGGGCTTGAAGGGGGTTGCTCCAGGTGCTGGCCTGTACGTCCTTGCGTTTTTCCTGGGCCTGCCAGGCGGCTTGCAGCCCGGCGGCAGATTCAGCGCGGGCCGTGGGCAGGTCGGTGAAATACCAGCGGTCCACCATGGGGCCCACCTTGCCCAGCATGGGCGTCAGGTCCTTGTCGGCCATGGCGCCGAACACCGCATGGGTGCAGGGGTAAAAGCCCATGGCGTCCAGGTTGGCGGCCAGCGCCGCCACCGAATGCGGGTTGTGCGCCACGTCCAGCACCAGCGTGGGCTGGCCCGGCACGATCTGGAAGCGCCCGGGCAGCTCCACCATGGCCAGGCCGTTGCGCACGGCCTGCGCCGTGACCGGGATACGGTGACGCAGCGATTCAAGCGCGGCCAGCGCGCCCGATGCATTCATCAACTGGTTGGCGCCGCGCAGCGCCGGGTACGCCAGCCCGGCGTAGCGGCGACCCCGCCCGGCCCAGCTCCACTGCTGCTTGTCGCCCGAGAAGTTGAAGTCGTGGCCAAGGCGCCACAGGTCGGCGCCAATTTCTGTGGCACGGTCGATCACGCTTTGCGGCGGCATGGGGTCGCTGACGATGGCGGGACGGCCGGTGCGCAGGATGCCCGCCTTTTCATACCCGATGCTCTCGCGGTCCGGCCCCAGAAAGTCCATGTGGTCCAGGTCCACGCTGGTGATCACGGCGCAGTCGGGGTCGATGATGTTCACCGCGTCAAGGCGCCCACCCAGGCCGACCTCCAGGACGACGACATCCAGCTGCGCCGCGTCAAAGACAAGCAAGGCCGCCAGCGTGTCGACCTCAAACGATGACAGGCTGTATTGCGCGGCCAGACCATCCACACGGGAGAAGGCGCTGGAAAGCGTATCGTCATCCGCAAGCTCGCCATTGACGCGAATCCGTTCGCGAAAGGTCACCAGGTGGGGCGATGAATACAGGCCAACCTTGTAGCCCGCATGCCTGAGGATGGACTCCATCATCGCGCAGGTAGAGCCTTTGCCATTGGTGCCTGCCACGGTGATGGTGGCGTAGGCCGGCATCGATGTCAGGCCAAGGTGGGCAAGGCAGGCTGAAGGCCTGTCCAGCCCCGGCCGGATGACTGCTGCGTCATGCTTTCGCCGGATCATTTCCCACGCGGGAACAAGGGTGTCTGCACTCATGATGATTCCTCACGCTTGGCGGTCAGACGCGCCACCCACTGCCGGCAGTAGGGCCAGTTGGAGATGCTCCCCCACAACAACACGCCGCCCAGCCCGACCACGGCAACGACAACCCAGAAAATGGGCCTGAGCAAGGCGTTGGTGGTGCCCTGATCAAAGAACGGTGCCATCTGGATGGCATTGATCCCCACGGCAAGACTCAGGAGCGTTCCGGCAAAAACGATGGTTTCAATGGATTTGATTCGCCGTGATTCAATGTACGTACTGTGCGCCTCAAGCACCTGCGCCTGGAAATCTGCCTGTGCTGCAAGGTGTTCGATTTGCTCGGACAGGCGAAACGCCGTCAACGCGCCGAGAAAGCAAGCCAGCAATGCGCTGCCGGGCAACGCGCGATTCTTCAGCAGGGCGCATTTGCGCACGGCCAGCAGCTTTTTGCGGATCAACAGCAGCTTGCGGTATTCCATATCCCAGTCGCCATTTGCGCTCACATCGTTCAGAAGTCGCTCGATGCGCTGGCACACAAGGTAGCAATAGAAAAGGCAGGCCACCACACACGCGCCTGCGGCCCCTGAACCGGCTTGCTGTGCACCAGGCAACAAGTAGAAACCGGGTCGAAACTGCGTTCCCAGGCTGGCGCGGCCATGGTCAACCACGACGCCCAGGTTTTTCAGCAAGGCTACTGCGGCGTCCTGGCTGACAGGGCGCGACGAGATGCTTGTCGCGGCCTGCGCTTGCACCGGACACAACTCAAGAATGAACAGGATGTCTTCCCCTTCTATGGACTCAAAGCTCGCGGCTGCACTCCTCCATGCAGTTGCGTTGTCGACCTGAAACGTCCCTTTGATCCCGTCAACCGACAGGCTGCACGGCGGGGCATCCACTATCGCCGCATGGCGCCAGCCGTCGAACATCCGCGAAGCCTGCCGCCCGAAAGAATGCGTCGCTTTGTTCTCCACAAGCAGGGCTTCCAGGCCAGGACCCGTCGCATCGGTGGCTTTTTCGTTCAGCCAGCCCCGCAACCCGGTGAAGCCGGCAACCTCCTGGCTGATCCTGTCCAGCCGTGCTCCGTACCCGGTCGCCACACGCTGGGATCCCCGCAGGGAAATGCAAAGCCAGTAGCGCTGGTCTTCGTTATGGACCATTCATTGCCTCCATCAATTTCACACCCAAAGCCAGGCGCACGCATCGAATGAACACCTGGACTCCCACCACGTACACCGGCCCGGGGAAAGTGCGCAGCATATCCCTGACGGCGCAAAGATCCGGGTGAACCACATCAATCTGCCCAAGCTCATGCACGCCCTGGGTATCGATCCAATCCGAAGACACATGGCGCGCGCCGCTGGACAGGCGGACGGCGCACAAACGGCCAAAGCCCGCGTCACGCAAACGGGCCAGGACTGAGCCCGTATCCTTGTCGTCGGACAGGCCAATCAACACACCTGCGCCCTGCGGAAATTGCCGCGCAAGAAACGCCAGGTCGATTGAATCGCCGCTGACCACGGGTTCACACACTACCGCGCGTGTCTCAAAATTTCCATGCCAGAACGACGGCGTAGCGTACGCGCGAAACGCGGCGCCTGACCCGCATACACGCAGTGCATGCCCGGCAATCAGGCACAGCTGCGCATACCATTGCGGATAGCGGTCTTGCATGGGTTCAGTTGAGGCTGGCGCGGTTTGTGCTGATGCAAACACCAGGTTTTCTGATGGCGCGATCTCCATGGCCTGCATGCATTGCAACACTTGCGGCCCGGCTACCACAACATCGGCCAGCTGCAACAGGCCCAGCTTGTCGCGCAGCACGTGCTCAAAGCTCCCGCCCAATGCCGCAACATGCTCCGGGAGCACTGTCGTGAGGACCCCCAGCCCGGCTTTGATCTGGCCGATCTCGTCCGCCATGACACCCCGGCCCCCCTCAATGACATACCAATCCACGCGTTGCCGGGCAAACCACGACAGTGCAACAGACAAAAATATGCCGGTCGGCGATAGATAGGAGCCCGGTGGCTGTTCGCCCAGCAATGCTTGCAGCGGGGCAAGCACGTCGGCAAGGTGGGCAGAAAATGCCACCTCGTCAATAGGCATGTTGTCGATTCTGATCCGGTCCAGGTGGTTGATCTCTTCGGGGCTCACCACCAGGCCAACACGTGCCCCTTGTGCCTGCAGGTTCCAGGCGATCAGCCGTGCGGCGGTTCCCTTCCCCTTGCTGCCGGAAACCAGCACCACCCGCGCCCGGGGTGGCACAAGTCCAAGCTCCCTCCAGACCTGGCCAAATACTTGGGGTGCCCGCACCTGGTAGTCGGGCTTGCCCCTGCTATGCGGCAAACTTGCCACATAAGAGGCAAAGACAGGCTCAAATCCATCCAGACGCGCGTTCAATTCATTGCGCATATTTCTGCTATTGTGGCGCATCGTGAATAGCCCGAGGCCCTGGATGTGAACACTGCCATCACCCTCTACGGCATCCCCAACTGCGACACCGTCAAGAAGGCCCGCGCCTGGCTGGGCGCGCAGGGCATTGAACACCAGTTTCATGACTTCAAGAAGCAGGGTGTGCCCACCGACCGGCTGGACGACTGGCTGCGCAGCATCGGCTGGGAAACACTGGTCAACCGCAAGGGAACAACCTGGCGCAAGCTGGACCCTGCCGTGCAGGCGGGCTTGACAGACGCCGCCAGCGCCCGCGCGCTGATGCTGGCCCAGCCAAGCGTCATCAAGCGGCCGGTGGTGGACTGGGGCAGCAAAACCACAGTGGGCTTTGATCCGGATGCCTGGCAGGCCATTCACTAACTTTTACCCGTGCTTTACTGAACCCAAAGCGTCAAAACGACTCCTACTGCTTAAAATTTCAGCATCCATTCGTGGAACAGAGGTCTCTCATGAAAAAAGCAGTATTCAACGCCCTGGGGTTCAGCGCCCTGGCATTCGCCGGCCTGGCAGCCACCGGCGCACACGCGCAAGGCAACCAGGACATGGGCCGCGTCATCTCCAGCACCCCCATCATCCAGCAGGTCGCCGTGCCGCGGCAGGTCTGCTCCAACCAGCCGGTGGCCGTGCAGCAGCCCAAATCGGGCGCCGGTGCCGTCATGGGTGCGCTGGCCGGGGGCGCCATGGGCAATGCCATTGGCGACGGTGGCGGCCGTGCCGCAGCCACCATCCTGGGCCTGGTGGGCGGTGCGCTGCTGGGCGACCGGATCGAAGGTGGCCCCGGCGCACAGGTGCAAAACGTGCAGCAATGCAGCACCCAGACGTTTTACGAGAACCGCACCGTTGCCTACAACGTGACCTACGAATACGCGGGCAAGCAGTACAGCGTGCAGATGCCGCAGGACCCGGGCCCGTACGTGCGGTTGCAGATCACGCCGGTGGGCGGCGCCACTTCGTCTGCGCCACAGGACATTTACCAGCAACAGCAGCCCATCGTGCAGGCCCCGATCCAGCAGGGCCCGACCCTCATTGAATCGGGCGTGGTGACGGTGCCTTCCACGGTGGTGTACCCGGCGGCATACCCCACCGCCGTCTACCCGGCTCCGTACTACCGCCCCTATTACGCGCCCATCGGGCTGTCGCTGAACCTGGGCTATTCGCGCGGCTACCACCGCGGTGGCGGCCACCGCCACTGGCGCTGAGCCGCAGCGCTTGAGGCCGGCGCTCAGGTCCCGGTCTGAAGCAAGGCGCCCTTGAACAGCACGGGCCCGGTCGGCCCGCCCTCACCCGGTACGCCGCCCTTGGGCTCCAGGCTGATGGCCAGCGCCGGCACTTCACGCACCTGGCCTTCGGCGGCGGTCAACCGCACCACAGGTTCACCCCCCAGCACCCCGAGTGATTTCGGCCCGCCTGCTGGCGGCAACGCCCACAGCTGAAGCGACTTGTCTGCCGCCTCCTGGAAGCCGCCCACGCGCTTGAGCACCAGGCGCTGGTTTTTGGGGTCGAAGGTCACCACCATGGACGCGTCGGACTTGTCATCAGCCAGCACGGCCACGTACTGCACCTGGGGCGAAGCACGCAGCTCGGCGGCGATCTGGTCCTTTTGCTGGGTCAGCTGGGCCAGCTGGCCGTCGCGGGTTTTTACTTCGGTGTTCAGGTTGACACCCACCACCACGGCAGCCACGGTGGCCAGGCCACCGGCCAGCGCCGCACCGCGCCACAGGCCCAGGGCGCGGCGCAGGGCATCGAGCAGGCCGGCATCGGCCACTGGTGCATGAGCGGGGGTGGGAGCGGCAGCCGGCTGGGCCTTGACCAGGTTTTCAATGCGCTTCCAGACATTGGGGCTGGGCACGTCGGCGGCCTGCAGCTCGGTCATGGACGCAAAGCGCTCCTGCCAGATCAGGGCGCTGGCACGCACCGTGGCGCTCTGGCGCGCCAGGGTTTCAAAGCGACGGCGGGCACCACCGCGCAGCGTGCCCAGGGCATAGCCGGCGGCCAGCTGGTCCAGCAGGTTGGGGTTGTTGATGATGTTCATGACAAAGTCTTTCGTGCCGGCGGCTCAGGCAAAACGCGCCATGCAGCCGCGCAGCTGTTCCAGACCCCTGCGGATCCAGGTCTTGACGGTGCCCAGCGGCAGCTTGAGCTGCTCGGACAGCTCGCCGTGGCTCAAGTCACGCAGGTAGGCCAGGCTGACCACCTCGCGCTGCTTGGCTTCCAGCTTGCGCAGGCATTCATGCAGGGCCCAGGCCTGTTCGCTCGCCTGGGTGGTGTCCATGGGGTTGGGGCTGTCGCCGGCCACGGTCTCGCTGATGGCGTCGTCCAGCTCCAGCGCGGCGTCGGCGCGCTCGCTGGTGCGCCGGCGCAAAAAGTCCAGCGCCCGGCTGCGCACGATCACGCCCATCCAGGCCATGGGCGGGCTGATGTTGGCGCGGTAGTCGCCTGCAATGCGCCAGATGTTCAGGTAGGCCTCCTGCAATACGTCCTCGGCCCAGTTGCGGTTGCCCACGACACGCAGCGCCACGCCGTACAGCTTGGAGCTGCTCAGGTCGTAGAGTTCGCGCAGGGCGGCCTCGGCGTCGGCGCGCCGCCCGCCGCCTTCGATGGTGTGGGCGGCGATACGATCGATCAGGGCGATCAGGTGAAGGTCTTGGGTGTCAGTGGCCATGGAGGGCATTGTCGTTGCTGCCAAGTTCTACGCAAGGAAATGCCCCCCGGATTCAACGGGGGTGTGGCGCAAAACACCCGGACGCTAAAATCGCGGGCTTTCCCCTCAACCTTCTTGCGCGCCCACCGGCGTCCGAGCCATGACCCAGCAGACCCTCGACGGCGTGTCCGTCAACCCCCAGGCCAATGTCTATTTCGACGGCAAGTGCGTAAGCCACAGCATCACACTGGCCGACGGCACCAAAAAATCAGTCGGTGTGATCCTGCCCGCCACGCTGACCTTCAACACCGGCGCCGCAGAAATCATGGAATGCGTGGCCGGCGCCTGCGAATACAAGCTGGCCGGCACCGACGCCTGGGTGGCGTCCACTGCAGGGCAAAAATTCAGCGTCCCGGCCAATTCAAGGTTCGATATCCGCGTGAGCGACGCCTACCACTACATCTGCCACTTCGGCTGAACCGGACGCACCCCACCATGGCCACGATCCTGCAAAACGTACCCGCCGGCCAGAAGGTCGGCATTGCCTTCTCGGGCGGGCTGGACACCAGCGCCGCGCTGCACTGGATGAAGCTCAAGGGCGCGATCCCCTACGCCTACACCGCCAACCTGGGCCAGCCCGACGAGCCCGATTACGACGAGATCCCGCGCAAGGCCATGGAATACGGCGCCGAACAGGCCCGCCTGATCGACTGCCGCCTGCAGCTGGCCCACGAAGGCATTGCCGCGCTGCAGGCCGGCGCCTTTCACATCAGCACTGCCGGCATCACTTACTTCAACACCACGCCACTGGGCCGCGCCGTGACCGGCACCATGCTGGTGTCGGCCATGAAGGAAGACGACGTCCACATCTGGGGCGACGGCAGCACCTTCAAGGGCAATGACATCGAGCGCTTTTACCGCTACGGCCTGCTGACCAACCCCAGCCTGCGCATCTACAAGCCCTGGCTGGACCAGCTGTTCATTGACGAGCTGGGCGGGCGGGCTGAGATGAGCGCCTTCATGACGGCGCATGGCTTTGGCTACAAGATGTCGGCCGAAAAAGCCTACAGCACCGACAGCAACATGCTGGGCGCCACGCACGAGGCCAAGGATCTCGAATTCCTGAACAGCGGCATCCGCATCGTCAACCCGATCATGGGCGTGGCCTTCTGGAAAGACGATGTGGTGGTCAAGGCCGAAGAGGTCACGGTGCGCTTTGAAGAAGGCCAGCCCGTGGCGCTGAACGGCCAGACCTTTGACGACCCGGTGGCGCTGATCCTGGAAGCCAACCGCATTGGCGGCCGTCACGGCCTGGGCATGAGCGACCAGATCGAAAACCGCATCATCGAAGCCAAGAGCCGCGGCATCTACGAAGCCCCCGGCCTGGCGCTGCTGCACATTGCGTACGAGCGCCTGGTGACCGGCATCCACAACGAAGACACCATCGAGCAATACCGCATGAACGGCCTGAAGCTGGGCCGCCTGCTGTACCAGGGCCGCTGGTTCGACCCGCAGGCCATCATGCTGCGCGAGACCGCCCAGCGCTGGGTGGCCCGCGCCGTGACCGGCGAGGTGACGCTGGAGCTGCGCCGCGGCAACGACTATTCGTTGCTGAACACCGAAAGCCCCAACCTCACCTACAAGCCCGAGCGCCTGAGCATGGAAAAGGTGGAAGACGCGCCGTTCAGCCCGGCCGACCGCATCGGCCAGCTGACCATGCGCAACCTGGACATCGTGGACACCCGCGCCAAGCTGGGCATCTACGCGCGCAGCGGCCTGCTGTCGCTGGGCGATGGCTCGGCACTGCCCAAACTGGGTGGGCCGGACGCGAAATAATGGGCATATTTCTGCCCTGGATTAGTCAAAATCCTTAAGGCCTGTGAGGGCAGCCTGGATACATTGGGTTACGACCAAACTCAATGAAAAGGTTGCCGCCATGGCCCTGTCCACCCTCCCCCGTTTCGTCACCAGCGCCGTCGTGGCGCTGGCCTGTTGCGCCGCATTTGCACAAGACGCGCCGCGTACCACGCCCCGCCCGATCCTTGAGATCACCGGCAAGGTGGCCTCTGCCCCGGTGCAGCTGGACATGGCCGCGCTGCAGCGCCTGCCCCAGCAAAGCTTCACGACCAACTCGCCCTGGACGCGCGAGCCCCATACCTACAGCGGCCCGTTGCTGCGCGACGTGCTGGCCCTGGCCGGAGCCCAAGGCGCCGTCACCATCAAGGCCATTGCGCTGAACGACTACCAGATCAGCATCCCGGCCGAAGACGCGGCCAAGCTGGGCGTGATCGTGGCGCACCAGATCAACGGCAAGGCCATCCCCGTGCGTGAGCGCGGCCCCCTGTTTGTGATCTACCCGTTTGACAGCGCGCCCGAGCTGCGTTCCACCCGCTATTACGAGCGCTCCATCTGGCAATTGAAGTCGATGCGGATCGAGTGATGCGCTGGCTCGCAGGCCGCACGCGCCTGCTCGTTTTTCTTGCCATATTGAGCATGCTGGCCGTGCTGGGCGCCGCCGTGGTGTCCGTGGTGCAGGTGCGCCAGGGCCCGCTGGCCGACTCGCGCCAGGTCAACTGGCGGGACTCCGTGACGGGCCTGGTGTTTGGCTTTGAGCGCGAGTATTCGCGCTTTCGCGGCGAGCTGGCTGCCGCAGCCAGAGGCACAGGACCCATGGATCTTGAAGATGTGCGCCTGCGCCATGAAATCCTGGCCAGCCGCGTCGAGCTGATCAAATCCACACGCAGCCTGGATGCCCTGCGCGGCATCCAGGAATATGGCGCCGTGATCCATCAGCTGAACAACCTGAACGCCGCCGTGGACGCCGTGCTGGCACGCCCTGCCCCAACGCGTGACGCGGTACGCCGCCTGCTGGCTCAAACCGATGAAGCCGCGCCCGATGTACAGAGCTTTACCCGCGCGGCCACCGCGGCCACCGCCTATCTGGTGGAAGAGCAGTTTGCGGCCCTGCGCCACCAGGCAACGCTGATCGGCGCACTGGCTGCCCTGCAGCTGCTGCTGGCCGCCGCAGCAGGCTACCTGGTATGGACGCAGCGCCGCCAGGAAGCCGCTGCACGCGAACAACTGGAAAAGCTGGCCGACGAATTGCGCAGCGCCACCCACGCAGCCGACGCAGCCAACCGCACCAAGAGCCAGTTCCTGGCCAACATGAGCCACGAGCTGCGCACCCCCTTTCAGGGCGTGACCGGCATGCTGCAGTTGCTGGAGCAGACCGGGCTCACCGATGAACAGAAAGACCTGATCCGCACGGCGCGCCAATCGGCCGACCACCTGCTGACGCTGCTGAACGACGTGCTGGATGTGTCGGCCATTGAAGCCGGGCGTGTGGTGCTGGACCAGCAGCCGCTGAACCTGCACAGGCTGTGCCGCGATGCGCGCCAGCTCATGCGCGGCCAGGCCTTTGCACGCGGCCTGCGCCTGGAGCTGGGCGTGGCCAACAACGTGCCCAAATGGGTTGTTGGCGACGCCACGCGCATCAAGCAGGTGCTGTTCAATTTGCTGTCCAACGCCATCAAGTTCACACCGTCGGGAGCGATCACGCTGACCATCCAGAAGGGCCACGATGGCCTGATGCGGTTCAAGGTGGCGGACACCGGCATGGGCATGGACGAAGCAACGCTGGCGCGGCTGTTTCGCCGCTTCGAGATGGGCGATGAAACCCTGTCGCGGCGCTTTGGCGGGGCCGGGCTCGGGCTTGAAATCTCGCGCAGCCTGGCGCGCATGATGGGCGGCGACCTGGTGGTGCAAAGCACGCTGGGCAAAGGCTCTGCATTCACCTTTACCGCTGCGCTGGCGCGCTGCGAGGCGCCGGCCGACACGCCTGCTGCAAGCGTGCTGGCGGCCCTGCCCGAGCAGGCGCTGGACGTGCTGGTGGCCGACGACCACCCGATCAACCGCAAATACCTGGCGCTGGTGCTGGCCAGCATGGGCCACCACTGCGTGCTGTGCGAAGACGGCCAGCAGGCCGTGGAGCACGCGCGCACCGGCCATTTTGACGTGGTGCTGATGGACATTCACATGCCGGGCCTGGACGGCCTGCAGGCCACACAGGCCATCCGCGCGCTGGACGGCCCGGCCGCCCGGGTGCCCATCCTGATGCTGACGGCCGATGTGATGCCGGCCACGCGGGAGCGAGCCACGGCTGCAGGCGCGACAGCCTGCCTGCACAAGCCGGTGCAGGGCCCCCAGCTGGCCGAGGCGCTCAATGCCGCTGTCAACGCCATCGCCATCACCCCCGCGCCGCCTGTGACACTGTCGTCGCGTTTTGCGCAGCTGGGCAACGACCTGCCGCCCCAGGCGCTGGAGCAGCTGGTGCGCATGTTTTTCAGCGATGAATCGCGCGCCCTGGCCGACCTGCGTGCCGCGCTGCACGCCGGTGAGCCACAACGCATCTCACTGGCGGCCCACAAGCTCAAGGGCAGCGCCCGCATGCTGGGCTTTTGGCGCATCGCCGAGCTGGTAACGGAATTTGAAGAGGACGAAGGCCGCGGCCAGACCGGGCGCACGCCGGCACAGGCCTGCGCACTGCTGAACGCTGCGGTTGAAGAAACACAGGCCGCCGTGCAGGCCACCCAGGCCAAAGCACAAGCCCTGCCCGCCTGAATTACTGGATCCCGCTGACGGCCGCCTGGTTCACTGCCGTCATGCCCTGCAGCGCCTGGCGCACCAGGGCGGCGTTGTCCACATCCAGTGCCATGTCGATGCGCTTGCTCTGGTTGGCGCCCAGGCCCATGGTGAGGGCACCCACAATCTGCAGGGCCTTGACGGCAGTGTCTTTCTGCGTGTCGTAGCCGCCTGTCTGGCGCAGGTTGGCAAACTGGCCGGGCACGGCCAGCGGGCCGCTGAGGCTCACCACATGGGTCAGGGCATGGGTTTGCAACACGCCGAACTGCTTGGGCGCCATGGCCACCTCCATTGCGGCCGATGCATTGGCGCTGGAGCCGCGCTTGAACATCGACGAGCCGCCGCCGGATGACTCCTGTGCGGCCAGGTTCACCACCATGCCCACCGACACGCCTTCCATGTTGCCCTTGCTGAAATCCATGCGCTTGCCGATGTTGCCCGCGCCAATGCCGGCAAAGCCGCGCGACACCATCTTGGTGCCCGTGGGCGCCATGACCAGGTATTTGCGCTTGCCGTAGCCCAGCTCCACGTCTTCATAGACCTCGGCGCCGGGCTTGGTGGCCTCGACCGTGGCCTCATACACCGCACCGTTTTCCTTGACGAAGGCCTCAGCCGGCTCGGGTTTGAGGCCTGCGGCCTCCAGCCGCGCCAGAAAATCGGCATAGGCCTTGTCGGTGACGGCCTGCAGCAGCTTGACGTCAGGCGTGGGCACCAGGTAATTGACCCGCACATTGGTGGCGCCGTAATCAGTACCACCAAAGTAGGCCGCGCGGGTGTTGGCCGACACGGTGCCGCCGATTTCAAACAGCACGCGGTATTCGGCAATGTAAAAGCGCTTGCCCTTGAGCGCCGCAGTGCCCTTGGTCAGGCTGGCCGCGTCCAGAGGGGTGACGGGTGCGGCCAGGGCGGCATCGACCTGCTCGGGCGTGGCCTGGGGGATGGACGGCGTGCCCTGTGCGGCGGCTGCGGCCTGGTCGGCCTTGGGCGCGTTGCTGCCGCCGGTGATGGCGTTCAGCAACGAGCCAAACTGGGCATGGCCCGGCAACGCCAGGCAGGTCAACGCGGCAAAGGCGAGGGAGGATTTGAGGTGCTGCATGGAAAGGGCCCCATTGTGAAGCGCCCACTGTAGACACGACCACGCCGCCAGACAACCCCGCGTTCGCGGGGCCTGAGCGCAGGGTCTGAGCGCAGGGTCGAAGCACCCGGAATCTCCTCCAATTGGAGGATGCGCGGCATCGGCGCCGGCAGCACACTGCTGCCCATGCCCGATCCAGACACCCCCGGCGACACCCCCGGCGACACCCCCGGCGACACCCCCGCCGACGCTAACACCCCACCGGCGGACGACACCCCGCCGGCCCATGGTGACGCCATGCAGGCCGCCGAACAGGCGGTAGCGCACGCCGTGCAGCAAATGGCCGCCTTGCTCCAACGCCCACCCTCCTGAAACCCACTTCAAGAAAGAGAACTTTCCATGGCATTTCCAACCGCCGTCAACAGCCAGATCACCGACTCCGTCACCCAGGCCAACGTCAAGGTCCTGGGCGACGCCCCGGCCATGGCCATGGGCAACCTGTACCAGACCACTGCGCAGGCCACGGGCCTGGCCATGCAAAACGCCGTGAATGCGCAGCAGCAGGGCCAGGTGCTGGCCCAGGCCGTGGCCACGCGCTGCGTGCAGACCATCCTTGGCGACGCAAAGGCCTGAGCCATGGCCTTCCCCACTTCGGTCAACGACCAGATCACCGACGCCGTCACCCAGTCTGGCACCCAGGTCCTGGGCGATGCTTCAGCCCAGGCCATGGGCCTGCTCTACCAGGCCGCCGCACACGCCCAGGGGCTGGCCGCCGCCAACGCCGTGGCGCAGCAGCAAAACACGCAGACACTGGCCCAGGCCGCCACCACGCTGGCCGTCAATGCCCTTCTGGGCGCAACGCAGGCCGCCAAATGAGCGACCCCGACGCGCTCAACGACCAGATCCGCGACTCGCTGGACCAGTTGCAGCAGACCCTGGAGGGCATGCAGCAACCCGCCGCAGCGGGCGCCGCCCTGCAAACCGTGGCACACGCCCTGGGGCTGGCGCTGCTCAACGCAGTGGCACGCCAGCAGCACAGCCACATGCTGCGCAACGCCATGACAGCGGCCGCCACGCGGGCGCTGCTGGACGGGCGCACCGAACAGGCCGAAGCGGTTTTGAAGCTGGCTGAATCGCCGCTGGTCAACCCCACCTTTGCCACAGAGGTCACGCAGTTGCGGTCGGCACTGGCCGGCTTGCGCGAAGACCTGGAAAAGGTGCTGTCGCCCGCTGCAACGCCGTCTGGCCCCGCCTGAGCGGCGCCCCACCACCACCAGCTTCAGACCACCACCGGCTCCGGCTCCAGCCGGATGCCAAAGCGCTCGTACACGCTGGTCTGGATGGCGCCGGCCAGGGTCATGACCTCGCCGCCGGTGGCCGGGTGGGCGCTGCCGCCGCGGTTGACCAGCACCAGGGCCTGCTTTTCGTACACGCCGGCATTACCCACCGACTTGCCCTTCCAGCCGCAGGCGTCGATCAGCCAGCCGGCCGCCAGCTTGATGTTGCCGTCGGGCATGGGGTAGTGCACGATGCCGGGCTCGCGGGCAATGATGTCGCTGCACTGGTCGGGCGTGACCGTGGGGTTCTTGAAAAAGCTGCCGGCGTTGCCGATGACGCGCGGGTCAGGCAGCTTGGCGCTGCGGATGGCGCAGATCCAGTCGTAAATCTGGCGGGCCGACGGCTCGCGCACGCCGGTCTCGGCCATCTTGCGCTCCAGGTCCAGGTAACCCAGCACGGGTTTCCAGGGCTTGGGCAGGCGAAAGCGCACGCGGGTGATCAGCGCCCGGCCCGCCAGGCC
The DNA here is from genome assembly GCA_943372515.1 of Ramlibacter sp. 2FC. Classification (GTDB taxonomy): domain Bacteria; phylum Pseudomonadota; class Gammaproteobacteria; order Burkholderiales; family Burkholderiaceae_C; genus RAM1. Next base: position 19,860 of record CALRYY010000028.1, on the reverse strand, counting down.
CAGGTCGCCGGCTTGCGCGGCGGCGTGTTTGAACACCGAATCGCGGTAGCCAAAAGCGCACTGGGCGGCGTCCAGCGTGAATTCACGGCCGGTCTGCAGGTCTACCGCGTCCAGCGACTCAAACCGGTCCTGCAGCTCCACCCCATAAGCGCCGATGTTCTGCACCGGCGACGCGCCCACGGTGCCGGGGATCAGGGCCAAATTCTCCAGCCCGGGCAGGCCCTGGTCCAGCGTCCAGCCCACAAAACCGTGCCAGGGCTCGCCGGCGCCGGCCTCCACGATCCAGGCCTTGGCGCTCTCATACATCAGGCGGCGGCCCATGATTTCGACCTTGAGCACCACGGGGCGCACGTCGCCGGTCAGCACAATGTTGCTGCCCCCGCCCAGCACGAACTTGGGCTCGCTCGCCAGCGCCCGGTCGGCCAGCACGGCCTGCACGTCGGCGGCGGACGCCACGCGCACCAGCGTGCGCGCCCTGGCCACGATGCCAAAGGTGTTGTGCGCCTGCAGCGGCACGTTTTGCTCTGCGATCATGGGAGAATTGTCGCATCCAGCCCCAGCATTTCAGGCACGTACCCGAGGGAGAATTCATGCCGTCTTTTGACACCGTCTGCGAACCCAACCTGGTTGAAGTGAAAAACGCGGTAGACAACACCGCCAAGGAAATCGCCACCCGCTTCGATTTCAAGGGCACGGCCGCCGCCATTGAGCTCAAGGACAAGGAGATCACCCTGTTTGGCGACGCCGACTTCCAGCTGCAGCAGGTGGACGACATCCTGCGCAACAAGCTGACCAAGCGCAGCGTGGACGTGCGTTACCTGGACGTGGGCGACGTGCAGAAAATGGGCGGCGACAAGGTCAAGCAGGTGATCAAGGTGCGCAACGGCATCGAGGCCGAGCAGGCCAAGAAAATCACCCGCGTCATCAAGGACAGCAAGCTCAAGGTGCAGGCCGCCATACAGGGCGACGCGGTGCGCGTGACGGGGGCCAAGCGCGATGATTTGCAGGCCGCCATGGCGCTCATCAAAAAAGACATCTCCGACGTGCCTTTGACGTTCAACAATTTTCGCGATTAATGATTCCCCCCCGAAGCGCCTTCGGCGCCTCCCCCCCAGGGGGGCGCCACCGGTGGCCCGGCAAAGCCGGTTCCACGGTGGCACTGGCATGCGCACTTGCACTGCCTGCCGGTTCGCTGGCGCAGTCTGTAGCCCTGCAGGGCATGATGGGCAACCGCGCCTTGCTCATCATTGACGGCAGCGCTCCGCGTGGCGTGGCGCCGGGTGATACGCACCAGGGCGTGAAGGTGCTGTCCACCAGCGGCGACGAAGCCGTGGTGGAAATCGGCGGCAAACGCCACACGCTGCGCGTGGGCGACGCACCGGCCAGCGTGGGTGGCAGCGGCCCGCGCGGGGGCAACCGCATCGTGCTCACGGCCGGCAGCGGCGGGCATTTCTTTTCTCAAGGGGCCATCAACGGCCGGGCTGTGCAGTTCATGGTGGACACGGGCGCCACGGCCGTGTCCATGGGCATGAATGACGCCAAACGCATGGGCGTGCCCTATGAGACCGGCCGCAAGATCCAGATGAGCACCGCCAACGGCGTAGTGCCCGGCTGGCTGATACGGCTGGATTCAGTGCGGGTAGGCGACGTGGAGGTGTTTGGCGTGGACGGCATCGTGAGCCAGCAGCCCATGCCCTATGTGCTGCTGGGCAACAGCTTTCTGACGCGCTTTCAGATGAAGCGCGAAAACGACCAGATGGTGCTGGACCGCCGGTACTGAACACCTGAAATACCCGCGCATGCCCCTGCTGGACGACCCCAAAAAAGACACACCGCCCGAGCCGCCATCGGCCTTCTCGCCCCTGGGCCGCCCGGTGTTCCGCATGCTGTGGGCCACCTGGCTCACGGCCAACACCTGCATGTGGATGAGCGACGTGGCAGCGGCCTGGCTCATGACGTCATTGGCGCCGTCGCCGCTGTGGGTGGCGCTGGTGCAGTCGGCGTCCACGCTGCCGGTGTTTTTGCTGGGGCTGCCCAGCGGCGCGCTGGCCGACATACTGGACCGGCGGCGCTATTTCATGATGACGCAGCTGTGGGTGGCGTTTACCGCCATAGCGCTGTGCGTGACCATCGTCATGGGCTGGATCACCGCGCCGCTGCTTTTGGCGCTGACCTTTGCCAACGGCATTGGCCTGGCCATGCGCTGGCCGGTGTTTGCGGCCATCGTGCCCGAGATCGTGCCGCGCATCCAGCTGCCCGCGGCGCTGGCGCTGAACGGCGTGGCCATGAATGCGTCGCGCATCATCGGCCCGCTGGTGGCCGGCGCGCTGATTGCCAGTGCAGGCAGTGAATACGTGTTTGGCCTGAACGCCGTGCTGTCGGTGGCGGCGGCGTTTGTCATCATGCGCTGGAAGCGCGAGCCCACCGTGAGCCCGCTGGGCCGCGAACGCCTGAGCAGCGCCATCCGCGTGGGGCTGCAGTTTGTGCGGCAGTCGCGCCGGCTGCAGGGCGTGCTGGTGCGCATTGCGCTGTTCTTTTTGCATTCCACCGCGCTGCTGGCGCTGCTGCCGCTGGTGGCGCGCGGCCTGAAGGGCGGCGACGCGGGCACGTTTACGCTGCTGCTGGCGGCCATGGGCACGGGCGCGATCATTGCCGCGCTGTCGATGCAGCAGGTGCGCCAGTGGATACCCCATGCGCGCCTGCTGCTGCTGGGCGCCGCGCTGCAGTCGGTGGGCACGCTGGTGGTGGCCTGGGCGCCCAATGTGTTTGTGGCCGCACCCGCCATGTTTGTGGCCGGCATGGCCTGGATCACCGTGGCCAACACGCTGACGGTGTCGGCCCAGATGGCCCTGCCCGACTGGGTGCGCGCGCGCGGCATGTCCATCTACCAGATGGCCATCATGGGCGCCACGGCCGTGGGCGCCGCGCTGTGGGGGCAGATAGCCACCATCAGCAACATCCACTGGAGCATGGGCATCGCCGCCTTCACCGGCATGGCGGCCATGTACGCCGTGCACCGCTACATGCCCGCGCACAATATCGAGGAAGACCTGACGCCGTCGCGCGTGTTCAAGGTGCCGGTGGCCGACGCGCCGCCGCGCAGCGGGCGCATCCAGGTGAACATTGAATACCGCATAGATGCGGCGCGGGCGGATGAATTCCGCACGCTGATGCAGGAAAGCCGGCGCAGCCGCATGCGCCAGGGCGCACTGAGCTGGGAGCTGCTGCACGACCTGTACGACCCGGGACGCTTCATTGAACAGATCACCGATGAATCGTGGACGGAACACCTGCGCCGCTTTGACCGCGTGACGGCAGATGATGTGTCGCTGCGCGACCGCAAGCTGGCGTTTCATGTGGGCGACACGCCGCCGCTGGTGACGCGCACGGTGATTGAGGCGTCGTGAACATACCCACGCGCTCAGGCCGCCCCGCCGTGTCGGTACTGTTTGTGTGCATGGGCAACATCTGCCGCAGCCCCACGGCGCACGGCGTGTTCCGCCACCATGTGCAGCAAGCCGGGCTGGTGCATGCCGTACACGTGGACTCAGCCGGCACCCACAACTACCACCCCGGCGAGCCGCCCGACGAGCGGTCACAACAACACGCCGCGCGCCGCGGCTACGACCTGAGCGACCTGCGCGCGCGCCAGCTGCGCGAGGCCGACTTTGAAATGCACGATTTGATTCTGGTGATGGACTGGGACAACCTGGCCCTGGTGCAGGCCGAGTGCCCGCCGCAGCACCAGCACAAGGTGCGAAGGTTCACGGAGTTTTGCCAGCGGCTGGACGCCACGGTGGTACCGGACCCGTATTACGGCGGGGCCAAGGGGTTTGACGAGGTGCTGGATCTGGTGGAGGATGCTTCGGTGGGGTTGTTGAGGGAGGTGGCGCGGCGGTTGGGATGACTGCTCTTCTTGCGCAATAGCGCTTAAACAAATTGCGGATACCAGATCAGCGATTGGCAATCGACAACAATGGACTGCTGAGTTGCAACTCCGAATGTGGTGATTTAGGGTAATGGTCCTCCCAGAAATACTCTGCTCGTGCGCACGCCCGCTAGTTTTTGAGACCGGGGTTGAGGAAGCGCCTCATTCAGTGTTTGGCAGCGCGTTCTTAGTCGGTTATCGAGGGCGAGTCTTTGTGATCACGGCGAGACATGTCTTGCAGCCGGAAGCACAGACGCATGCCCTTTGCATACGAAGCCCCACAGGGCGTCTACTGCCACTCAAGGATGTCTTTTTTGCACCGATCAGTTCAGTTCCAGATGATTGGGCCGATCTGGCAGCCGTGGAAGTCGACTTGGCCCAAGTCAGTGGCGACATGGGAGAGACACGGATCATTCCCATCGCTGATCAGTCAGACGACTGGTTGGCCATGCGCCACGTCGCACCTTTTTTTGTTATTGGATTTCCCAACGAACACACTTTCGTTGACTTTGAGACTGGAGAGGTCGTCGAGGGACTCGTCGAGATGCAAGGAAAGTACGTACAACCGACTGAATCGCCGTTCTTACACGAGATGGCAATCCAAAATCCACCCCCACTGAAAAGCTACTCCGGCTTCAGCGGATGTCCCGTGTTTACGTTGAAGTATTTTGTTGGCACTCAGCCCATGCCCGTACTCTGTGGTGTCGCCGTCCAAGGAAGCGCCGAATCGGGGATCGTTCGATTTATCGAGGCCTCGGTGATTGTCGATTTTCTGGCAGCGAAAATGAGGATGGTCAGGCAAAAAGGCGCAAGACCCACGACATAGTGCGTCACGATTGAAACGATCCGTGCTGAATGGTCGGTTCTGGCTGAAAGCAAACGTCGAAGTCGGATTTTTGATGGTCAACGTCCCTCTCAAATACCTCGCCGAGAAGTTCACTTCTGCATCGCAATAGACGGCTTACGATAGGAGGCGAAGAGGCGGAGGAACACATGGCCGGCATCAAGCAACACTACATACCGCAACTGCTACAGCGCGGTTTCGAGGCGTCCAAGTCGGGCAAGCACTCTCAGGTATGGGTGTTTCGCAAGGGCCAGGCACCTTACAAGTCGTCGACGGAAGGAGTAGGCGCGCAGCGGCACTTCTACTCCGATCCGTCAACGGACGACGATGCTCTCGATAACATCATCACCCGGTACGAGCAAGTCGTCCTGACGCCGGCAGTCAATGGACTGCGAAGCGCGCCCGTGGGCGCCGTAGAGTCTGACTTGGCCGCGTCGGTCGTTTCTCATCTGACCGTAAGAGCAGCGTTCATGCGTGGCAGCTTCGGCGAAATGGCCAAGAAGTTCTTAGCTCGCATGTCGCAAGAGATGTCCTGCGCCGAATCAGCGCGGGCATTCATGGGCGTCGATTCAGTCTCCGAAGAATCGATACTGGACAAGGTCGTTGCTGAGAATCTATCAGAGGATGCAGCCATGTTGCCGGAGGTAGCACGACAGCGCATTGGCAGAATGGTGAAGTTCCGCTTTCGTGAGCATTTTGGCTCCGACTTCAAGAGCATGTCTGGCATGCTCGGCAAATATATGGAAATCTTCGCCCACGCGTTTCCCCGTGCAATCGAGGACGGCCATATCAGAGCGTTGGAGAAGGAGCTCGTGCCGCAGAAGCGCACCGAAAAACTGAAGGCGTTCCACTGGAAGCTTATTCAAGTACCTGAGGGCTCGCACGTGGTCTTACCTGATTGCTTGGCGCTCGCAAACGACCATGCAGACCGCTCGCAGCTGAAGCCGTATACCTTAGCCGATGACGACACCTTGGCGTGCGTTCTGATGCCAGTAAGTTCGTCCAGGCTCCTATTGGGCAGCCAAGCGGACTTCGCGGTTAACTGGGCAACGCTTAACTCAGTGCTGGCGCGGTCGGCTCTAGATTTCTTCATCAGCTCTCGCAATGACGAAGATACCGTTGAGTCCGCGCAACAGATTGGGCTTGCCGTGTCTGAGCACTCCCGCAAACTAGTGGAAGAGGATGCGTTCAGCGCTCCAGTGCGTACTCCTGAGCCTAAGGATCTGACGGCAGCAGGCCGCGTGCCGCTCGTTCCGGTGGTGGAGTTCTGGCCCAAAAGCTTGAAAACTAAGACACTGGAGGCTGCGATGCGAAAGCAGCTACGAGCGCCTGAACTGGCGCCTTATCTGGGCTGCCTTCGGGCACTAGTTGTGACAACGGATGTTCCCAATGCGTTGGCTAGGCGGGGGGTAACCCTGAATGACTACGGAAAGCAGCAGGCGCAATTCGGCACTTGCCAAGGCAACTTCACTCCGCAAGGGTTCGTCTGTGAGGTCTTCGTGCCTTTGGGGCTTGCTCAGATGATTCTGAACCCGCTGCAGGAGCAAGCTCGCTCGGCTGCCGTCCTTGTGCGTCACCATCTTGGCCGCGCGGCATACCTGAACTTCTTCGCCAAGAGCGTTACGCCCCAGGAGGTACAAGAACCGCGCGGGCAACTTGAGAGCAGCCTTCTGGCAATGGCGCAATTGGCTGCGTCCCACTACTTCGGCGCTCGCCTCTCTTCGCCAAAGACGATGGGAGAGCAGGAGTTCCGCATGAGCGACGAGCTACAGGTCCGGGCCTTGCGTTGGAGCCTGCAGGGACTTGCCAGCGCGCGTGCGCAGTTCGCAACAGAGCCCAATGTTGACAAACTTCTGTTCACACTTGGAGTTTTGACAGAGAGTCTTCTTGCAACGGCGGCGCCCGCTGGCGTTTTGCGCCAGCTCAATCCACAGCTCTGGGACGCGGGGGAGTGCGCCAAGGTTCTAAGCGACGCCGGACTTCTAAACTGGTTCCTACTTCTTTGCCGGGACATGGACGCGTACTTCGATACACGCGACACTTGGCAGGGTCTTGCGGAGTTGGCGTTCCTGGCCACTCATGCTGAGCGTATCCTGTGGGGGTACGGTTTCTACTTGTCGCCAGCGGGCAGCCAGGTTCGAGTGGATGTCGGAAACGACCAGGAGATCGCGATCGTCACGAAGTTATTAAGCGGTGTGAACCTCGTTGTACCTTCCCCATAAGGCGTGAAAGCGTACGGACGTCAATGGAACACGGTCTCTATAGGCAGGTCCACTTTCGACCCAAAGCAGAAACTTGACCTGCGATTTGCCCATCCTTCGGTCACTTTTCACTCGCCGAGGAAAGCACCCTGGGACACTGCTTGTATCCGTTTATATTGAGATTTGACAGGGACAACTCCGATCTGCCGCTAGCTCCGATGCCGAAGCGGTATCCCTGAGAACTGGATGTGGTTCATCGGATTTTGCTTGCCGCACTCCGCATACAACTGGACCAGCGCTCGGCGAATGACCTCAGGGTCATCGCTCGGGCCGATAATGATCCGCTCAATCAGTTCCGGAACTGCAAGTCCCGTCAAACCTGACTCAAGGTGATTCTGCAGTTGGATTCGCAGCACCGCTTGCGGCACCCCGTTCACAGTACGCACTGACGACGGAACCTGCTCCGACATACCATCGACCGCAGGCGACGAAACGATGCGCCATTCCTGTTCCTCCGCGAACCCGGGGTGCTTCGTACAGAGGATTGCAAACCGAAGCGTGCGGAAGATGTGTCCATGCAGACCGCCCTCGCCCAAGGACTGAAGTAGTGGAACGTTCGCCGAAATCCTTGCAGCTAATGCGTAAATCCTCTGAGACATTCCTTCACCATCCGTGTAAATCACCGGACTCGCCGTCACCTTCAATCGTTGACTACGGATATCCATTACGCCCCCGTTGAGCACGAGCGCGACACCCGCCTTCCCACCATATGCGCGCCACATTGAGAGCCTGCCGTTCTGGTCTTCCGTTGCGTGATGAGCAGAAACGCAGGTGATGAAGGTGTCGTGCTTGAAACCCGGAAGCCACGCTTCAAAGTGATCCCGGACCTTGGCTGCGAAATCAGGAAAGCAGAGGTCGAGCGCGCCTTTCAGGGCAACGCCAGCCGGGCCGCTGCGCAGAACAGGCATGAGAAGTCCCATTCCATACTCGACTTCGCTGAAGTCGTTCATCACCATCGTGCTGCGCATCCATAGCTCGCGACTGCTCAATATGTTCGCAGCTGTTTCGGCCGATGTGTAGTACACAAAGCGACCTCCAAGCGATCGCACACGGGCGCGCTCCTGATGCAGCTCCGGATAGAACAGCTGGGAAACGGCCAACTCCGGGTTGTAATCAGGTGACGTCATCTCTGTACCTCAAGCGCAGTGGACTGACCGAGTAAACGTGATTCGGCTGAAGTTTAGCAGTGGGTAGATTAGGAATCTCCACTCTCTAGAAGTCTGCTTCCGACCCAAAAATAGCCTCCGTTCGAAAGAATGCAATAACTATCGAGAACCGGTTGTTGTCGATAGTTAGCTAACCGCTTGATCGCGCTTCCTCTTCCCCGTCGCCCTCCCCGCCCTCCCCAACATCTCCGCAAACGCCTGCGCCGCAGGCGACAAACTCCGCCCCTGCCGTTGCACCAGCGCCAGCGTGCGGCTCACCGCCGGGTTCTCCAGCCGCACGCCCACAATGCGCCCCGGCCCCTGCGGCACCGTCAACTTGGGCACCACGGCCAGGCCCAGGCCGCTTTCCACCAGGCCGATCAGGGTGGACACGTGCCGCACCTCGATGATCGGGCGCGGCAGCGGCGGCAGCTCGGCCAGGGCCTGGTCGATGAACAGACGGTTGCGTGACGCGTGCGACACGCGGGCCAGCGGGTACTGGGCCAGCTCTTCCCACTTGACCGACCTTCGTTTGGCCAGCGGGTGGCCCACCGGGCAGGCCAGCACATAGGGCTCCTTCAGCAGCGGGGTAAAGCTCACGTCCGGGTCCTGCATGCCGATGTAGTTGATGGCGAAATCGGCCTCGCCATGCTTGACGCTGGCCAGCACTTCGTCGGCGCCCTCTTCAATGATGCGCACCAGCACGCGCGGGTATTTGTCGCGGAACGCGCGTATCACCGGCGGCAAAAAATGGTGCACGGCTGAAAACACGCAACCCACCGTCACGTCGCCCGCCTCCAGCTCGGCGGCGTCGCGCAGGCTCAGCACCGATCGGTCCAGGTCTTGCACCAGGCCGCGCACCTCACCCAAGAACTGTTGGCCCAGCACCGTCAGGCTCACGCTGCGCGTGGTGCGGTCAAACAGGCGCACGCCCAGCAGCCCCTCCAGGTGCGATATGCGGCGCGACAGCGCGGGCTGCGACAGGTGCAGCGCCTGCGCGGCGGCGGCAAAGCTCTGCAGCTCACCCACGGTCACAAAGGCGCGCAGGTCGGCAATAGACGGTTTCAGCATGGCGACCTTTCATGCAACAAATGCAATAAAACCTCAAAAACTTGCAATTTACACCCGGCGCGCGGGGGCGGAAGATCAGGCGATAACTATTCAGGAGACATGCGCCATGAAGCGACGCCAACTGCTGCAGGCGGCATCTGCCGCCATTGCCTTGCCCTCGATTGCCCGGGCGCAGACCTTCCCCGCCCGCACCCTGCGCTATGTGGTGCCCGTGGCCGCCGGCGGCGGCAGCGACATGATTGCGCGCGTGGTGACCGAGCGCTGGGGCAAGCTGCTGGGCCAGAGCTTTGTGGTGGACAACCAGAGCGGCGGCGGCGGTGTGGTGGCCAGCCAGCTCACGGCCCGCGCCGCGCCCGATGGCTACACCCTGCTGCAGGGCTATGTGGCCACCCACGGCACCACGCCCGCCACGCGCAAGGTGGCCTACGACGCCGTGCGCGACTTCACCCCCATCGGCATGATCGGCGCCACGCCCAATGTGCTGGCCATCAATGCCAATGTGCCCGCCAAGACCGTGGCCGAGTTTGTGGCCTATGTGAAGGGCCAGCCCGGCAAGGTCAGCTACGGCTCGGCCGGCCAGGGCTCGCTCACGCACCTGACCATGGAGCTGTTCAAGCAGGCCACGGGCACGTTCATGGTCCACATTCCGTACCGAGGCATTGCGCCGGCCATCAACGACCTGCTGGGCGGGCAGACGCAGGCGATCTTTCCCGGCCTGGCCGCCGCCCTGCCCCACCTGCGCTCGGGCCGCATGCGCGCCCTGGCCGTGACCGGCAAGCAGCGCAGCCCGCAGCTCAAAGACGTGCCGACGATGGAAGAAATCGGCTTCAAGGACTTTGACGCCATGCAGTGGTATGGCGTGGTGGGCCCGGCCAACATGCCCGCCGATGTGGTGCGCAGGCTGAACGACACGCTGGTCACTGTTTTGAAATCGCCCGACCTGGCCGAGAGGCTGTCGGGTGAAGCCGTGGAGCCCTGGCCCATGTCGCCCGACCAGTTTGGCCAGTACATGCGCGCCGACATCGAGCGCTGGACCACGCTGGCCCGCGCCCGCAAGATCCAGCTGGACGAATAACGCTTTCACCCATCACAACAAGGACCCAACTTGGCCCGCAATACCCATGTAGCCGCCGACACGCAGGCGCCGCCCATCACCGCCCTTCTGGCCAGCTTTGTGTCGGCCCACCCCCCGCGCGGCTGGAGCGACGCTGTAGAGCATGAAGCCCACCGCACCTTCTACAACTGGCTGGGCTGCGCCATTGGCGCCGCACAGCATGAGGCAGCCCACGCCGCCCTGGCCGCAGTGCAGATGCTGCAGCCCGCGCCCCAGGCCAGCGTGCTGGGCCGCAGCGAGCGGGTGGACATGGCCAGCGCCGCTTTGCTCAACGGCATCACGTCACATACGTTCGACTTTGACGACACGCACCTGAAGACCATCATTCACCCCGCTGGCCCCGTGGCGTCTGCCGTGCTGGCGCTGGCCGAGCACCGCGGCGCGTCGGGCCGCGAAGTGATCGACGCGCTGGTGCTGGGAATAGACGTGGCCTGCCGTATTGGCAACGTGATGTACCCGGACCATTACGACCGGGGCTGGCACATCACCGGCTCCACCGGCATGCTGGGCGCGGCCGCTGGCTGCGCGCGCCTGCTGGGGCTGAACGAGCAGCAGACCATGATGGCGCTGGGCATTGCGGCGTCGCAGCCCGTGGGCCTCCGCGAACAATTCGGCACCATGACCAAGCCGTTTCACCCCGGGGGTGCAGCACGCGCCGGGCTCATGTCGGCACTGATGGCCAGCCAGGGCTTCACCGCCAGCCCGCGCGCGCTGGAGGCGCCACGCGGCTTCATTCAGGTGGCATCTGACAAACGGGCCTGGCACGAGGTAACAGACGAGCTGGGCCAGCGGTTTGAAATCTCTTTCAACACCTACAAGCCGTTTGCCTGCGGCATCGTCATCCACCCCAGCATCGATGCCTGCGTGCAGCTGCGCGCCCAGGGCATCACGCCAGAGCAGGTGCACAGCATCGAGCTGCGCGTGCATTCGCTGGTGCTGGAGCTGACCGGCAAAAAGACCCCGCAAGACGGCCTGCAGGGCAAGTTCAGCGTGTACCACGGCTGTGCGGCGGGGCTGATGTTTGGCCGCGCGGGTGAAGAGGAGTTTTCAGACCAGGTGGTCACCAGCGCCGCCGCAGTGGCCCTGCGCAACAAGGTGCAGGCCACGGTGGACGACAGCATTGACGAAGCCGCCGCCGACGTGACCGCCGTGCTGACGGACGGCCGGCGCGTGCACGTGCGGGTAGACCACGCCATTGGCTCGCTGGAAAACCCGCTGAGCGACGCGCAGCTGGAGGCCAAATTTGCCGCGCTGGTGGTGCCCGTGCTGGGCGATGCGCGCGCGCGCGACATCACCGCGCACTGGCGCACGCTGGCCGCGCTGCCCAGCATCCGCACGCTCACGGCCCTGTGCCGCCCGGCTTGAAGGCAGGGCACACCATGCAGGCCTGGTGGATGCAGATGAATGATGCGGGCAGCGTACTGGAATTGCGCGACACGCCGCAGCCCGAGCCCGGCCCCACCCAGCTGCTGGTGCGCGTGCGCGCCGCGTCGCTGAACCGGGGCGAGTTTTTGCCCAGCCACGGACAGGCCGGTGCCTGGAAGGCCACGGGTGGTGAATGCGCGGGCGAAGTGGTGGCGGTGGGCATGCAGGGCGCAGGCTTCCAGCCGGGCAGCCGGGTGATGGGCCGCTGCACCGGCGCCTTTGCTGAATACGCGCTGATGGAGTCGGCTGAGGCCATGCCCGTGCCCGACAACCTCACGTGGGAGCAGGCGGCCAGCATTCCGCTGGCCTTCATGGTCACGTTTGACATGCTGGTGCTGCAGGGGCGGCTGCAGGCCGGTGAATGGCTGCTGGTCAACGGCGTGTCGTCGGGCGTGGGCGTGGCGTCGTTGCAGCTGGGCAAGGTGCTGGGCGCGCAAGTCATCGGCACCTCGGGCTCGGCAGACAAGCTGGCCGGGCTGAAGCCGCTGGGCCTGGACGTGGCGCTGCACACCCGCACGAGCGACTTTCAGCCTGCGGTGATGCAGGCCACCGGCCAGCACGGTGCAGACCTGGTGGTCAACACCGTGGGCGGCAGCGTGTTTGCTGAGAGCCTGCGCGCCATGGCGTTTGAGGGGCGGCTGGCCACGGTGGGTTATGTAGATGGCGTGGTGCATGCCGATATTGACCTGGAAGCCCTGCATGCAAAACGGTTGACTGTGTTTGGTGTGTCCAACAAGCTGCGCAGCAAGGCGCAGCGCACCGCCGCCGTGCCGCGCTTTGTACAAGAGGTGCTGCCGCACTTTGCCAGTGGCCGCATCGTGCCGCAGATTGACCAGGTGGTGGGCTTTGACCAGCTGCCCCAAGCCAAGGCCCGCATGGAGGCCGGCGCGCATGTGGGCAAGATCGTGCTGCGCGGCCCTGACTGAAAACCCTAAGGAGACAAACATGAGATTCATCCCCGCCCTGACCCTGGCCCTGGTGGCCACCCTGCTGGGCGGCTGCGCCGCCACCCGCGCGCCCGCACCGCCGGCCGCCGCCGTGGCCGAGCTGAGCACCGCCGGCAAGCTGCGCGCCGCCATCAATTTCGGCAACCCCATCCTGGCCAACCGGGGCCCGGGCGGCGAGCCCGTGGGCGTGTCGGTGGACCTGGCGCGCGAAGCCGCCAAACGGCTGGGCGTGCCGGTGGAGCTGGTCACGTTCAATTCCGCCGGCAATGTGGTCGAGGCCATCAAGGCCCGCACGGTGGACATGGCCTTTGTGGCGATCGACCCGGTGCGTGCGGCCGACATGGAATACACCGCGCCCTACGTCATCATCGAAGGCGCGTACCTGGTGCGCAACAACTCGCCCCTGCAAAAGAACGAGGACGTGGACCGGCCCGGCACCCGCGTGGCCGCAGGCCGCGGCAGCGCCTACGACCTGTACCTCACCCGCGAGCTGAAGTCCGCCAAGATCGAGCGGGCGCCCACATCACCGGCCGTGGTGGATTTTTTCATCGCGCAAAATCTGGAAGTGGCCGCTGGCGTGAAGCAACAGCTGGAGGCTGATGCCAAACGCGTGGGCGGTGTGCGCCTGCTGCCGGGCCGCTTCATGGTGATCGAACAGTCCATGGGCGTGCCCAAAGGCCGCACGAATGCGCAGGCCTGGCTGAGCAGCTTTATTGAAGAGATGAAAGCCGCGGGCTTTGTGGGCCAGGCGCTGGAGCGGCACAAGATCCACGGGGCGGTGGTGGCGCCGGCGCGTTAGTTCCACGCGCCAGGTGGTGGCGAATCTAATAGCGCCGGTTGCGCTTGATCGCCTTGTCGGCCAGCACCACCACGGCCATGCCGGCCAGCACCAGAAGGGCTGAAATCACAAAGCCCACCGGCCCCTCGGGCACCAGCACCGTGGGGTACTGCGGAAACACCTCGGCCAGTGTACGGACCATGGGCAGCTTGGCGGCAGCACGCTCGCCATTCACGGCCATCAGTTCAGCCCGTGCAAACACCGCGCCCAGGATGGCAATGCTGCCGGCCAGAAACACGGTCTTGCCCAGGACCATCGCGCGCCGGGGGTGCCGGTCAATCATCAGTTGAAACCATTCCATGCGGCCACTCTAGCGGATTGCGCCGGGGTGCCTGTGTCAGATGGGCAGCCAGCGCCACCAGAACGGCTGGCGCGTGTCTTTGGCGCCGCGCTCATTCAGCAGCTGCGCAAACTGCGCGCGGCCGTGCTTGCGCGCCGCCTGCAGCGGCGTGAGGCCGTCAAACTCAGAGCGCAGGTTGGGGTCGGCGCCGTGGTCCAGCAGGTAATGCGCCACCGCCATGTGCCCGTGGATCAGGCTGGCCACCAGCGGCGTGCACAGCACCTCGGGGTGCTGGTAGTTGGGGTTCACGCCCTCGCTGAGGTGGTGCTGCACCAGTGGCAGGTTGCCCGTCAGGGCGGCCTGGTACAGGTCTTTCCAGTCACCGGCCGACATGATCGTCCTTGCGCAAAACCTCGGCGGCCAGGCGCTGCAGGTTCTGCTCGTTGGCGGTGGCCACAAAGCTGGCGATGCGTTCGTAATGCTCCACTGTGTCAAACGTCTGGCGCCATTTCACCATCGTGGCGTTGCCGCTGGGTACAAGCTCGATGGTCAGAACAAAGTGATGGCCATTGAGGTGCTCGATCTCAAACACCCGGTCAGCCTCCACGCGCAGAAAGCGGCTTTCGTTCGGATAGTCCTTGCCGTCCGGCCCGTGCATGGTCAGCAGCCAGCGGCCGCCGGGGGTGAAGTCGAATTCATGGATGGTGTTGGTGAAGCCTGCCGGGCCCCACCAGCGCGCCATGCGGTCCGGGTCGCACATAGCGGCAAAGACGGCTGCGGAGGGTACAGCAATCAGCGTGTGGCGGATGTCGGATCGGGTTTCGGCAGGCTCCATGGGTACCTCGGCGTGGATGCCGAATCAAGTCCGGCATGACAGTCTAGTGTTACCGACCAGAACTTCGTCGCCCCTTCAACACCCGGCCGTGCATTTGCCCACAGCGTCAAACTCCATGGTCTTGCCCGACAGCGGCACATGCACCGTTGCCTTGGTGGCCTTGATGAAGGCCTCGGTCTTGCTGCCGGGGCGCACCTTGCCGCCCACCGTGCCGACCTCGTTCGCGTGCGACGCGATCACTGCGTTGGGCCTGACCTGCTCATTCATGACAAACGCGGCCTCCACCGGGCCGGTGCTGAAGCCGTCGCCCATATTCATGACGGCCAGCTTGGCGTTGTAGTGCGTGCGCACGATCTCGTGGTCAGCCGTGATGCCGGTATCGCCCGACAGGTAGGTGACCAGGCCGTTGCTGAAGCGCAGCACGTAGCCGGTGGCCGGGCCCACGTCGCCAGCGATGCCGGCGTCGGCCAGGAATTTGCCGAAGTCGCCGCCGATATACGCCGGGTCCACCCCGTTGCTGTGCAGCGCCGTGACGGTGGCAATGCGCACACCGCCCACAGTAACGCTGCCGCCAAAACGCGCCAGCATCGAATCGGCCGGGTTGCCGCCGTTGGCGCGCAGCTTGGCCGCAAAGAACGCGGGCATTTCGCTGCCGGTGACGATTTTGGCTTTCTTGGCCAAGGCGATGTTGACCGCGCTGGTGTTGGGCGCGGCCGAGACGGTCACGTCAGGGCGCTCGCAGCTGCCGGCGTTGGGTTCCTTGATGTGGGCGTTGCCCGCATGGTCGCCGTGCATGTGGCTGACCAGCACGATGTCGATCTTGCCCAGGCGCGGGTCGGCCGGGCCAGCCACGGTGCGGCCCGGGTCGTACAGGATGCGCGTGCCGTTGGGGTCTTCAAAAATCAGCGCGCGGTCCTGCGGGCAGAACTCGCCCTCGAACCCGCCCAGCGGGGTGACCTTGACGGTCTGGGCCAATGCAGGCGCGGCCATGGCGGCGCAGACAGCAGCAACTGCAGCAAATGACATCAGGCGTTTCATGCGGGTCTCCTTCGTTTTGGTTTGCGCGCCATGATGGGCGGGCCCACAGGCCTTGTAAATTGCATCTTTTGGATGGTTTGGTGCAAGGCTTGCATGAATCGCAGTCGCACCTCAGACCGCAGCCGTCACCACCACCTCAATGCGCCACTCTGGCCGCGCCAGCTTGGCCTGCACGGTGGCGCGCGGCGGGGTCTGGCCTGCCACCACCCACGCGTCCCACACCGCGTTCATCGCGGGGAAGTCGGCCAGGTCGGCCAGAAAGATCTGCGCCATGAGGATGCGGCTTTTGTCGGTGCCGGCCTCTACCAGCAGTTTGTCGATGTTGGCCAGCACCTCGGCGGTCTGGCCGGAGATGTCTTTGGTCGGGTCGTCGGGCACCTGACCGGCCAGGTACACGGTGCCGTTGTGCACGGCCATTTCGCTCAGGCGTGCGCCGACGTGAAAACGCTGGATGTCGCTCATTTTTTTGTCCCCAGTTTTGATTCGTTGCCTTGCAGCAGGCGGTTGATGTTGTCGCGGTGGCGCACCGCCAGCAGCAACGCCATCACAAACAGTGCCAGCAGCACCGGCTTTTCAGCGTACCACTGGATGCGGTCGCCAAACAGGTAATACACCGGCGCAAACAAGGCGCTGACCAGCGACGCCACCGACGAATACCGCAGGAAGAACGCAATGATCAGCCAGGTGGCGCCGGTAGCCAGGCCCAGCACCAGGTCAATGCCAAACACCACGCCAATGAAGGTGGCCACGCCCTTGCCACCCTGGAAGCGAAAGAACACGGGCCACAGGTGGCCGGCAAACGCGGCCAGGCCCACCAGCGCCATCGTGCCGTCTTCCAGCCCATACGGCTTTCCAAAATGGCGCACCAGCAGCACGGGCAACCAGCCCTTGACGGCGTCCAGCAGCAGCGTGACGATGGCGGCGGGCTTGCTGCCCGAGCGCAGCACGTTGGTGGCGCCGGGGTTTTTGCTGCCAAAGGTGCGCGGGTCTTTCAGGCCCATGGCCCGGCTCACAATGACGGCGAACGACAGCGAGCCCAGCAGGTAGGCCGCCAGAACGGCCAAGGCGGGATAGAAGGTTTGCAAAGTGGGGATCTCCTGGGGAAGTGGGGGCTATTCTGCCAGCGCGCACTGCACCGGCTTGGCGCCCAGCAGCTGCACGCACACCTGGGGGTCCAGCCCCACCAGGTAGCCGCGCCGCCCGCCATTGATGGCAATGCGCGGCAGCGCCAGGATGGTTTGCTCGATGTACACCGGCATGGCCCGCCGCGTGCCAAAGGGCGACGTGCCGCCCACCAGGTAACCACTGTGGCGGTTGGCCACCTCGGGCTTGCACGGCACCACGGACTTCACGCCGATCTGGCGCGCCAGGTTTTTGGTGGACACGGTGCGGTTGCCGTGCATCAGCACCAGCAGCGGCTTGGCCTTGTCGTCTTCCATCACCAGCGTCTTGACGACCGTGTACGGGTCCAAGCCCAGCACGGCCGCGCTGTGCTGGGCGCCGCCATGCTCCAGGTACTCGTACGGGTGTTCGGTGAACGCCACCTTGTGCTGGCGCAGCAGCGCGGTGGCGGGGGTTTCGCTGACGTGGTCTTTCTTGGCCATGGCCTTGGGCGCGCCCTGAATTACAGGGCGGGGTCGCGCATTTCCCAGCGGATGCGGTCGATCTCTGCCAGCACCTCGGGCGACAGTTGGGTGCCCCAGGCGTCGATGTTTTCGTCCAGCTGGGCCAGCGACGTCACGCCGATGATGGTGCTGGCCACGCGCCAGCTGGTGTAGCAAAAGGCCAGCGCCAATTGCGTGGGCGTCATGCCGTGGTCGCGCGCCAGCGCGTTGTAGCGGCGCGCAGCCACCAGGGCCTCGGGGCGGCCCCAGCGCTGCTTGCGCACCGATTCGAATTTGGCAATTCGTGCGTCAGCCGGTGCGCCCGGGCCCTCGGTGCCGCCGGCGTCGTATTTGCCTGTGAGCAGACCAAAACCCAGCGGCGAATACGCCAGCAGCGACACGCCCAGGCGGTGCAGGGTTTCGTCCAGCCCGTTGTCCACGGTGCGGCTGATGGTGCAGTACACGTTCTGCACGCTGGCCACGCGTGGCAGGCCGTGCTGTTCGGCCAGGCGCACAAATTCATGCACGCCGTAGGGCGTTTCGTTGGACAGGCCGATGTGGCGCACCTTGCCGGCCTTGACCAGCGTGGCCAGTGCGTCCAGTTGTTCATGAATCGGGGTCTGCGACCTTTCTTTGGTGGGGTCGTAGTACATGATGCCGAACGCAGGCACGTGGCGCTCGGGCCAGTGGATCTGGTACAGGTCGATCACGTCCGTCTGCAGCCGCTTGAGCGACGCGTTGCACGACGCGATGATGTCGGCTCCCGTCATGCCAGAGCCTTCACGCACCCAGGGCATGCCGCGCGACGGGCCGGCCACCTTGGTGGCCAGCACGGTGTTGGCGCGGGCACCGGGTGTGGTGGAAAACCAGTTGCCGATGATGGTTTCGGTTGCGCCAAAGGTTTCAGCCCGCGCGGGCACGGCATACATCTCGGCCGTATCGATGAAGTTCACGCCGCGCTCCAGCGAGCGGTTGAGGATGGCGTGGGCTGTGGGTTCGCCTACCTGTTCACCAAAGGTCATGGTGCCCAGGCAGATGGGGGTGACTTGAAGGCCGCTTTGGCCGAGTTGTACGGTGTTCATGGCTGAGAGTTTACCCAGCGCTTTACAGGGGTTGCGCTTCTTCTGGATAAGGCGTGCGGGGTACTCTGCTCCGCGAATGTCCCCCGGGGGCTGCGCCCCCTCCTCCTTTATTTCGCTGCGCAGAGCACCCCACCCACCTTATCCCGCCAACACAGCGGCGCGCCACCGGTTGCATGCCACTGCGTAGCGGGTTGGTGGTGATGGTGCCCGGCGCAGCGGGATAAAGACACCGTTGTGTTTGTCAAGTTGCGTTGTGCTGCAAATGATTGGGGTCGAAGGGTTTGCCCGAGCGCAGCACGCCATAGGCGATGGCCAACAGCTTATGCATGCAGGCCTCCACGATCACCTTGCCCGGCTTGTTCTGGGCCTTCAGCCGGTTCCAGAACACCGCCACCAGCGGGTTGTAGCGCCCCGCCACCATGGCCGGAAAGTACAGCGCCTGCTTGAGCTGCTTGTGCCCCATGGGATGCGTTCCCCGGCGCTTGTCCAGGGAGCTGCCCGACTGGCGGACCATAGGCGTCAAACTGGCAAATGCCACCAACGCCTTGACCGACTTGAAACGCTCAGGCCGTCCGATGTAGGCCAGCAGCTGCGGGATCGTCTTGTCGCCCAGGCCGGGTACGGACTGCAGCAGCGCTGCACGTTGCTTGAGGTCCGGGTCATCGTCGATGGTGCTGGTGATCTGCGCCTTGACCTGCTTGATGGCCTCATCCAGGCCCCTGATCACTTGCTTGAGAGATTCAGCCACCGAGCTGTGGGCGACCTCCAGGCGGTTGCTCTCGGCCTGGCGCATGGCCTGCAGCGTCTCCAGCCGCGCCACCAGGGCTTGCAGCGTGCGAAGCGCCAGCGAGGGCGCTTCCCAGCGCTCAGGCCGCGCGTCCTTGCAGAACTGCGCCAGGCACCGGGCGTCTGCGCTGTCCGTCTTGTTGCGCAGCCGGCTCATTTCGGCAAAGCGTTTGACCAGCAGCGGGTTGACCACCGACACCATGAAGCCCTGGTCGCTCATGAAGCACGCCAGTGCCTCGTGGTAGCTGCCTGTGGCTTCCATGCAGATGTGCACCTGCGCGTCGGGCACATGGCCGAGCAGCCATTGCTGCAAGGCCTGATACCCCTGGGCATCATTGGCAAACACCTTGGACTTGTATTTGTCATTGGCCAGCAGTAACGCCACGTCCAGTTTGGCTTTGCTGACATCCACTCCGAGTTGGCAGGGCATGGGCATACCTCCAGTCACTCGCTGATCCGACTCGCGCAACCTAATACGCGGGGTCGATGCCTACGGCCAATGGCCGCGGCATCGCCCCAAGACACCGTTCGAGCTACAGCGTCGAATCCGGGTCGTGCCCCAGTCTTTATGTCGGGATCAAAATCCCAAGGAGGAGGACGGGGTCATCGACTCGGGCCCCCTTCAGCGCGACGGGGGCGGTATGAATAGTATTAGGAGGAGG
>CALRYY010000027.1:0-46754 GCA_943372515.1 Ramlibacter sp. 2FC | reverse complement strand
AGTCGCTGGGTGTAGACCCGAAACCAAGTGATCTATCCATGGCCAGGATGAAGGTGCCGTAACAGGTACTGGAGGTCCGAACCGACTAGTGTTGCAAAACTAGCGGATGAGCTGTGGATAGGGGTGAAAGGCTAAACAAACTTGGAAATAGCTGGTTCTCTCCGAAAACTATTTAGGTAGTGCCTCAAGTATTACCATCGGGGGTAGAGCACTGTTTAGGCTAGGGGGTCATGGCGACTTACCAAACCTATGCAAACTCCGAATACCGATGAGTACAGCTTGGGAGACAGAGCACCGGGTGCTAACGTCCGGACTCAAGAGGGAAACAACCCAGACCGCCAGCTAAGGTCCCTAAAATTGGCTAAGTGGGAAACGAAGTGGGAAGGCTAAAACAGTCAGGATGTTGGCTTAGAAGCAGCCATCATTTAAAGAAAGCGTAATAGCTCACTGATCGAGTCGTCCTGCGCGGAAGATGTAACGGGGCTAAGCCAGTTACCGAAGCTGCGGATTTGCAATTTATTGCAAGTGGTAGGAGAGCGTTCTGTAAGCCTGTGAAGGTGCGTTGTAAAGCGCGCTGGAGGTATCAGAAGTGCGAATGCTGACATGAGTAGCGTTAAAGGGGGTGAAAAGCCCCCTCGCCGTAAGCGCAAGGTTTTCTACGCAACGTTCATCGGCGTAGAGTGAGTCGGCCCCTAAGGCGAGGCAGAGATGCGTAGCTGATGGGAAACAGGTCAATATTCCTGTACCGATGTGTAGTGCGATGTGGGGACGGAGAAGGTTAGCTCAGCAGACTGTTGGATATGTCTGTTCAAGCCTGTAGTCGTGCCTGGTAGGTAAATCCGCCGGGCTTAGATGAGGGGTGATAACGAGGAAGCTTGCTTCCGAAGTGAGTGATACCCTGCTTCCAGGAAAAGCCACTAAGCTTCAGCTACACACGACCGTACCGCAAACCGACACTGGTGCGCGAGATGAGTATTCTAAGGCGCTTGAGAGAACTCAGGAGAAGGAACTCGGCAAATTGACACCGTAACTTCGGAAGAAGGTGTGCCTTTAGTAGGTGAACCATTTACTTGGGGAGCCCAATGAGGTTGCAAAAAATCGGTGGCTGCGACTGTTTAATAAAAACACAGCACTCTGCAAACACGAAAGTGGACGTATAGGGTGTGACGCCTGCCCGGTGCTGGAAGATTAAATGATGGGGTGCAAGCTCTTGATTGAAGTCCCAGTAAACGGCGGCCGTAACTATAACGGTCCTAAGGTAGCGAAATTCCTTGTCGGGTAAGTTCCGACCTGCACGAATGGCGTAACGATGGCCACACTGTCTCCTCCTGAGACTCAGCGAAGTTGAAATGTTTGTGATGATGCAATCTCCCCGCGGAAAGACGGAAAGACCCCATGAACCTTTACTGTAGCTTTGTATTGGACTTTGAACAGATCTGTGTAGGATAGGTGGGAGGCTTTGAAGCAGGGTCGCTAGATCTTGTGGAGCCAACGTTGAAATACCACCCTGGTGTGTTTGAGGTTCTAACCTAGGTCCATTATCTGGATCGGGGACAGTGCATGGTAGGCAGTTTGACTGGGGCGGTCTCCTCCCAAAGCGTAACGGAGGAGTTCGAAGGTACGCTAGTTACGGTCGGACATCGTGACGATAGTGCAATGGCATAAGCGTGCTTAACTGCGAGACTGACAAGTCGAGCAGATGCGAAAGCAGGACATAGTGATCCGGTGGTTCTGTATGGAAGGGCCATCGCTCAACGGATAAAAGGTACTCTGGGGATAACAGGCTGATACCGCCCAAGAGTTCATATCGACGGCGGTGTTTGGCACCTCGATGTCGGCTCATCTCATCCTGGGGCTGTAGCCGGTCCCAAGGGTATGGCTGTTCGCCATTTAAAGAGGTACGTGAGCTGGGTTTAAAACGTCGTGAGACAGTTTGGTCCCTATCTTCCGTGGGCGCTGCAGATTTGAGGAAGCCTGCTCCTAGTACGAGAGGACCGGAGTGGACACACCTCTGGTGTATCGGTTGTCACGCCAGTGGCATTGCCGAGTAGCTATGTGTGGAAGAGATAACCGCTGAAAGCATCTAAGCGGGAAACTCGTTTCAAGATGAGATCTGCCGGGGCCTTGAGCCCCCTAAAGAGTCGTTCAAGACCAGGACGTTGATAGGTCAGGTGTGGAAGCGCAGTAATGCGTTAAGCTAACTGATACTAATTGCTCGTGCGGCTTGACCCTATAACTTTGATCAGTCTGATCAAGGTGTTATGCCAAGTGACGCATTCAAAAATAATTAAACAGCGCTTGCGCTGTGGAAGCTGATTTGCTCTATGAATTCGTTGCCTTGACTTTTTCAAGGTGGCAACAAGTTATGCCTGATGACCATAGCGAAGTGGTACCACTCCTTCCCATCCCGAACAGGACAGTGAAACGCTTCAGCGCCGATGATAGTGCGGGTTCCCGTGTGAAAGTAGGACATCGTCAGGCTCTTACAGCCAAAAAAGCCCAGCAGGAAACTGCTGGGCTTTTTTCTTTGTGCTTCGTAAAGGCGCTAGGCTATTTATTCAGCAGATGCAGCCCAGAACGTGCTGCGGCGTTCACACGTATAAGATCATCCACCAGTCGCTCAATCCAAGCAGTTTGTGGCATGTCAAAAAAATGACGTGCGTGTACCAATTGAAAATAGGGCGTTAACAAGGCCCAGCGCTTCAGATCCTCAAGGGGAATCCGCTGTTCTTCAAGTAGCTTGAATTTGAGAAGCACCTTCGCTGCATGATGTGCATGCTTCTGCGGATTGTGGATGAAACCATCAAGGCGTCTCCTGGCGCGCTGCAGAGCCGATGCTAAATCGGTGAACACGCTCCCGTGCCCTGGAATAATGACGAGTGGTCTGAGTTGATCTATTAAATCAAGCGTTGCGGCAACGGCTGCAAAAGCCTGCTCACCTTCCAGTTCTGGAAACACCACACCGAAACCGTTTTCCCAAAGCGCATCTGCAGAAATAAGGATGCGATGCTTTGGCTCGAACAAGATGATCGAGTGCGGGTCGTGTCCCGGCGCTGAATGAATTTGCCAGTTCATCATTCCCAGTCGCAACTCGCCCCCGTTTTTCAACAAACCATTGAAACTAAAAGGCGGGCAGTGCTGTCCTGTGGGCACATAAGTCAGCGCGTTTGCGTCCCATTCCTGAACGTACTGGCTCTGCCCAGGCGGAATAAGAAGCTGAGCATCTGGAAAATGGCGGGCAAGTGCCGCATTCCCTCCACAGTGATCGCTATGCAAATGGGTATTCAACACAAGATGTAGCTGTTGCCCGCCCAAAACCGATCTCACAAGTAAAACTGTTTGAGCCTCATGGGACCAATAGCCTGTGTCCACCACAGCTGTCACGCCATCCGAGAAAACGACGTTGTTGGCTGACAACCAACCTCGCTCAAGCACGTGAATGCCGCAGGGCAGCAGTTGCGAGTCATTCATGAACGCCCCTGCTTCACTTGGCCGTTCGCAATTCCCTGCGCAAAATCTTGCCGACGTTGGTTTTAGGCAAGTCATCGCGAAACTCAATGTACTTGGGTATCTTGTAACCCGTCAGATTTTGCCGGCAATAGCGCGCAACGTCGTCTTCGGTCAGGGTGGGGTCATTCTTGACGACAAAAACCTTGATGGCCTCGCCTTGCTTTTCATCGGCTATTCCAACGGCGGCGCATTCCACGACGCCGGGGCACAGAGAAATCACGTTCTCAAGCTCATTCGGAAAGACGTTGAACCCGCTCACCAGGATCATGTCCTTTTTCCGGTCTACGATCTTCGTGTAGCCACGCTCGTCCATGATGCCGATATCGCCGGTGCGCATGAAGCCGTCGGCGGTAAACGCCTTGGCGTTCTCATCCGGCTGGTTGTAGTAGCCCGTCATGACGTTGGGTCCGCGAATGCAGATCTCGCCTGATTCGCCTTGTTGCAACGAATTGCCTTCATCATCCTTGATTGCAATGTCGATGCTCGGTAAAGGCAGACCAATCGTTCCGGTGAACTCCCGCGTGACTACGGGGTTGTTTGTACCAATCGCACAAGTCTCACTCATGCCCCAACCTTCAACCATAGGGCAGCCGGTGACTTCCTGCCAATGACGAGCAGTGCCTTCAGATGCTGCCATGCCACCCGCTTGGGACACACAGAGCGATGCAAAATCAAGGGACTTGAACTGAGGGTGCTGCAGCAATGCATTGAACAAGGTGTTTACTGCCGGCAACATGTGGAATGGTCGCTTCTTGAGAACCGCCACGAACCCGCCAAAATCGCGCGGGTTCGGGATGAGCGTCATGTGCGAGCCCCAACGAATCGCCAAAAGGCTCAGCGTGAGTGCAAAGATGTGATACAGCGGCAGGGCCGCAATGCTGTTGGTCTTGCTGACGTCACCCACACGTTTGAGCGCCGGGGTGAACCAAGCTTCAGCCTGCAAAATCGCTGCGACGATATTGCGGTGTGTGAGAACGGCACCCTTCGACAAGCCTGTAGTGCCCCCGGTGTATTGCAGAAATGCGACGGAGTCCAGCGTCGCCTGGCTTGGCCGAAGCGCCATGGAGGTTCCCTCTGCCAACGCCCGGTTGAAGGGGGTAACTTTGCGGCCTTTGCCGAGGGGGAGTTTGTACGCGGGGACCATCTTCGCCAGGTGGCGTACGGCAAATGTGATCCATATACCAAACCAGAAGCCAAGCAGGTCGCCCATGGATGCCATCACGACATGTCTGATAGGCGTCTGGTCGATGACTTCTTCCAGGGTTTTGGCGAAATTCTCAAGGATGACGATAGCCGTGGCCCCGGAGTCCTTGAGTTGATGCTCGAGTTCGCGGGCGGTGTACAGAGGGTTGACATTGACACACGTGTAGCCAGCGCGTAGCACCGCAGCCATGGTCACTGCAAACTGTGGAATGTTGGGCAGCATGATTGCCACGCGGGCGCCCGGCTCCAGCCCTTGCGCTTGCAGCCACGCACCCAGCGAGCCCGAGAGTTCGTCCAGCTGACGATAGGACATCCAGCGATCCATGCAAACCGAGAACGGACTGGATGCGTTCTTGCGAAACGACTCTTCAAGCAAGTGGGTAAGAGATTTGTACTGCTCAGGCTCAATGGTTTGCGGCACATCGGCGGGGTAGCTGTTCAGCCAGATCTTTTCCATGTGAATTTCCTTTGCTCCCATTGTCAAAGCGGGGCACGCTCAGTGACTACCGGGCAAGTCCTAGTGTGCGTTGCAGTTCGGTCTCACAGGCGACAGGTGGCGCGTCGAACAGCATGCTGATCAGGGCAGCCTCCCGTAGCGCCACTGTGTGCAGGAACGCCTCTGCATCACCCCGTTTCCGCGCCATCGCGCCGAAAGTATCAAAGCCAGCTTCCAGAAATCCCTGAAGCGAAGCGAGCCCGGCTGCAGCTGCCGGGGCCCGCATCATCTTGAGCATCAACCGCAGCCCTGGCGTGCGTGTGAGCTTGATCATTTCCTGACCGATACTCAAAACGACTTGCAGTTGTTTCTCGCGCTCCTCGCGCCGGCCAACGACACGCCAGGCATCCAAATAGCGCCCGCCCTCCGTACCGATGGTGCCGATCCATGCACGGCCCATGTCATGGTCGAGCCGCTCGGTCAGCAAATGCAACTGTGCAAGAGCTACGGCCGTCGCCGTCACTTGCTGCGGGAACAGCCGCTGCACGGCGCCCGCAATACGAGAAAACTGCGCGTCACGTTCGGCGTAGTCCTTGTCGCTGTACAGCTCTTCCAGGAAAAACCGCGCAGCTGCCGCGTGCCCGCCCCCTGATAGCAGGTCGGCGTAAGTGCCGGCAAAACGGCGAGCCTGCAATGCCTTGACGGTCACCACAGCGACACGCAGCACCGCATCTGCTGCACAGGCATCCCGCAGCTGTGAGACTTGAGCGACGGCATCGCGGATCTGGTGGGCGGCTTCCATACAAACCCCGAGTCTATCTAGACACAGACCTCTACAGGGGCGCAAGGGTGGCGTGCGATAGTGAACCGATGCAAAGAAGAAGCCTGATGAAGCTGGGCGCCGCATCTACCGTTGTGCTGGCCGTGGCGGGGGGCGGCATTGCCCTGATGAAGCCTGGTATGACTGCAGGCAAGCTGGCCCCGTCCGGTCGCGCGGTGTTCCGTGCAGCAGGTGCAGCCATTCTGGAAGGTAGCCTCCCACAAGCCAGCGCAACGCGCGAGGCCGCTCTGGATGGCTTGCTTGAACGTGTGGATGCCCTCGTACTGGCGCTGCCGCCCCATGTCCAAAAAGAGCTGTCGCTGCTGTTGAGCTTGTTGGCCAGTGCGCCCGGCAGGCAGGCCATCGCAGGGCTTGACAGCGACTGGTCCAGCGCATCGGTGCCCGAATTGCAGCAGGCCTTGCAGTCGATGCGCGTCTCAATATTGAGCCTGCGCCAACAGGCGTACCACGCGTTGCACGACATCGTGGGCGGCGCCTATTTCTCGCATGCGCAGACCTGGGCCCAATTGGGCTATCCGGGTCCTCTCAAAATCTGAAAGCCTTTCTGACATGAGCAACGTTCAAGACCCGATTCGCGAGGGACTGAGAAGAGGCTGGAAAGTTCACGGTGGAAGCCACGCGCAGGTGCTACAAAACCTGACTTGCGATGTTGCGATCATCGGTTCGGGCGCGGGGGCCGGCATCACTGCGGAGCTGCTTGCGCGCGCCGGGCTTAGCGTCGTCATCATTGAAGAAGGGCCACTACGCAGCAGCTCCGACTTCAAGCAGGTCGAGGCAGACGCCTACCCGTCGCTGTATCAGGAAAGTGCCGCACGCAAGACAGACGACAAGGCCATCAGCATCTTGCAGGGCCGCTGCGTGGGTGGCTCCACCACGGTCAACTGGACCAGCTCATTCCGGACCCCTGAGCCTACGCTTTCCTACTGGCAGCAGCACTTTGGCCTGGCCGATTACACGAGGGAATCGCTCGCACCCTATTTCGGGCAAGCCGAGACACGGCTGGGCATCAGCCCGTGGCTCACGCCTCCCAACGAAAACAATGACTTGTTGCGTCGGGGAGCGGCCAAGCTGGGTATTGAAGCGTCTGCGATCCACCGCAACGTCAAAGGTTGCTGGAACCTGGGTTCGTGCGGCATGGGTTGTCCAACCAACGCCAAACAGTCCATGCTGGTCACCACGATTCCCGCAGCGCTGGACCGCGGTGCGACGCTGCTGACTGAGACCCGTGCAGAGCGTTTTGAATTTGCCGGGGATCACATCAAGGCCCTGCATTGCGTGGTGGTGCATGCAAACGGCGCGGTTGACAAAAAACATGCGCACATTCGCGTGACGGCACGCCACTATGTGCTGGCTGCAGGTGCCATCAATTCACCGGCCGTGCTCCTGCGCTCGGGTGCGCCTGACCCGCATGGCCACCTTGGCAAGCGCACCTTCCTGCACCCGGTAGTGATGGCCGCTGCGGTCATGCCGGGCAAGGTGGAAGGTTGGCAAGGCGCGCCCCAGACCATCTATACAGATCACTTCCTGGAAGTCGACCCCATTGACGGCCCTATGGGTTACAAGCTGGAGGCACCGCCATTGCACCCGGTCATCTTCGCGTCCACGGTGGCGGGCTACGGGCCAGAGCATGCCGCGCTTCTGCGTCAGTTCCCGCAAACCCACGTGCTGCTGGCGTTGCTGCGCGACGGCTTCCATGAAGACGCTCCTGGCGGCATCGTAGGTGTGCGGTCTGATGGCTCGGCGACGCTGGACTACCCGCTAACCGGGTTTGTCATGGACGGCGCGCGCCGTGCGTTGCTGAGCATGGCTGAAATCCAGTTTGCCGCAGGCGCCCAGCAGGTGTTGCCTGTGCACGAACTTGCACGCCCCTATTCCCGCTGGCAGGAGGCGCGGGAAGCCATACGGGCACTCCCCATGAAGCCTCTGCTCACCAAATTCATGAGCGCACATGTCATGGGGGGCTGCGGCATGGCGGGCAGCGAGCGCCAGGGCGTAACGCGCCCCGACGGGCGCCATTGGCAGATCGGCAATCTGTCCATCCATGACGGATCGCTGTTCCCCACCAGCATCGGAGCCAACCCGCAGCTCTCCATTTACGGCATCGTCAACAGGCTCGCCCAGGGAATGGCGCGCGAGCTGTCCGGTCAGAGCGTGCCATTGGCTTGAGACCTGAGACCCTGCCACATGATTGCCCGCCTGCAGCAAGCCATCATCGCGTTGCTGGTCCTGTGCCTGATGGCATGGATGGCGTGGGCCTGGCCACGTTCGCCAGCCCTCGCAATCGGCGCAGCCGCAATGCTGGTGCTGGGCCATGCGGTGTTTCTGGCGCTCGAATTCATGATCCTGCGCCTGGTCAACCGGGCCGACCCCGCCCCCCAGGCGACCACAATCCAGCTGGTGTGTGCCTGGTGGCGCGAGACATGGGTGGCTTTGCAGGTATTTGGCTGGCGCCAGCCTTTTCGATCTCATGCCGTGCCGGACCATGTCGCGCCTGAGACTTTCACGCCGGGGCTATGCGGGGTGGTGTTGATCCACGGCTTTGTCTGCAACCGCGGCATCTGGACGCCCTGGCTGAAGCGCCTGCAGCAACGAGGGCATCCCTTTGTTGCCGTCAACCTTGAGCCGGTGTTTGGCTCGATTGATGAGTACGCCCGCACAATCGAGCAGGCTGTTGTACAGGTTACTGCTGCGTCCGGCAGGCAGCCCGTGCTGGTATGCCACAGCATGGGCGGACTTGTCGCGCGGGCTTGGCTGCGTGGCGCTGCAGCGGATGCCCGGGTAGCACATGTAATTACCATCGGCTCGCCTCACGGTGGTACCTGGCTGGGCAGGTTCAGCCGTGCGGTCAACGCGCGCCAGATGTTCCTGGGCAGTGACTGGCTCAGTGCGCTGGGCGCGGCAGAAATCGAAACCCGCCGCAAAAGCTTCACCTGCTGGTATTCCAACTGCGACAACATTGTGTTCCCGGCGTCCACCGCCACCTTGGCAGGAGCTGACAACCGATTCGTTCCGGGCGTATCTCACGTTGCACTGGCCTTTCACCCCGACGTCATGCACGCTTCGCTGGCGAAAATCAGCGCCCTGTGAGATAGTCCCTCATGAGAGGACAAGCGGCTCCAAGCCGCTTGTTGAAGCCACGCATTGGCGGACTACAAAAGGAAACAAACGATGCCCTTGATCGTCGTCATGGAAGACGATGCCGGCACGCGAATGCTCGTTGCGTCGGTGCTCAAAAAAGACGGCTACGACGTTCTGACTGCAGAGAATGGCGCCTTGGGGCTGCAACTGGTGCAGGAGCACCGGCCTGATCTGATCATCAGCGACGTGCAGATGCCGGAGCTCAACGGCTTCCAGATGCTGGCTGCGGTCCGCCAGAACGCCGCGCTTGCGGCCACTCCGGTCATCCTGCTCACGTCACTGCAGGAGCGCGCACATATGCGCATTGGCATGACGACCGGGGCGGATGACTACATCACCAAACCGTTTCGGCCTGGCGAGCTGCGTGAGGCCGCAGCAGCGCAGCTGAACAAGCGCGTCATGCAGGCCACATTGCAGACCATGGCGGTAGGTGCCGCTGTCCAGGCCGCGCTGGAAGACCAGAAGCACAACCTGGCCAAGCTGTACGAGCAGCGCCTGGCCAAGGAGCTTAGCGAACGTTGGCCCCCGGGCGATGGCAGCGAGGGTGACGTCAAGTTCGACCACGCTACCGTCCTGTTCGTGGACATTCCCAACTACGCCACCGTGGCTGAAAAGCTCAGCAGCGCCGAGCTGACCGAGCTGGTCAAGAAGTTCTACGGGAGTGCCGGCGACACTGTCCACCTGTTTGGTGCGCGGCACATGCAATTCATTGGTGAGGGGCTGCTGGCCATCTTTGTGGACAGCACAGACACCAAATCCGTCAACCACGGCTTGCGGGCAGT
The DNA here is from genome assembly GCA_943372515.1 of Ramlibacter sp. 2FC. Classification (GTDB taxonomy): domain Bacteria; phylum Pseudomonadota; class Gammaproteobacteria; order Burkholderiales; family Burkholderiaceae_C; genus RAM1. The sequence goes on along the minus strand of CALRYY010000027.1, from coordinate 36,844 downwards.
GCGTGCCGGCCTGGGCCTGGTCGAATCGGCCCATGCCATCCGCCAGTACCTGCATGCACAGTACCCGGGGCGCGAACTGCCGCGGTTTGAGGTCAATGTGGCGTTGCACAGCGGGCCTGTGACGCTGACGGTGCTGCAGGACCCTCTGCATGGCACGGCTGCGCAGACCCTGCCGGTGGGTGACGCCGTCAGCGCAACCATGCTGCTGCAAAAACAGGCGAATGATCTGGGCTGGGCCATTACCGCCAGTGTGAACACGCTGCGCAGCATCACCGGTGCGGTGCGCATTGACCGCCGCGCCCTGGTGGAGCTGCCCGGGCGTTCTGCTCCCATGGACGCGGCCGAAGTCGTCGGCCTGGCACTTTGAGCCTCAGGCTGCGCTGATGCGTCTGTATTCGCTGCGCAGAATACTGGGCATCAGCCTGCTGCTGCTCACGCTGGTGCCCGCCGTACTGGTGGCCTGGCTCATGGCGCGCGCCAGCTCGCAGGCCGCCGAAGACCTCGCCGGCAGCATCCTGACCCATGTGGCCGCGCTGGTGCAGTCGGGCACCGAAGACCACTTGCGGCAGGCCCACGGTGTCCTCAACGGACTCTTCCCGGAGCGCATGTCGCCGGCGCAGGTGACGCAGGCTCAAACCTGGTTGCGGGATCCCGCGCAATTTGAATCCATGGCCTTTGCACTGACGCGCCAGTCGGCCTCGGTGCCGCTGCTGTACTTTGGCAATGCGCGTGGTGAGTACTTTGGCGTTGAAAGCACCGCCGATGGCGTGAATCTGGGCATTCGTCGCGCTGGCGGCGTCGGGCGCACGTACTATCGGGCCGACCGGCCTGGCGATCGCAGCCGTGTGCTGGCGACCGAAGACGCCAATTTTGAGCCCCGCACACGGTTCTGGTACGCAGGCGCCATGGAGGCCAAAGGCCGCGTGTTCTCTGCGGTGCAGGTCCGCCAGGGGCAGCTCGTGGTCAGCTTGTCGCAGCCGGTCTATGACGCCGACGGCGGCGCTGCCGGTGTGTTCGGCACTGACCTGTACCTGAAGCAACTGGCCGATGCATTGCGCACCCAGCGCATCAGTTCACGCGGTGCCGCGTTTGTGGTCGACGAGAAGGGCGCGTTGGTGGCCAGCTCGGCAGGCGACGCGCTGTTTGCAGATGTCAATGGCCGCACGGAGCGCCGCAGCCCGCGCGACAGCGCCAACAGCGTCATTCGCGCCAGCTTTGACGGTCTGCAAAGCCTGCGGGCCAGCCGCAGCGCCGACACGGTGGCCAGCGACACACGGCTGCAGCGCCTGCGCACGCAAGCTGGCACCTTGCTGATGGTGCAGCGGCCGTTTGGCGAGGCGCTGGGCCTGCGCTGGACGCTCGTCGTCGCTGCGCCCGAGACCGATTTCACGGCCGACATCAGCCGCGCCTGGAAAGTGTCCTTGGGCGTGATCGCCGCGCTGGTGGCCTTGTCTACCATGATCGCTCTGCTCGTCGCTACCGGCATCGGCCGTCGTCTGGGTCGGCTGAGCACGGCTGCCGGGCAAATCGGCCGTGGCGATGTGCCCGTTGTGGATCAGGCCACACGCATACGCGAAATCAGGCAACTGTCCGAGGTCCTGCATGACAGCGCCGAGCAGCTGCAACGCTACCGCGAGCAGGTCAGCAACGATGCCCGCGCCCTGCAGGAGGCCAACGAAACACTGGAAGCCCGGGTGGAGCAGCGCACGGCGGAGCTGGCCGCGTCACGCGAAGAGGCGCTGGCCGCAGCGCGTGCCAAGGCCGCATTCCTGGCCACCATGAGCCACGAGATCCGCACGCCGCTCAACGGCGTGGTTGGCATGAGTACCCTGCTGGCCGAGACACCGCTGGATGCCGAGCAGCGCGACTACCTGCAGACAGTGCGCCTGTCCAGCGACCAGCTGCTGGCCGTGATCAACGACATCCTGGACTTCTCGAAAATCGAATCGGGCAAGATGGACCTGGAGTCAGAGCCGCTGAGCCTGCGCGGCGCGGTCGAAGAGGCCTGCGACATTGCTGCGCCACGCGCGCGCGAAAAAGGCCTGGAGTTGATTGTTGACGTGGCCGAAGCGCGTACTGGCGGCATGCCTGGCGCCATCAAAGGCGACATCACACGGCTGCGCCAGGTGCTGATCAACCTCGTCAACAACGCCGTGAAATTCACCGCCAAGGGCGAAATCACGGTACAGGCCCGCGTGCTCGAGCCAGACAATGGCGCGGGGCGTTGTGTCGTCGAGTTTCGCGTGACGGACAGCGGCATCGGCATACCGCAGGAGCGCATGGAGTCACTCTTTGAGGCCTTCACGCAGGTGGATGCATCCACCACCCGCAAGTACGGCGGTACAGGCTTGGGCCTGGCCATCTGCAAGCGGCTGGTCGCGCTGATGGGCGGACAGATCGGTGTGCAAAGCGAGCTGGGTCATGGATCCACATTCTGGTTCACCATCACGGCCGAGCCAACCGACGAAGTCGCACCCGCACTGGGCCCGGCGGTTACCAGCACGCTCAAGGCCAACCGGGCCATGATCGTGGACGACCACGCCACCAATGTGCGCATTCTGACGCGCCAGCTGCAGCTGTGGGGCATGGAGGTCGTCAGCGCTGAATCGGGGGCGCAGGCGCTGGCGCTGTTGCAACAGGCCGGCGGCGGGGTAGCCGGTGTGGACGGGCGCGAAGCCTGGCTTCCAGACATCATCGTGACGGACATGCACATGCCGGAAATGGACGGCGTGACGCTGGCGCGAACCATCCGGGCCCACCCCGAATGGCGTGACATCCCGTTGCTGCTTCTGAGCTCCGGCTTCATGCCCGCTGGTGACGAGAACGCCAGCCTGTTTGATGCGCGCCTGCTCAAGCCCGCCCGCCAGAGCCAGCTGTTTGACACCATTGCGCGCTGTATCTCGTCGGACAATACAGGCGGCAGCAAGGCCGGCACCCTGGTCATGGACGTCAAGAAGCACGCCACCGTGCTCGTGGCGGATGACAACGCAGTCAACCTCAAGGTGGCCTGCGCCATGCTGCTCAAGCTGGGCTACGACATCCTGACGGCTGTGGACGGGCGTGAAGCCGTGGAAGTGGTGGCGCACGCCATGATGCATGGCCGCACCATCGACGCGATCCTGATGGACGTGAACATGCCCGATGTGGACGGGCTGCAGGCTACGCAACAGATTCTTGCTGCCTGGGGGGGCCGCTCACCGCCCATCATTGCACTGACCGCAGCGGCATCCGCTGAAGACCGCGCCCGCTGCGAAGCCGCCGGCATGCATGACTACCTGACCAAGCCATTGCAGGTTTCGGCACTGGCGCAAACGGTTGAAAAATGGGTACAGGCCAAGGCATCGGGCGAGGCGGCTGCCGGAGGAACTCTGGCCCCGCAGGACGGACAACTGCAGCCGCCAGACACCAGCCCCAGCGCCGGACCGGTTATGGATTTTGGCCGCCTCAACGAGTTCAAGGAGTTCGATGACGAAGCCCTGAGCATGACGCGCGAGGTGGTGGGCCTGTTCATAGCCGACGCGCCGCGCCGGCTGGAGGCCATCGGCCTGGCCATCGCCGCTGGCGACGCCGAAGAGCTCTCGCGTGCAGCGCATGCCCTCAAGGGGGCGGCCGGCAACATCGGCGCAGTGGCCATACAGGCGGCCTGTGCAGCGCTGGAGGCTGACGCCAAGAGCGTGCTCCTGGGCGATACAGGCTTGCGGATGGCCCAGCTCCAGCGGCTTGTGGACGACACCCGCAGCGCGCTGGCACCTTGGGCGTAGCGGCAGCCGCACTGTTAATTTCGCACAGGAAATCAGGGCATATTCACCGCCCCCGTTTGCTGCTTGTTCTTACGCTTCGATACAAGAGCAACAACGTTGGGGTGGCGGATCATGGACATGCTTTTGAACGGCGAATTTTCAACAGCCAACTTGCTGCCGGGCAGTGATGCAGGCGGGGACCCTGGCCTCGCATTCCTGTTGATGAACGAGCTGGCCTTCGGCGTCGTGGTGATCACGCTGCACGGCCGCGTGGTGCAGGCCAACCAGGTGGCACGCCAGGAGCTGGGGCGCTGCCGGGTACTTGGCGTCGTGGACCACCAGCTCAAAACTGCATGCCCGGATGTTGCCAAGACGCTGCACGACGCGATGGGCAAAGCGGTGCGCGGCAAGCGCAGCCTCGTGTCATTGACCGCCGCCGGCGGCGCAGGCGCCTTGACGCTGGCGGTGCTGCCCATGCCTGGCGACACCGCCGGTGTACCCGGCCATGTGGCGCTGATCTTTTCGCGTGCGTCAGTGTGCGAAACGCTGATGCTGTGCTTTTTTGCCCGTACCCATGGTCTGACCACCACCGAAGAACACGTGCTGGGCATCCTGTGCCAAGGCTACTCGGCGCCCGAAATCGCGGTTCAGATGAAAGTGGCAGTGTCCACGGTGCGCAGCCATGTGCGCAGCCTGTGCTCCAAGACACAATCCAGCGGTGTGCGCGAGCTGATCAACCGGGTGGCGGTACTGCCGCCGGTGGCGCCGTCGGTCATGCACGAGCAGATGCACTGATCTCCCGCCCGCCCGCCGTAGCGGCGGCGACCTCTTTGCCCGCCATGCTAGAGTCCCCGGCAGCGAGGGATACGCCATGATTACGTCAAGCCTTTCATCAGCCCATGAAAAGCTGGTTGCTGCACTGAACCCGGGCCTGCGCAGCCTGGCGCTGCGGGGAACCTTCCGGAACTACCGGAAAAACACCATCATCATCAACGAAGGCGAGATCGGCGACTCGCTGTTCGTGCTGCTGGACGGTCAGGTCAAGGTCTTTGCATCGGATGCAGACGGCCGCGAGCTGACCTATGGCGTCATCACCGCCGGTGACTACTTTGCAGAGATGTGGCTGGACGGCGGGCCACGCTCTGCATCCGTCGTGACGCTGGAGCCCTGCACCTGCTCCATCATCGGAAGGGAGGCACTGCGCGAACACCTGACCGCCGAGCCTGAATTTGCACTGGACCTGGTCGCCCGGGTCATACGCCGTGCACGCGCCGCCACCGAAACAGCCCGCAACATGGCGCTGCTGGACGTGTATGGCCGCCTGGTGGCCACCTTGGAAAGCTACCAGGGGCCCGCCGGCGCAGATGCCCCGGTGCTGTTGGTAGACGTCACCCACCAAGCGCTGGCCAGCCGTGTCGGCGCATCGCGAGAGATGGTCAGCCGCCTGCTCAAAGACCTGGAAAAGGGCGGCTACATCGAGCTGGGCGTCAAGCGAATCACACTCAAGAAGAAGCTGCCGGCGCGCTGGTAGCCGCGGTGGCTACATCCCGTTGAGGATCTTGCGCGTGACCTGCGGCGCCGCGTCGCTGGTACCCGCTAGCCGCACCATGCCACCGCTGCGCGTGCCCGCGGCCTTCAGGCCCAGCAGGATGGGATTTTCATCACTGGGGGCATGCGCGTCGGGCACCTTCACGACGCCGGGCCGTTCGGGGCGCGATGCATCAGGGTCAGGCTTTTGGGGCGAATACAAAGCCCACGAGCCATCGCTGATGCGCTTGCCGCCCACCGAAACGGTCCGCGCGCCCGTTGCAATGCTGTTGAAGCTGCCGCTGCGGCGGATCAATGAGGGGTTGTCGGGGTGATCCACCCATTGATCCGGGTCACCGCTGGTGTTGTAGGAGCGGTCTTCGAAATGCGACTGACGGGCGCCGCCGCGGGTGCCAATGACCACATCGTCGCGCTCCACATAGGCGTCCAGGGTCACGGTCGCTGTCTGCGTGTTGGTCAGTTTCACGTGCCAAACACCGCTGGGCGCCGTTGCAGTATCAGCCTCGAAGCTGAAGGTGGGCGCCAACGCCAGCAAAGCACAAGTACCTTTTTCACCGGTGGCCACTCGTTCGGGGTAGATCAGCGCGCAAAGTGGCTGCGTTCCCCCGTCCAGCCACATACGCGACTGGCCCAGCCGCAGCGCTGGCAACGTCGAGCGGCCAGGCGGGGTGATTTCAATATCGATACCCTGCGCGCCCGGCGGCAGCCACAGCTCCAGAAAACTCTGGCTGGTGTCATCGGGTTGCACGCGCCAATGCAGCTGGTGACTTTCCTTGTGGCGTAGCGTCATGTTGGCGTGGGTGCGCGTCTGGTAGCCGTTGCCCGCAGCGATGACAATCGCCAGCCGCTTGCCGCACAGCGCCAGCAACTGATCCATGGCGGCCTCGAGCAGCGACGTGCCGTTATGGGGGCCGGCCAGGGTACCGAAGCTGACATTCACGGCGATTTGTGCAGAAGGCGCGCAACGCGACAGGATGTACATCAAGCCGTCCAGCACATGCACGTTCATTGACCCGCCCGAAGTGTCGGCAACGGTGTGGTAGTCCAGCTGAACCGCGATGATCGGGCACCTGCTGGCGTCGTCGTCGGCGTTGGCCCAGGTGGGTGGGGCATCAAACCCGGGGGGCAGGTTGGCAATCTGGGCCTGCATGGTCCTGGGGCCGGCCGCCAGATCCATCACATGGGTGCCGTGGCTCACGGCCGTGTCCAGCGCATGAAACTGCACGCGCCCGCCGGGCGACTTCTTGCCCAGAGTGGACAAGCCCAGCGTGGTGTACACGCCGCTTTCATCTACCATGCCGCCAAAGACGTTGGCGCGCATCGCCGCGTCAATGTCGGCGGCGGTCAACTCGTGGCCATAGCCCAAGGCGGCTGGTGCAGCGCCCTTGCCGGCACGGTCTTGCCGCCAGAAGAACGCCGTGCGCGCTTTACCGCGCGCGGCCAGAAAATTGGCATGCGACAGCGCCAGGCTGTCATCTATCAGGCCCATGACCTTGCCGGTCAGCGGCTGCAGGCGGCTTGCGGTCGAACCGCCGCCGGGTGTGGCAGGTGCAGTGGGATCATCCGTGCCGTTGCCCACGGGCAGGCCCAGCTCCAGGCGCTTGACCATGGCGTGCAGGTTGCCGCCCGGCCCGATGTGCCGGAAGAATGCCGGCCGGACGCGCGCGGTGCAAAACCGCAGCCCTGCAGGGGCGGTGCTGGAGGTATAGACGGGCGGCACGTGCAGCCATTTGGGTGATGCAGCGGCTACAAACCGGGCGATGCTCACGCCGGGATTCAGCTCCAGCGCAACGGGCAACCAGCGGGGCTGCTTGCCACCGTAGCCTGCAAACTGGTCAGTCTCGGCCCAAACCAGGTAAGGGTCCGCGCCATCGGTAGCGCCGGGGCGGGCCCAGTGGATGCCGGTGAAATCGCCGGTGGGAAGGGGGGTCCATTTCATGGCGCGGCTACTTCAGGGGATGGAATTCTTTGACAGCCTTGGTCCACATGAAATTGAGCAACGGCGAAGCCTCAATGTTGATAGCGGGCTTCTTGACTTCGTAGTAGTCGCTGACATTTCCATTCAGCGGTACGCGGGGATCAAAATCCAGAGGGGCATCCTGCGGCCCTTTGAACTTCGGGCCGTTGAACACCCGCTCATGGAGCTTGGCGCCGGTGCAACGGGCAATGAGGAACTCGCCCAGGCTGGTACCGAGCAACCGGCCGACAGCGCTGTCCACAGGGTAGTGCACGCCCGCCACAGTACGATTCACCGCGATGCGGGCTGCCTGGCGTTCAAGCTGCTCAGCGTACTTCGCTGCGTCCCCGTTGGCTGCCTCCAGCAGGCCCAGAAGAACCGTCACGACCGTGTAGGCCTCGGTGGCATGGCCGCTTGGCCAACTGCCGTGCCCCGGGCTGGGAATCATGGACTGGATTTGCGGCGACAGCTCTGCGGGCCTGGGGCATGCAAATGCATGCTTGAAGCGCATTTCTATGTCAGATGCCATCAGCAAGGCAAGGGATACAAGTTCCAGGGTCCATTTGTAGCGGAATGCCTGCAACTGGATGACCGATCCCCAATAAGCCACCTGGTTGGGCATTTGGGTCAGGATCTCGACCTGGCGATCAGCGCGCAGTTCCGCATAGTTGGAAACCAGGACCGTCTGGCTTTTGAAGATTTCTTTCGTCGGCCGTACCAGCTCTGCAAGGGTATGGCTTTTGAGCGGGCGCCTGTTGAGGTCAACAAAGCCCATCTTCATGGCCGTGTCGCGCCGCGCCGCCTCGAAATGAAGGCCAGAGATTAGCTCGACAGCACAGGTTGCAATTCGCGGCCCCGGTTCCCAATGCGCCAGCCTGTCGGGCACGTCAAGTGGCGTGGGCAGATGGACGCCCAACGTTGCGCCTTGCCATGGACCAACCAGTGCCGCGCGCGACTGGTTCATGCCGGTGCTCAGGAAAAAATTCAGGTCAGCCGCCAACTCCGAAGCACCGGCCGCGCCTGCGGCCCCAGCGGCGCCAGCTGCACCCGCAGCCCCCGCCGCACCAGCGGCGCCCGCAGCGCCTGCCGCACCTGCAAAGATACTTTGAATGCTCATGGATAACTCAACTTTCAATGAATGAAAACCAACCCCCAATCCGGGACAGCCGCTAGACTGGAACGCCTGCCTGTCGCATGGCATCTGCCCACATCTGGCCCGTCCCATACTGTCCGCTCGGGTGGCGCGACAGATAGTTGCTGACCGTCAGCCCGGGTTGAAGCCTCAGCAACTCAGTCGCTGACGCACGTGCATCTTCCATGTGACCCAGCTGGACCTGGGAGATGGCCATCACACGCCAGGTCGAGGTGTGCGTCCTGTTGGCGCGCAGCGATTCCTGGGCGAGCGCCAAGGCACGCTCGTGCTGCCCGGCGGACAAGGCGGCTGTTGCGGCAAGCGAATAGTAGAAGTAGCGAAGCGGATCCAGAGGTGAAAGCGACAGTGCCCTGGTTGTGTTGGCCACCGCCTCTTCGCCATCCCCCCTGAACGCATGCATGGTGCCTTTGAGCAGCCAGGCCAGTGATTCGTTTGGATTGAGATCGATAGCCTGTTGATAGCGCAAAAGCGCGTTATCGGTATCGCGAAGCAGGTTGGTTCGAACAAGTCCATCGACTGTCAGCGCCAGGGCGCAATCAGGCTCGTTGTCCAAAGCTCGCTTGGTGGCATCCAGCGCAAGTTGCGCTTCCCGCGCCGGGTCCTCCGACCAGCCCTGCTGTACGCGCAGGACGTGCCACTTGGCCAGCCATGCGTGCGGGATCGGGTGGCGTCTGCTGCGCTCGATCAGGTGTTCCAGAAGCTCCCGTGCCCGGTCGAAATCCGACAGCGCATTTCGATGCATGAGCGTCACTGCCCCCAGCATCAACGAATACCCTTCCAAAGTCGGGAGTGCGTGCGAGCGTGCGCGCTGCATCTGGTGAGACATGACCGAGGAACTGATCGAGGCCACAAGCGACGCGATCAGCGCATCGTCGCTGGTAAAGATGCCCGTGACCTCTCCTTTGAGGTTTCCTGCCCAGACGATATGGCTGGACTTTGCGTCGATCAATTCAACAAACAGTGACAGATGTGCGCCCATGCAGCGGCAGGTTCCCGACAGGATGTAGCTGGCGCCGAGATGCGTCCTGATGTCGTCAACCGCATGATGGCGGTCACGAAACACCGTGGTTGACAGTCGTGAAATGACATGCAGCTCAGAGGTTCTGGACAAGGCGGCGATCACTTCGTCAGCCAATGCCTCGCCCAGCATGTGATGCCCCGGCTCCGCACTGCGCATTGCAAACGGGACCACCGCAATGGTCGGCCTGAGGTCCAGCTGCACGCCACCTGCGCGTTCCAGTACGGGCGCATGTCCGGCCGGACCTGCGCGATAGGCCCGAACGGGTTCCTGGACGTGCTTGAGGTGACATTCACCCAGGTCTTCAATGTCTGCATCCAGTCCGGCCGTAAGACGGTCGCGCAAGCCCGCCGTGATGACGATCTCTCCCGGCCCGGCCAACGCGGCCACCCGCGCCGTCAGATTGACGTCGGTGCCGTAGATGTCATGCTCATCAGAGACAAATTCCGCCAGATGCGCGCCAAAGCGCAGGTACATCTTGCGTTCGGGCTGGCGGCCTTCATTGCCCTTGCGGCACAGGTCCTGCAGTGCAAACGACGCCTTCACGCAGCCCTGGGCATCGGCAAATTCCAGCATCAGACCGTCACCCAGGCTTTTGAGCATGCGCCCGCCATGCTGGGGCAGCACGTGTTCGCGTGCCTGCTCCACAAAATAGTGCCACCGCTGGATAAAGTCATTCTGGTCCTGCTCCATCAGCCGGACCGACTCCACCACGTCCAGCACGGCGATGACCTTGGTGTCATGCGGGAAGTGAAAAGGTTTATCGGTCCAGGGAGCAGGCATGGTAGGTGTAACCGGCAGAAAAAGCCTCCTCATTTTGTAGGAGGAAACGGCTGGCGGAAACATCTGCCCGCGCTTTTCTGGCGGGCTTGCCTGATCTGTTGTGTGCGCGCCATCTGGCGCGCAGGGCTCAGGCAGGAATGCGCGTTTCGTTTTGCAGCGTCGCATCCGCCGCCAACTCTGGCAGCGCCTTGACCCGCTCGTACACCGGCGCAAAGTCCGGTGCCGTCATGTCAAACAGCTGCTTGAAGCTGTCGATAACGAAATAGGTTTGCTGGTAGCTGTCGATCTTGTAGCGTGTGCGCATGGTGCGGTCCAGCGCCAGCGGCACGCGCTGGGGTTCGGGGCTGGTCACAGCGTAGCGCAGTTCGCCTGACGAACTCAGGATGCCCGCACCATACGCGCGCAGGCCGCCGGGCTGGCGGATCAGGCCGAATTCAATCGTGTACCAGTACAGGCGGCTCAGCAGCTCGCACGCGCCCAGGTCGTTGGCTTTCAGCCCGCCCTCGCCGTAGCGTTGCACGTAGTCGGCAAACACCGGGTTGAACAGCAGCGGTACGTGGCCAAACAGGTCGTGAAAGATGTCGGGCTCGACGATGTAGTCAAACTCGTCGGGCGTGCGAATCCAGTCCGTCACGGGGAATTTGCGATTGGCCAGCAGGGTGAAGAAGGGCACTTCGGGGATCAACCCTGGCACGCCCACAATTTCCCAGCCCGTTGCTTTTTGCAGGCGTTCGTTGATTTCCTCAAACCGCGGAATGCGGTCCTTGACACCCAGCGACGGCAGTGCCGCGATGAATTCGTCGCAAGCCAACCCCGGCAGCAGCGCGGCCTGGCGCTCGTACAGGCGGCGGTAGGTGTCGTGGTCTGCCGCAGTGTAGCTGGCGTAGTTCTGCGTGCAGGTGTAGTCGGCGTTCGCGCGGCTGTAGTCGCCACGCGGCGGCCGGTCGGCGGCGCCATAAACGACGGGTTCGACAGCCATGGCGGCTCAGCCCTTGGCCAACACGCCGCGGCGCATTTGATCGAGTTCCATCGTTTCAAAGAGCGCCTTGAAGTTGCCTTCGCCGAAGCCTTCATTGCCCTTGCGCTGGATGAACTCAAAAAAGATCGGGCCCAACTGGTTCTCACTGAAGATCTGCAGCAGCAGCTCTTCGGGCTTGCCGTCCACCAGGATGTTGCGCGACTGCAGGTCGGCGATGTTTTCAGTGAGGCCGGGGATGCGCTTGGGCAGCAGTTCGTAATAGGTTTCGCTGGTGTTCAACAGCTTCACACCGCTGAACTGCAGGGCGTCCACCGTGTCATACAGGTTGGTCGATCCCATGGCAATGTGCTGGATGCCTTCGCCGTGGTAGCGGTCCAGGTATTCCTGGATCTGGCCGGCCTTTTCGTTGCCCTCTTCATTGATGGGGATGCGGATCTTGCCGCAGGGGCTGGTCATGGCCTTGCTCTTGACGCCGGTCGCCTGACCCTCGATGTCAAAGTAGCGCACCTCGCGGAAGTTGAACAGCCGCTCGTAAAAGCCGGCCCACTCATCCATGCGGCCGCGGTGCACGTTGTGCGTCAGGTGGTCGATGTAGGTCAGGCCGTGGCCCGTGGGGTTGAGCTCGGCTCCCGGCAAAGGCTCGAAGTCCACATCAAAAAAGCCGATGTTGCCGATGTCGCCATCTTTGGCGCCGTTCTTGCCGCGCCATTTGTCAATGAAATAGATGATGGAGTCGCCAATGCCCTTGATGGCGGGGATATTCAGCTCGCCTGGCGCCGCCGTGTTGGCATAGCCCCAGGCGCCGAGCGTTATGGCGCGCTCGTAAGCCGCCTTGGCGTCGCCCACGCGAAACGCAATGGCGCACACGCTGGGGCCATGCAGGCGCGCAAAGCGTTGCGCAAAGCTGTCGGGTTCGGCGTTGATGATGAAGTTGATGCCGCCCTGACGGTACAGCGTCACCGCTTTGTGGCGGTGTTTGGCAATCGGCTTGAATCCCATGCGCTCAAACAGCTCGCCCATGGCCTTGGGGTCCGGTGCGGCGTATTCGATGAATTCAAAACCGTCGGTGCCCATGGGGTTGTCCCACGTTGTTCCGGGCTGCAGGGCTTTCTGGGGCGTGGGGGCGTTCATGGGAATCTCCAGTGCGGGCATGTCAATGCTATGCACTGTAGGACCAACCGGGGGCAGTTTTGTGCCGATTACAGCCAATATTCTCCACTTGTATGCAGGAAAGCTGCGCCGATTGTCGGCTCTGCGCTGTAAAAATCGGGCGTATCTATTTGCCGCGCAATGCCAATGCCGCTTCAAGGCGCAGCTGCTCCTCGGCCGAGAAAAGCTGCTGGCGTAACTGCTGCAGTTGGCCTTCTGTGGCCTTGCCGTCGCGCGCGGCAGCGTATTGGGACAGGCGTTGCTGCCACTGCGCCTCCTCGCGGTCCAGCTGCGCCAGCTGTTGGGCGGCTGCATCGCCGTACTGGCTGCGCCTGTGCGCGTACCGGGCCTGCTCGCTCATGCCTTGCGCGTCGAACGCTGCTGTCTGTGCGGCCACGGCAACATGGGCGACGGCGTCGGCGCGCGTGGCCTTCTGGGCGTCGCCCAGCCCGCTTTCGGCGTCTTTCAATGCAACCTGTTTCTGCGCGGGCGTCAGGCTGGCATGGCGCTCAATCTCCAGCCGCGCGATGGTGAAGCGATCCAGTTCCTCTTCCTGTGCGAAGAGCGCGTGGTGTTCCTCCCCGGCGAAATAGCGTTCGCGCACGCGCTGGCGCGCCTGCACGGCGGCGCTCAAGGCGCGCGGATCGCCTGCATCGGCCGGTGGCTTGATTTCGCCCAGCGCCACGCGGTAGTCTACGTAGCGTTCGGCAAGCGCAAGGGCCCGCGTGGCCTCACCGGCGGAAAAATGCCCGGCCACCACGCCGGCCAGACGGGCCTTCAACGCCGCCGGTGTGGGGGCGTCGCCTGCGTCAAGCAGCATGGCTTCCAGCTTGTGGCGCAGATCGCTGGTCAGGAATGGGTCCGGTGGCGCGTTGGTGCTGTTGGCGCGCGCCAACGATCCCTGGGATGGAGCCAGCACTGCAACGGCCGGCGCGGCAGGGGACGCCACCGCGCCGTGGCCGTGCTGCGCGGCCGTGCTGTCCGCAGGTTCTGCATGTTGCAGCGCCCACCAGCCACCCAGCGCAGCGGTGGCGATGACGGCGATCAGGGCAACGCGCCGGGGCTTCACAGGCCGGCTTGCTTCAACCGGTTGGCGTGCTGGCGGTACAGCGTGACCGGGTCCACCGAGAACCAGTCGCGCAGGCCAACGACCTGATTGACCTCGTCCAGGTGGTTCTGGCGGTAATCGCCCAGGTGCTTGCCCAGGCGCGAAGAGCATGCCGACACCAGGCCGTCGTTGGCCTCACCGAACACCAGGCTCATGATGCCCAGCGGCCCATCGCTGACGTCGAGCACGTTAGTCACGGGCAACGTGCCGGTCCATGAGTAGTACCGCACGCCGTTCACCAGCTCGGCTCCGCTGCCACAGCCTGCCGGGACGGCCTGCGGGAAGCGGCGGTTGAAATCGGCGGAGCCGGCGGTGGTCAGCGAATTCAGCGCCGAGGTCGGCGTCTGCGGCAGGCTGGTGCCGCCCGAGCCCAGGTTGATCAGCGCGACAAACGCCTTGGCTGCGTTGTTCACCAGCGTTTCCGAGACCGTGCCCGGCGGCACAGTGCGCCGCAGGATGTCGGCCACACGTGAGCCTTTGTTCACGCCGCCGATGGAGGTGGCCGACGCCACAAGTTGCGGCGCCACGCCCGCCACGTAACGGATGGTCGGTCCGCCGTGCGAGTGCCCCACCAGGTTGACCTTGCTCGCGCCGGTGATGGCCATGATGTTCTTCACCTGGGCGAGCAACTGTTCGCCGCGCATCTCGGTGCTGTTGGCCGCCGACACCTGGGCCACGAACACGCGCGCGCCGTCCTGGCGCAGCGCCGAGGGAATGCCGTAGAAGTAATCCAGCCCCAGGAACGAGTCAAAGCCGAACAGGCCATGCACCAGCACGATCGGATAACGGGTCTGGGTGTAGCCGTTTTGCGCGTGCGCCGAAGCGCCTGACAGCATCACGGCGGCGGCGAGCAGCCATCCCAGGCGGCGCAGGCTGCGGCCCAAGCGATTGATCATGAATGTCTCCTGGTTATGTTGAGCGATATAAAAGAACGACCGTGCTTTTTTTGTGAAGTGAATTCTTTCAACAAGCTGACATTTCCACTATCCGGAAAAACCCGGTACCTCTTCGTACCGAGGTAAATGGTGGACGCAGTAATATTGCGCAATGGCTGAGCTGCAAGCACTCGACAAGCTGGACAAGGCGATCCTGCGCCGCCTCCAGGAAAATGGCCGGGAAACCTACGACGTCATTGGTGAGCAGGTCGGCCTGTCATCGAGCGCCGTGTTGCGCCGGGTCAAGCGGCTGGAAGAAGCCGGTGTGATCGACCGCTATGTGGCCCTGGTCAAGTCCGAGGCCGTGGGGCTGGGCCTGACTGCCTATCTGAACGTGCGGCTGGAAAAGCACACCGAAAGCCACAAGCGCAACCCCATGGACCTGTTCCGCGCCAGTGTGCACACCTGGCCTGAGGTGGTGGAATGCGCTGCGCTCACGGGCGAAATGGACTACCTTTTACGCGTGGTGGTGGCCGACATGGCGCACTACAGCCGCTTCATCATGGACACCTTGCTCAAGCATCCGAGCGTGCAGGACTGCAAGACCAGCTTCGTACTGGACAGGGTCAAGGCCACCACAGCGCTGCCCGTGTAGCCCAAAGTCATTCTTTTGGCAATGGAGAGCTGTGCCTAACCCCGAAAACACGGTCTTTTCCGGTTTGAGTTACTGGGGGAAACCCGTATATTGAGTCCATGGTTGAAACCAAGGCGCTCATCAAGGCAACGCTGGATGCGGGAAGGGAATTTTTCCGTCCCCCCGGCGGGCGCGTGGCCGAGCCCGTACCCTTGGATACGCAGGGCGTGAAGCAGCCCACGGTGCTGGTGCCCATCCGCTCCATCGGCCCCACCCACCGCGAGCGCATCACTGACCACCTGCTGGCATTGCCGCCGCAGGACCGCTACCTGCGCTTTGGCTATGCGGCCAATGACGAGCAGATCCGCCGCTATGCCGATGGCCTGGACTTTGACCGCGACGAGATCTTCGGCATCTACAACCGCAAGCTCGAACTCATCGCCATGGCCCACCTGGCGTTCTCCACCGATCCGGACCTGCGCTCGTGCGCCGAGTTCGGCGTGTCGGTGTCGCCGCATACGCGCGGGCGTGGTTACGGCTCGCGCCTGTTTGATCGTGCTGTCATGCATGCCCGCAATGAGGGGGTCGACCTTCTGTTCATCCACGCGCTGAGCGAGAACACCGCCATGATCAAGATCGCGCGCAAAGCCGGCGCGCTGATCGAGCGCGACGGCTCCGAGACCGAAGCCTACCTGCGCCTGCCGCCGGCCACCATGGACAGCCGCATGAGCGAGATCGTGGAAGAGCAATTGGCCCAGACCGACTACCGGCTGAAGGTCCAGGCCAAGCAGTTCTGGGACTTTTTGGGAGCAGTACAGGAAATCCGCCGCGGCGTGCGCGACGCGCGCGACCAGTCGTCGCCCTAGCCTGTTGCGCGGCCACCCATCGGCCGCAACCCCGCAGCGTCATACGTTTGCGCTATCCTAGGCATATCTCAACCACCGCACGTCCTGCACCCGAAGGCTGTGTCCGACCCGCACCCTGCGCGATCTTCTGCAGAGAAGGAAGACAAGCGCACATTCCTGCAAAAAGTAGCCGAGTTCATCCACCCCGGACCGGATTCGCGCGCTGAATTGATCGAAACCCTGGCCGACGCCGAAGACAACGACGTCATCGGCGCTGAATCCCGCGTCATGCTCGAAGGCGTGATCCGCATGGCCGACCAGACTGCCGGCGACGTCATGGTGGCCGCGCCGCGCATGGACCTGGTCAATATCGATTCCCCGTTTGACGAGATGCTGCACCTGGTGATCGACACTGCGCATTCGCGCTTTCCGGTGTACGAGGGCGACCGCGAAAACATCATCGGCATCCTGATGGCCAAGGACCTGCTCAAGCTGCAGCGTTCGCCCAGCCTGAACATCCGCGCATTGCTGCGCCCGGCGGTGTTTGTGCCCGAAAGCAAGGGCCTGAATGACCTGCTGCGCGAATTCCGCGGCAACCGCAACCACCTGGCCATCGTCATTGACGAATTCGGCCGCGTGGCGGGCCTGATCACCATTGAAGACGTGCTGGAACAGATCGTCGGCGAGATCGAGGATGAATTCGACATCGCCGAAGACGAAGGCGACATCTTCGGCCTGGCTGACCGCACCTACCGCGTGAGCGGTGACACATCGATTGAACGCGTGAGCGAAGCCTTTGGCGTAGCGCTGAATCGTACTGACGGCGAGGGCGCTTTTGACACCATCGGCGGCCTGGTCGCCCACGAGATGGGCCATGTGCCCAAGCGCGGCGAACAGCACACGCTGGCCGGGCTGGACTTCGTGGTGCTGCACACCAAGGGCGGCGCGGTGCGCTGGTTCAAGGTCTCGCCGGTCAAGGACGACGGCGACGCAGGCTGACGCGGTTGGCTGCGCGTCTGTACCCTTTGGTTTTCGCGCTGCTGGCGGGCCTGGCGCAGGCTGCATCCATGGCCTGGCCTTTTCGGGGGGCGCTGGGTGGGCAGCCTGTTTGGTGGCTGCAACTGGTTTCATTGGGCGCGCTGGCCTGGCTGGTGCAGCGCCAGTTGTCTTACAAGCGCGCGGCGCTTGTGGGCTGGCTGTTTGCCACCGCCTGGCTGACGGGCACGTTCTGGTGGCTCTTCATTTCCATGCACACCTATGGCGGCCTGGCTGCGCCGCTGGCGGCGCTGGCCGTGCTGGCGCTCGCCGCTTTTCTGGCGCTGTATTACGCTGCGGCCTGTGCCGCCTGGGTGGCCCTGGGGTGGATGAGCCCGGTGAAGGGCGCCTCGGTGTTCGCCGCCCTGTGGA
The DNA here is from genome assembly GCA_943372515.1 of Ramlibacter sp. 2FC. Taxonomy (GTDB): domain Bacteria; phylum Pseudomonadota; class Gammaproteobacteria; order Burkholderiales; family Burkholderiaceae_C; genus RAM1. The sequence goes on along the minus strand of CALRYY010000027.1, from coordinate 19,648 downwards.
CGCTGGCCGAGCTGGCGCGTGGCAGCTGGTTCACCGGCTTCCCCTGGGGCGCGGGCGGCTATGCACATACCGACGGCTTGCTGGCGGGCTACGCGCCCTGGCTGGGCGTTTACGGCCTGGGCGCGGTGGCCGCCTGGCTGGCCACAAGCGCGGCGCGCGTGCAGGCCTGCGGACGGTTGCAGCGCATTGCGGTGCTGGCGCTGCTGACACTGCCTTCGGTAGCCCAGATGGGTGGCGGCACCGGCACCCAGTCTGCGGGCGAACTGCAGGTGGCGCTGCTGCAGGGCAATGTGCCGCAGGACGAAAAATTCCAGCCTGGCACTGGCGTGCCCATGGCGTTGCACTGGTATGGCGAGCAGCTGCGCGATGCGCGCGCGGCGCTGGTCGTGACGCCCGAGACCGCTGTGCCCATGCTGCCCCAGCAGTTGCCGGCGGGTTATTGGGATGCGCTGCAGCAGCGCTTTGCCACCGGCAGCCAGGCCGCGCTGGTGGGCATCCCGCTGGGCAGCTTCAAGGATGGCTACACCAACTCCGTCATCGGCTTGAAACCCGGCGCACCCGTCTATCAGTTTGACAAGCACCACCTGGTGCCGTTTGGCGAGTTCATCCCCCCGTTGTTCCGGTGGTTCACCGACTTGATGGACATCCCTTTGGGTGATTTCAACCGCGGCGATGTCGGCGCACCATCGTTTGAATGGCAGGGCCAGCAACTGGCGCCCAATGTCTGCTACGAGGATCTGTTTGGCGAGGAGCTGGGCGCGCGCTTTGCCGGCGCCACGCCCGCTCCTACCATCTTTGTGAACGTCAGCAACATCGGCTGGTTCGGCAATACCGTGGCGATTGACCAGCACCTGCAGATCAGCCGCATGCGCGCGCTGGAGTTTGAGCGGCCCATGATCCGCGCCACCAACACCGGCGCCACCGTGATCATCGATCACCGGGGTGTTGTCACGCACAGCCTGCCGCGCCACACGCGCGGTGTGCTCACGGGCGCCGTAGAAGGCCGCACGGGTGCCACGCCGTTTGCGCAGTGGGTGTCGCGCCTGGGGCTGTGGCCGTTGTGGGCATTGGGCCTGCTGGTGGTCGGCTGGGCGGCCTGGTCAGGTCGCCGCCAGCGCTGAACGCGCGTCTTTCCGGCGCCACCACAGTGCGCAGGCCAGGCCACTGACGATGTGCCAGATGCCCCACAGGCTGGCAATGACGACCATGCCCAGGTCGCTGTTGAACTGCACGGCGATGATGCCCAGGGCCAGGCCAGAGTTCTGCATGCCGCCTTCGATCATCACGGCGCGGCGGTCGCGCTCGCTGACCTTCATGGCGACGCTGGTCAGGTAGCCGAACAGCAGACCGCTGGCGTTGTGCAGCACTACGACGCCCAGTGTGGGCAGCAGGCCCAGCGTCAGCAACTGGCGCTCCTTGATGAGCCCCAGCACGATGAACGCCAGCAGCGCGACGAGCGAAAAATTGGCCAACGGCTTCTGGATCTTGCCGGTCAGCGCCGGCAGCTTGTGTGAAAACAACAGACCCAGCGCCATGGGCACGGCCAACAGCAAAAGCAAGCTGATCCAGATGCCCGACGGGTCAATAGCCAGCGTACGCAGCCAACCGGCCGTGGCCGGGTTGGCCGCCACCATCCAGCTGAAGTTGAACGGAGTGGCTACCAGCGCAATCAGGCTGGCCACGGCCGACACGCTGACCGACAACGCCGTGTTGCCGCGCCCGAAGTGCGTGATGACGTTGCTCAACGACCCGCCGGGGCATGACGCTACCAGCATCATGGCCGCTTCCACATTGGGGGGCAGGTCCAGCACCAGAGTGGCGGCCCAGGTGCCCACAGGCAGCAGGATGAACTGCGGAATCAGCCCGCAGACCACTGCGCGCGGCGTTTGCGCCACCCGACGGAAGTCGTCAATCTTCAGTTCCAGCGCCACGGAAAACACCATGGTCGCCAACACCAGGCTCAGGATCAGTTGTTGCGCGGTCATGCGCAAAGGGTAAACCGGCGATTGGCCCGTAAAATCAAGGGTTTACGCGGGTGCTCCCGGCCCTTACCCACCGATGCTCACATTCCAACAGATCATCCTCAAGCTGCAGTCCTACTGGGACGCCCAGGGCTGCGCGCTGCTGCAGCCGTACGACATGGAAGTCGGTGCCGGCACCAGCCACACCGCCACCTTTTTGCGCGCCCTGGGCCCCGAGCCCTGGAAGGCTGCATATGTGCAGCCCAGCCGCCGCCCCAAGGATGGCCGCTATGGCGAGAACCCCAACCGCCTGCAGCACTACTACCAGTACCAGGTGGTGCTCAAGCCCGCGCCCAGCAACATTCTTGAGTTGTATCTGGGCTCGCTGGAGGCGCTGGGGTTCGACCTGAAAAAGAACGACATCCGCTTTGTGGAAGACGACTGGGAGAACCCCACGCTGGGCGCCTGGGGCCTGGGCTGGGAGGTCTGGCTCAACGGCATGGAGGTGACGCAGTTCACCTACTTCCAGCAGGTCGGCGGCATCGATTGCAAGCCCATCACCGGCGAGATCACCTACGGCCTGGAACGTCTGGCCATGTATTTGCAGGGCGTGGACAACGTCTACAACCTGAAGTGGACCGACACCATGAGCTATGGCGACGTCTACAAGCAAAACGAGGTGGAGCAGTCCACCTACAACTTTGAACACAGCGACGCCGACTTTTTGTTCACTGCCTTCAACGCCCACGAAAAGCAGGCCAAGTATTTGATGGATCAGCAACTCGCGCTGCCTGCCTACGAGCAGGTGCTCAAGGCAGCGCACAGCTTCAACCTGCTGGACGCCCGTGGCGCCATCAGCGTGACCGAACGCGCCGCCTACATCGGCCGCATCCGCAACCTGGCGCGCGCCGTCGCGCAAAGCTATTACGACAGCCGTGAACGCCTGGGCTTCCCCATGGCGCCGCGCGAGTGGGTTGAGCAAACGAACAGGAAGGCCCCGTAAGAAAAATGACGACTCAAAACCTTCTTGTTGAACTGTTTGTCGAAGAGCTGCCGCCCAAAGCGCTCAAGAAGCTGGGTGACGCCTTTGCCGGCGTGCTGCTGGACCAGCTCAAGGCCCAGGGCCTCACATCTGCGGATTCAAAGCTCACAAGCTTTGCGTCGCCGCGCCGTCTGGCCGCGCACATCACGGCAGTGTCCGCACAGGCCGCGGACAAGGCCGTGTCGCAAAAGCTCATGCCTGTGAGCGTTGGCCTGGACGCAGCGGGCAACGCCACGCCCGCGCTGGTCAAGAAACTGCAGGCGCTGGGCGCCGACGTATCAGCTGTGCCGGGCTTGAAGCGCGCCTTGGACGGCAAGGCCGAAGCGCTGTTTTACGACAGCACGGTCAAGGGTGCCACGCTGGCCGACGGCTTGCAAAAGGCGCTGGCCGAGAGCCTGGCCAGGCTGCCCATTCCCAAGGTCATGACTTACCAGCTCGAATCGGGTTGCGAGCTGCCGGGCTGGAGCAGCGTGAGCTTTGTGCGCCCGGCGCATTCGCTGGTGGCGCTGCATGGCGGCACGGTGGTGCCGGTGCAGGCGCTGGGCCTGCAGGCAGGTAACAGCACGCAAGGCCACCGCTTTGAGGCGGCTGTGTCGCCCGTGGTGTTCAAGGACGCCGACAGCTACGCAGCCACGCTGGCCCAAGACGGCGCGGTGATCGCCAGCTTTGCCGAGCGCAAGGCCGAGATTGCCCGCCAGCTGGCCGCAGCGGCCGCCAGGGTCGGTGGCGGTGCGCGACCGATTGAAGACGACGCCTTGCTGGATGAAGTGACGGCGCTGGTCGAGCGCCCCAACGTGCTGGTGTGCGAGTTTGAAAAGCAGTTCCTGGACGTGCCGCAGGAGTGCCTGATCCTCACGATGAAGGCCAACCAGAAGTACTTCCCCTTGCTGGACGCCGCGGGCAAGCTCACCAACAAGTTCCTGGTGGTCAGCAACATCACGCCTGATGACGCCAGCGCGGTGATTCAGGGGAACGAGCGCGTGGTGCGCCCACGCCTGGCCGACGCCAAGTTCTTCTTCGACCAGGACCGCAAGAAAACGCTGGCGTCCCGCGTAGCCGGCCTGGCCAAAGTGGTCTATCACAACAAGCTGGGCACGCAGGGCGAGCGGGTGGAGCGCGTGCGTGCCATTGCCCGCGCCATCGCACTGCAGCGGGGCGACGCCACCCTGGTGCAAAAGGCCGACCAGGCCGCGCAACTGGCCAAGACCGATTTGCTGACCGACATGGTGGGCGAGTTCCCCGAGCTGCAGGGCATCATGGGCAATTACTACGCCCGCAATGATGGCCTGGGCGACGAGATTGCCAACGCCGTTGAAGACCATTACCGCCCGCGCTTTGCCGGCGACGAACTGCCGCGCAACACCACTGGCGTGGTGGTGGCGCTGGCCGACAAGCTTGAAACGCTGGTGGGCATGTTCGGCATCGGCAACCTGCCCAGCGGCGACAAGGACCCGTTCGCGCTGCGCCGCCATGCGCTCGGGGTGGTGCGCATGCTGGTGGAGCGCGACCTGCCGCTGGACTTGCAGGCACTGGTGAATGCGGGCTACGACGCGTTTGGCGACAAGCTGCCCGCAGCCCGCGCCGAACCGGTGGAGGCGTTGGTCGCCTTTATTTACGACCGCCTGGCCGGCAGCCTGCGCGAACAGGGCTACAGCGCGCAGGAAGTCGACGCCGTGCTCGCCCTGCGCCCGCAGCGCCTCGGCGACGTGGGCAAGCGCCTCGCGGCAGTGCGCGCCTTCGCCGCGCTGCCCGAGGCGCCCTCGCTGGCAGCCGCCAACAAGCGCATCGGCAACATCCTGAAAAAGGCCGACGGCGCGGTGGACCCGCATGTGAGCGAAATGCTGCTGCACGAAGACGCCGAAAAGGCCCTGTACGCCGCCATGCAGAAGGTGGCGCCGCAGGCCAACGCGCAGTTTGAATCAGGCGACTACACCGCGTCGCTGCAAACCCTGGCCGCGCTGCGCGCGCCGGTGGACGCGTTCTTTGACGGCGTGATGGTCAATGCCGAGCAGCTTGACCTGCGCCTGAATCGCCTGGGCCTGCTGGCCACGCTGCATGTGGCGATGAACCGGGTTGCCGACTTGTCGCGCCTCGCGGCATGACAGGAACCCCATGAAACTCGTCATCCTCGACCGCGACGGCACCATCAACGCCGACAGCGACGACTTCGTCAAGACGGCCGAGGAATGGCACCCGCTGCCCGGCTCGCTGGAGGCCATCGCCAGGCTGAATCACGCCGGCTGGCATGTGGTGGTGGTTTCCAACCAGTCCGGGCTGGGCCGGGGGCTGTTTGACGTGGCGTCGCTCAACGCCATGCATGCCAAGATGCACAAGCTGCTGGCCACGCACGGCGGGCGCATTGACGCCGTCTTTTACTGCCCGCACAGCCCCGACGAAGCCTGCAACTGCCGCAAGCCGCTGCCGGGCCTGTTCGAACAGGTGGGTGAACGCTATGGCGTGGACCTCAAGGACGTGCCCTGCGTAGGCGACAGCCTGCGCGATGTGCAGGCTGGCGCTTCGGTGGGCTGCGAGCCGCACCTGGTGCTGACCGGCAAGGGCGCACAGTATCGCGGCCAGCCACTGCCGGGCACCTTTCCGCCCGGCACCGTGGTGCACGACAGCCTGGCCGCTTTTGCCGATGCATTGCTGGCGCGCCCGGCCGTTCCCAAGTAACGATCCAGTTTTCTTTACCGCCATGGCTTTCATCCGCTCCGTCCTGCATGCCCTGCTGATGCTCGTGACCGTCATCCCCTGGGGTATCTGGATGGTGAGCGCATCCCTGTGGGCCAGTGGCGAGCAGATGTACTGGAAAGCTGCCCGCTGGCTCAGCTGGCAGATAGCCGGTGCGCGCGTCCTGTGCGGCATCCAGGTGCGCGTCAGCGGCATGGACAACCTGCCCCAGGGCAAGACCAGCCCGGCCATCCTGCTGGTCAAGCACCAGTCCACTTTCGAGACCTTCCTCATGCCCACGCTCATGCCGCACCCGCTGGCCTACGTGTTCAAGAAGGAGCTCATCTACGTGCCGTTTTTCGGCTGGGCCATGGGCCGCATGGACATGATCCACATCGACCGCAGCCAGCGCGCGCAGGCCTTCAACAAGGTGGTGGAGCAGGGCAAGCGCCTGCTGGCCCAGGGCATCTGGGTCATCATGTTTCCCGAGGGCACACGCATCCCGCGGGGGCAAAAAGGCACCTACAAGAGCGGCGGCACGCGCCTGGCCATCGAGACCGGCGCCCCCGTGATCCCGATCGCGGTCACATCGGCCAAGTGCTGGCCGCGCCGTGCCTTCGTCAAGGTACCGGGCGTGGTGGATGTGTCCATCGGCAGACCCATTGCCAGCGCCGGCCGCGAGCCCGACGAATTGATGCGCGAGGTTGAGGCCTGGATTGAATCCGAGATGCGCCGGCTTGACCCCGAGGCCTACCGGTAAACTCGCTGTCCATGCAGCGGCTCCTCCAGTTCACCCTCGACCTGTTCGATCCGCAGCCTGCGCCTGTTGTTGCTCCCGCAGCCCCAAAGCCTCCCCCGTTCACTGGCCCCACGCAGCCCGAGCCCACGCTGCAGCAGGTTCTGACGCCAGCTACCTTTCGCCACCCGCGCGCCAACCGCGAAGCGCTTTTGGCCAACACCCATGTGGCGTATGAATTTCGCCGGGGCAAGCGCCGCACCATCGGTTTTGTGGTCGGGCCCGACGGGCTGGTGGTAAGCGCGCCCAAATGGGTGCCGCTGTACGAAATCGACGCCGCCGTGCGCGAAAAAGCCGGCTGGATCGTGAAGAAGCTGGACGAAATGCGCGAGCGCCGCCAGCGGCTGGATTCTGCGCGCATTGAGTGGAAAGACGGCACCACCATCCCCTTCCTGGGCCAGAGCGTGATCGTGGTGCTGGACCCGCGCCACGGCTTTGACGCGGTAGGCGCAGTGCTCAACAGTGATGCTGAATCGCTGCCCGGCGTACCCCGCCTGACCTTGCACGTGGGGCTGCCGCACACCGCCACGCCAGCGCAGATCCGCGACGCGGTGCAGGCCTGGCTGATGCGCCAGGCCAAGCGCCTGTTCACTGAACGGCTGGACCATTTTGCGCCGCAGCTGGGTGTGCGCTGGCGCAAGCTCAGCCTGTCCAGCGCCGGCACGCGCTGGGGCAGCGCCAGCGCTGACGGTGCCATCCGCCTGAACTGGCGCCTGATTCACCTGCGCCAGTCGGTGATCGACTATGTGGTGGCCCACGAGCTGAGCCACTTGCGCGTCATGGACCACAGTCCGCGCTTTTGGGACACGGTGGCAACGGTGATGCCCGACTACGCCCGGCTGCGCGGCGAGCTGCGCGACGACCCCGTGCCACCCTGGTAATACGCTGCGAGGTTACAACGCGTTGCACCCTTGTTAAGATGCGCCAGCACGTATTGCCCGAGGCCGCGATGCACCACAAGAAAAACGTCCTTGTCGTTGAGGACAACCCGGACCATCTGGAATTCACCACGCTCACCCTGCGCGAAAGCGGGCTGGTGGGCGAAATCGCCGTGGCCACGGATGGGGCCGAGGCGCTCGATTACCTGTTTGCGCAGGGGCAATATGCGCTGCGCGACGTGCATGACCAACCCTCGCTGGTGCTGCTGGACCTGAAGATGCCCAAGCTGTCCGGCCACGAGGTGCTGCAGCGCATGCGCGCCGACCCGCGCACAGACACTATCCCTGTCGTGGTGCTCAGCTCCTCCAGCGAGGAAGAAGACATCCTGGCCAGCTACAGGTGTGGCGCCAACAGCTTCGTGCGCAAGCCGGTGGATTTTGACCGCTTTACCGAGCAATTGGGCAAATTGCAGGTTTACTGGCTCAGCGTCAACGAATCAGTCTGAGGCCGGGGGTCTGAACCTATTGGGTTGCCAGCGGCCCGGGCTTAAACTGGCCAGGTGAACCTGGCGTCAAACCCCAACCACGTTGCGGCCTGGGCCTGGACCCGCAGCTTTGGCCTGCGCGCGCGGCTGGTCCTGCTGGTGATCGCTGCGATCACGCCGCTGCTGGCGTTCTCGCTGTACCGCGCGGCCAGCCAGGCTGACCTGGAACTGGAACGTGCGCGCGCCAGCCTTGAGTTCGCGGCGTCGCTGGCCATGGCGAGCCAGGAGCGCGTAGCGGAGTCCGCCCGGCTGCTGCTGACGGCCATGGTCAACCTGCCGGACTTGCATGACGGCAAGGACTTCCGCTGCGACGCGTACTTTGACCGCTTCCGGGGGCGTTTCCCCGCCTATGCCAACATGGGCCTGACAGGGGTTGACGGCTACACGCGCTGCCATGCGCTGGACAGCAAGACCAGCACATTTGTGGGTGACCGGGCCTATTTCCGGGCTGCACTGGCGACCAAGGCCTTTGCCATCAGCCAGTACCAGGAAGGCCGTTTGTCGCGCGTGCCGGTGATCACGTTTGCATTGCCCCTGCTCGACGCCGGCGGCGATGTACGGGCAGTGGCATTTGCCGCACTGGATCTGCGCGAGCTTGCCCGTTCACTGGAAGGCATACAGTTGCCACCCGGCGCCCGCATGGCGGTGCTGGACAGCAGCGGCACCGTGCTGGCCACCAGCAACTCCGTTTTTCCGGTAGGCCAGACCGTGGCAAATGCCCGGCTGCGCGAGGCCATTCGAGAGGGCAAACCATTGTTGGGCGAGGGCCCCGACGCGCAGGGCCAAATGCGCCTGTTTGCGTTGATGCCGGGGCGCGGTGCGGCGCAGGGAGGCCTGTTCGTTCTGGTCAACATCGACCGTGAGCAGGTGGTCGCTCCCGCGCGTGACTGGCTCGCACGTGAACTGCTGCTGGTGGCGCTGGTGGCTTTGCTGGGCAGCGCGGCTGCGTGGCTGGTGGGCGGCGCAATCATCGCCGGGCCGGCGCGCCAGATCGTGGAGGCCACCCAAGAGATCAGCCAGGGCAAGCTGGACACGCGGCTGGCCGTGCAGGCACCGCGCGCTACCAACGAGTTTGCAAAAATCGCTGAAGGCTTCAACCTCATGGCTGAATCACTTCAGCTTCGCCAGCAGTCATTGGAAACCGAGCTGACCCACAGCCGGCAGGCCTACGGCACGCTGGACCTGGTGCTCAACAGCATGCAGGAAGTACTGGTGGCGGTGGACAGCAAAGGCCGTGTATTGCTGCAAAACGAACCCGCCAAGCAGCTGTTTGACCTGGAACCCGCCTTGCCATCCCTGGACACCTGGTCGGTGCGCTATGGCGTTTACCTGCCCGGCACGGACCAGCACGTGCCCGCGGGTGAGCTGCCCCTGCAGCGCGCGTTGCGCGGCGAAAGCGGGCTCGACATGGACATTGAAATCCGCAACGCCAAAGTGCCCCAGGGCCGCACGCTGCGCTGCAGCTACCTGCCTATGCGCCAGGACAACGAGATCGTGGGCGCACTGGTCATGATGACTGACCTGACCGACGTGCGCCGGCTGCAGGTCGAGCAGGCACGCAGCCTGGTGGCGCTTCGCCAGGCCCAGCACCGGCTGCTGGAGGCGCAGGAGATCGGCCGTATCGGCAACTGGGAGCTGGACCTCTCCACCAACCTGCTGTGGTGGTCCGACCAGGTGTACGCCCTGTTCGGGCGGGCTCCGGGCAGCTTTGACGGGCGAATCCAGTCAATGCTGCAAATGATGCACCCTGAGGACCGCGACGTGTTCATGCAGCGGCGAAAGGATGCCATCCGGCAAGGCCAGTCGCTGGAGATGGAATACCGCATTGTGTTGCCGGACGGTGGGGTTCGCTGGATCCATCAGATGGGACGGGTGTACCTGGACGACACCGGCACTGCGGTGCGCCGCGCCGGTGTGGTGCAGGACATTACGGCGCGCAAGCAGGCGCAGTCGGAGCTGATCCTACTGCGCAACGCGGTCAGTCGCCTCAACGAGGTCGTGATCATCACCGAGGCCGATCCGATTGACGCGCCGGGGCCGCGTATTGTCTACGTCAACGAAGCCGTGGTGCGCATGACCGGTTACCAGGTACACGAGCTGGTGGGCCAGTCGCCGCGCCTGCTGCAGGGCCCGGGCAGTGACCGGGCTGCGCTGGCACGCATACGCGAGGCGATGGCGCAACGCCGCCCTGTGCGCGAAGAGGTCATCAACTACACCCGAACCGGCGAAGCTTACTGGGTTGAACTCGACATCGCCCCCTTGTTTGACGACAGCGCACGCCTGACGCACTTCATTGCGGTGCAGCGCGACGTGAGCGAGCGCAAGCGCGCCGAAGCCGAGGTGCAGGAGCATGTGTTCACGCTGCAGCGCGCCGCCGATGCCGCACAGGTGATCACCCAACAGGCCAGCCTGCAGGCCACCTTGCAGGAGGTTGTGGAGCAGGCGCGCGCTGTGGTGTGCGCCCATCAGGCAGTCATCAGCATCAGCAGCGACGAGGATCAGGGGCATTTCGTCCACGCGTTCTCGTTGTCCGGAAAATACGACCACTGGAAGACGAAGGCATTGCCGGCGCCCGACGGCAGCGGCATTTATGCCATGGTGTGCGAGACCAACAAGCCGGTGCGCATGACGCAAGCCGAGCTGCTGGCGCACCCGCGCTGGCATGGCTTTGACGCACACGCCGCCAACCACCCACCGATGCACGGCTGGCTGGCGGTGCCGCTGATCAGCTCGGGCGGACGCAACATCGGCGTTCTGCAGCTGTCAGACAGGTACGAAGGCGAATTTTCCAGACAGGACGAATACGTGGCCATTGAGCTGGCCCACCTGGCGACCGCGGCGATCGAGAAGGCCCGGTTGATTGAAGAGGTGCGCAGCCTGAACGCCGATCTGGAGGCCCGCATTGCCCAGCGCACGGCTGAGCTGACCCGCCAGGAGGCACTGTTTCGTGCGCTGGCCGAGCAGGCGCCCCAGGTGGTGTGGACGGCTGACACCGAAGGCGCAGTGACCTACATCAACCGCCACTGGTACGAGCTGGTGGGCGGCCAGCCGCCCGAAGGCCTGGGTTCCAGCTGGGTCCAGCGGCTTCACCCTGACGACCGCGAAGCGACGCTGGCCAACTGGTACAAAAACCGCGACGAAGGTACACCCTACAGGGGGGTGCGGCGCATCCGCGGAAACGACGGGCGCTACCACACCATGTCTTACCGTGCTGTTCCTGTACTGGACGCAGGCGGGCAGGTGAGCTTCTGGGTCGGCATTGACGCCGACATCACGGAGCTCAAGGCCTACGAAGAGGCGCTGAAGCGGTCCAATGAGGAACTGGAGGCATTCTCGTATTCGGTGTCGCATGACCTGCGGGCGCCACTGCAGGCCATGGACGGGTTCACCAAGCTGCTGCGCCGCGAGCTGGGCGATACCCAGGGCGAGCGTCCGCGGCATTACATGAGCCGCATTGAAGCCGGTGTGGGCCGCATGAGCGAACTGATTGAAGACCTGTTGTCGCTGGCTCAGGTGTCGCGCGCCCCGATGCACCACCGCGAAGTGGATTTGAGCGCCATGGCACACGAGCTGCTGCAGGATCTGCAGGCCCACGAGCCCGACCGCCGGGTACGCCTGCAAGTGCAAGGCGGCCTGCGGGTGCAGGCAGACCCCAGGCTGATCCATGTCGTGATGCAGAACCTGCTGGCCAACGCCTGGAAGTTCTCGTCGCAAAAGGCACAGGCCGACATCATCTTCGGGCGCGAAGCAGGCGGAGCCTACTTCGTGCGCGACAACGGTGCCGGTTTTGACATGGCGTACGCCGCCAAGCTGTTTGGCGCGTTCCAGCGCCTGCACACCGAGCGCGAATTTCCGGGAACGGGCATTGGCTTGGCCACCGTCAAGCGCATCATCGACCGGCACCATGGGCGCGTGTGGGCGCATTCCGGGTCTGAGGGCGGCGCCACTTTCTTTTTCACCTTGCAGGACGACACGCTGCCGCCGCAGCTTCCCGGCCCGGCCTGAACCGCTGGCATCGGGCTGCGCCAGACCTCCGTATGGTTGCGTGGAACCAGGTGCGTTCCTAGCATGGACGCAAACCCGTTGCCCCCATGCGAATCCCTGATCGACCCCCAGGCCTTGCCCTTTCTGGCGCATTGCCATCACGCGTTTCGCATGGTGATGTCGCGGCCAATGCCGCCAGCAGCGGCGCTGGATCGACGGCGCGTGCGATGGCGGCCGTGCATGATTCGGGACACGGCTTTGCAGCGGGTCACGATGACCTTGCGCGAGCCGTGGCGGTGGCGCTGGCGGTAAACCGCGCGTTTGACGCCAGCAGTGAAACAGGAAACCACGCCGTTCTGCGTACGTCCTCCCCCGCAGCTGCCGGGATGGCTTTGCTGTTTGGCGGGGGGCACTCATGCCTCTAGCCAGCTTCGACGATTTTTGCGAATGCATCTGCGAACTCGCAGGCATCGGTAAACCGTGTGTGGTGCCCCAGGGGGATGGCACGCGGGCCAGCACCATGCACCTGCGCGGCGTGGCGATCACTGCCGTGGAGCTGCCCTCGGGGCGTGGGCGTCAGGCCTTCCTGACGGCGCAGCTCGATGCGCCTGGGGAAGGCGACGACGAGGCCGCGCGCGCATGGTTTGCGCTGCTGGACGCCAACTCCGTGCTGCCAGACGTCGACTCACCGCGTTTTGGCCGCAACCCGCTGAGCGGCGACATCACCATGCAATGGCCCTGCGCGCTGCCCGACCTGTCTGCGCTGGACGCCTACCAGCGGGCATCGCACATGGTGGATGTGGTGCTGCACTGGCAGCGCCATCGCAGCGTCCACCCCGAACTGCTGTCGCCGGGCCGGGGTGCCGCCAGCGGGGCAGTGCACGACGCCGAGGCCGCGCTGGACGCTGCGTGGCGCTTTCGCGACCTGTACCTGGCGCTGTGCGACGTGTTGGGTCAGCCCGCTCAACCCGGCCCGCCCGGCACACAGGCGTTTTCCTTTTCGCTGCACTTCGAGGACGTTGAGGTGGTGGTGGCCCACCTGCCGCGGTTGCGCCCGCATGCGGCGCTGGTGGGCATTCCCCTGGGCTTGCGCGAACCCGGTGAACAGGCCAACGCCGAAGCAATGGCCATGATGGATGCCAATTTCGCATTGGCGGAACAACCAAATGGGGCGGCCTTTTGCCGGGACCCCGCCAGCGGCGAATTGCTGCTGCGCTATGCGTACCCGCTGGACGGTGCATGCGGGCGGCATTGCCTGGCGCAGATGGTCAACCTGGTGGGGTTCGCCCGTGAATGGACCGCTGCCCTCACGCAGCCCGAAAGCGCCACACACCGTCAGACCCCAGCTCACGCTTGAGCCGCCCGTCAAACCACATCAGGTGCAGGTGCGCCACGGCCTCGCCCATGGCAAAGGTGGTCTGGTGCAGATCCAGCTTGCGTTTGAAAAGCACCGGCAGCACATCGGCTGCAGACTGCGGCGCCATGGTGCAGGCCTCCAGTACCTCTGCCAGGCGGTCGCGGTGGTGTTCGTGCAGCTGGGCAATGCGTGCGTGCAGGCCACGAAACGGCTTGCCATGTGACGGCAGCGTGAGCGTGTCTTGCGGCAGCGGGGCGAAGCGGTCGATGGATTCAAGGAACGAAGCCAGCGCGTTGGATTCGGGCTCCACGTCGTACACGCTCACGTTGGTGGAAATGCGCGGCAGCATCATGTCGCCGCTGATCAGCAGGTGCAATTCGTCGCAGTACAGCGCCATGTGCTCAGGTGCGTGGCCATAGCCGGCAATGCACTGCCAGGCCCGAGCGCCGATGGTGACGGTGTGGCGGTCCTGCAGGCGGCGGAAGCTGCGCGGTACATCCGGCACCATGCTGGGGTAATAGCTGGCGCGCCCGCGGATTTTGTCGATGGATTCGGGGTCGGTCAGGCCGTGCGATGCAAAGAAATCGGCCGCAGCCCCGCCGCCAAAGCCGGTGGTGCTTTGCGAACCCAGGCGCGCTGCGTTGTAGTCGGTGGCGCTGATCCACAACGGCGCGTTCCAGCGCGCGCACAGCCAGTGCGCCAGGCCGATGTGGTCGGGGTGCATGTGCGTCACGATCACGCGCAGGATGGGCAGGCCTTCGAGCTGGGTGGCAAAAATGGATTCCCATTGCGCCTTGGACTCGTCATGGGTGATGCAGCAGTCCACCACCGTCCAGCCCTGTGTTCTGGTTCCGTCCGGGCCGTCCAGCCAATCGCGCAGCAGCCACAGGTTGATGTGGTCCAGCGCAAATGGCAGCGCCATGCGGATCCACCGCACACCCGGCGCCACCTCCATCGTCATGCCGGGCGCTGGCATCGCGTCACCAAAGGTGTACTGCAGCTGGTGTTCAAGTGCGTTCATGCGGGGTGGGGGCCTGGAGTAGGATTGACGTTGACGTAAACGTCATTTTTAATCGGCCCATTGTAGGCAGCGCACTGCACTGCTGCTGTCACCCCGGTACACGAGAACTTTTGAACCATGGCGACGACCACCTACACGATCAGCGACCTGGCCCGGGAATTTGACCTGACCACGCGCGCCATGCGCTTTTATGAAGACATGGGGCTGCTGCAGCCCGAGCGGTCCGGCCCCGGCGGGCGCAACCGGGTGTACAGCGCGCGCGACCGCACGAGGCTGAAGCTGACCCTGCGCGCCAAGCGCCTGGGCCTGAGCCTGACCGAGGCCCGCGAAATCATCGACACCTATGACAGCCCGCGAGATACCGGGCCGCAGCTGCGCAAATTTCTGGCCGTGCTGGCCCAGCACCGCAAGCAGCTGGAAGAGCAGATGGCCGACCTGCAGGCCAACCTGGACGAGATCAAGGTCCATGAGAAGGAAGCCCGTGCGCTGCTGGCCCGCATGGACAAGGCGAAATAACCCAAATCAGACATAATTGACGTTTACGTAAACGTCAATTCAGGAGCGGTGCATGGCGCACGACACCTTTGAGCCCAAGGACGCAAGCTACGCGCAGAGTGTACGCGACAGTTTTGCGCTGCAGGGTGCGATGGGCACCATCGGTGCCTCATTGGGCGAAATTGCCCCGGGCACGGTGGAAATCCTGCTGGACTGGGCGCCCGGCTTGACCCAGCAGCACGGTTTTCTGCATGCCGGCATGGTGGCCACCGCGCTCGACTCGGCCTGTGGCTATGCCGGGTTCACCCTGATGCCGGCCGGCGCAGGCGTGCTGACCATTGAATTCAAGATCAACCTGCTGGCGCCGGCCAAGGGCCAGCGCTTTCGCATGGTGGGCCAGGTCGTCAAGCCCGGTCGCACCATCACCGTGACCGAGGGCCGTGCGTATGCCATCGACAACGGCCGCGAAAAACTCATTGCCACCCTGGGCGCGACGCTGATGACCATCACCGGCCGCGACGACGTCAAGAATTAAAGGAGACCTTCACATGAACAACCTTCCAGGCCTGAACTTCCAGCTGGGCGAAGACATTGACGCCTTGCGCGACGCCGTACGCGAATTTGCCCAGGCAGAAATTGCGCCGCGCGCCGCCGAAATCGACCGCAGCGACCAGTTCCCCATGGACCTGTGGCAAAAGATGGGCAGCCTGGGCGTGCTGGGCATCACCGTGAGCGAGGAGTACGGTGGCGCCAACATGGGCTACCTGGCCCACATGATCGCCATGGAAGAAATCAGCCGCGCCAGCGCCAGCGTGGGCCTGAGCTACGGCGCGCACAGCAACCTGTGCGTCAACCAGATCAAGCGCAACGGCACCGACGCACAGCGCGCCAAATACCTGCCCAAGCTCATCAGCGGCGAACATGTGGGCGCGCTGGCCATGAGCGAGCCGGGCGCTGGCAGTGACGTGATCAGCATGAAGCTCAAGGCCGAGGACAAGGGTGGCTATTACCTGCTCAACGGCAACAAGATGTGGATCACCAACGGCCCCGACGCCGACACGCTGGTGGTCTATGCCAAGACCGAGCCCGAGCTGGGCGCGCGTGGCGTCACGGCCTTCCTGATCGAAAAGGGCATGAAGGGCTTTTCCATCGCACAAAAGCTCGACAAGCTGGGCATGCGCGGCAGCCACACGGGCGAGCTGGTGTTCCAGAACGTCGAGGTGCCGTTGGCCAACGTGCTGGGCAGCCTGAACGGCGGTGCCAAGGTGCTGATGAGCGGGCTGGACTACGAACGCGCGGTGCTCACCGGCGGGCCGCTGGGCATCATGCAGTCGGTCATGGACAACGTGGTGCCGTACATCCACGACCGCAAGCAGTTCGGTCAGAGCATTGGTGAATTCCAGCTCATTCAGGGCAAGGTGGCCGACATGTACACCGTGATGCAGGCCGGGCGCAGTTTTGCCTACACCGTGGCCAAGAACCTGGACCTGCTGGGCACCGAGCACGTGCGCCAGGTGCGCAAGGACTGCGCCAGCGTGATCCTGTGGTGCGCCGAGAAGGCCACCTGGATGGCGGGCGAAGGCATCCAGATCTACGGTGGTAACGGCTACATCAACGAATACCCGCTTGGCCGCCTGTGGCGCGATGCCAAGCTGTATGAAATTGGCGCGGGCACCAGTGAAATCCGCCGCATGCTGATTGGGCGCGAGCTGTTTGCCGAGACGATGTGATGCCGCCTGTCACGCCGGACTTGATCCGGGGTCCATGTTGGCACACCGACATGGATTGCGGGTCAAGTCCGAAGAAGGATTACGGGTCAAACCCGAAGATAGATTGCGGGTCAAGCCCGCAATGACACGTAATTGGCGTACAGCGAGAATACGACCATGAACACTGACCTGCACGACCTGTTTGAACACAACCGCGCCTGGGCTGCCCAGATGGAACGCGAACGCCCCGGCTTCTTCACGGGCCTGAAGGCGCAGCAGCGCCCGCGCTACATGTGGATCGGCTGCTCTGACAGCCGGGTGCCGGCCAACCAGATCACCGGGCTGGAGCCAGGCGAGGTGTTTGTGCACCGCAACGTGGCCAACGTGGTGGTGCCCACCGACCTGAACTGCCTGTCTACCATCCAGTACGCGGTGGACCAGCTCAAGGTGGAACACCTGATGGTCGTGGGCCACTATGGCTGCGGTGGCGTACAGGCCGCCCTGGAAGGCGTGCGTGTGGGCCTGGCCGACAACTGGCTGCGCCACATCAAGGACGTACGAGACCGCCATCGCAGCGTGCTGGATGGGGTGGCCGTGGCGCACCAGCACGATGTGCTGTGCGAGCTCAATGTGATCGAACAGGTCATGAACGTGGCCCAGACGACGGTGGTGCAGGACGCCTGGGGCCGCGGCCAGCCGTTGACGCTGCATGGCTGGGTGTACGGCCTGAAAGACGGCCTGCTGCAGGACCTGCATCTCACGGTGGCGGGCAACGGCGGGCTGGACAGCCTGTACCGCGCGGCCGTGGCAGGTGTTTCGGCCAAAGGCCGGGACTGATCAGAGAGGGTCACCCCATGTTCCCCCAACGTCTGGATTCCCCGCTGGCCTATGACATCGCCAAGGCGATGATGGACGGTTTCAACCGCCACTACCGCCTGTTCCGCACCGAATCGGCCCGCGCCAAGCACCGGTTTGAAACGGCCGACTGGCACGGCCAGCAGCGCGCGCAGCGCGAGCGCATCGAGTTTTATGACCTGCGTGTGAAAGAAGCCTCGGCGCGGCTTGAGAAGGAGTTCAAGGCCGGCGAGCAGCCCATGGATGTGTGGCAGCAGGTCAAGCTGCACTACATCGGCCTGCTGGTGGACCACCACCAGCCCGAGCTGGCCGAGACGTTTTTCAACTCGGTCACCACCAAGATACTGCACCGCACGCACTTTCATAACGATTTCATCTTCGTGCGCCCGGCCGTCAGTACCGAATACATAGAAAACGACGAGCCCGCTGCGGCGCCCACCTACCGCGCCTACTACCCCACGCGCGACACGTTGCTGGACACGATCGTCCGCATCATCGACAACTTCCGCCTGCAGCGCCCGTTTGAAGATCTGCCGCGTGACGCCCAGCTGGTGCTGGAGGCCATGAGCGGCCGGCTCGTGCAGGTCAAGCTGCGCGCCAATTTCCAGATCCAGGTGCTGTCCAGCCTTTTCTTTCGCAACAAGGGCGCGTATGTGGTGGGCAAGATCATCAACGGCTTCAACGAAGTGCCGTTTGCGCTGCCCATCTTGCACAACCGCGATAGCAAGCTGGTGATCGACGCCTGCCTGTTCGGTGACGACGAGCTGCAGGCGCTGTTCAGCTTTGCGCGGGCTTACTTCATGGTCGACATGGAGGTGCCCTCGGCCTATGTGCAGTTCCTGCGCAGCCTGATGCCGCGCAAGCCGCGCAACGAAATCTACAACGCGCTGGGCCTGGCCAAACAGGGCAAGACGCTGTTCTACCGCGACTTCCTCTACCACCTCAAACACTCCAGCGACAAGTTCCGCATCGCACCCGGCATCAAGGGCATGGTCATGCTGGTGTTTGACCTGCCGTCGTTCCCGTATGTGTTCAAGCTCATCAAGGACTACTACCCGCCGCAAAAAGATACGACGCGCGAGCAGATCAAGGGCAAGTACCTGCTGGTCAAGCAGCACGACCGCGTGGGCCGCATGGCCGACACGCTGGAATACAGCGAAGTGGCCTTTGCGCGCGACAGGTTTGAAGACGAGCTGATCGCAGAAATCCAGAAGTTCGCGCCCAGCCAGCTTGAGATTTCAGACCGCGACGGTGACGGGAACGAAGAAGTCATCATCAAGCACCTGTACATCGAGCGGCGCATGATCCCGCTGAACATCTACCTGCAGGAAGCCTTTGACGCGGGGCCTGACGACGAGCGCGCCACAGCGCAGATCCAGCACGCGGTGGTGGAATATGGCAACGCCATCAAGGACCTGGTGGCCGCCAATATTTTCCCCGGCGACATGCTGTGGAAGAACTTTGGCGTCACCCGCAATGGCAAGGTCGTGTTCTACGACTACGACGAGATCGAATACATCACCGACTGCAACTTCCGCCGCGTGCCTGCCCCCCGCAATGAAGAAGAGGAAATGAGCGGTGAGGTCTGGTACTCCGTGGGCCCGCGCGATGTGTTCCCCGAGACCTTTGGTCCGTTCCTGCTGGGCAACGATGCCGTGCGCGAAGTATTCATGAAGCACCACGCAGACCTGCTGGACGCCGCTTTCTGGCAAAGCCGCAAGGAGCGCATCCAGGCCGGCTACGTGCACGACGTATTCCCCTATGAGCGCGACAAGCGCTTCCTGCACTGGCAGGCCCCCAACCAACCTCCCAATCCTTCAACTTCAGGAGAAAACCATGTCTGATCCCATCGTCATCGTCGGCGCCGCGCGCACCCCCATGGGCGGTTTCCAGGGCGACTTTGCCTCACTGTCCGCCCACGACCTGGGTGGCGCCGCCATCAAGGCCGCCGTGGAGCGCTCTGGTGTTTCCCCGGAACTGGTGAGTGAAGTGCTGTTCGGCAACTGCCTGATGGCCGGCCAGGGTCAGGCCCCGGCGCGCCAGGCGGCTTTCAAGGGCGGCCTGCCCGCAAGCGCGGGGGCCGTCACCTTGAGCAAGATGTGCGGCTCGGGCATGAAGGCCGCGATGTTCGCGCACGACATGCTGCTGGCCGGCAGCCACGACGTGATGGTCGCAGGCGGCATGGAGAGCATGACCAACGCGCCGCACTTGCTGCTCAAGGGCCGCAGCGGCATCCGCATCGGCCACGACCGCATCTACGACCACATGATGCTGGACGGCCTGGAAGACGCCTACGAACCTGGCCGCGCCATGGGCACGTTTGGCGAGGAATGCG